>NZ_AJZM02000401.1:0-41290 GCF_000272405.2 Vibrio tasmaniensis 1F-187
AGAGCTCATGAGCTCTGCTTTTTTATTGGCTGGGAAATCGTTTAATGAATATTTGTGAGTAAGAAATATTCGCTAGGTCTTGGCTGGTTTCAAATAATGAATCGCGGTTGCTTGAACCTTATCTAATTCATCCTGAAGTTCAAAAAGCTCCGGTTCAATGTCTTCAACAGAAGTGCCTGAACGAAGTTCTTTCTCTATCGTTGCACATACCGACTTAAGCCTTGGTACCCCACTGTATGAGCTGCTGCCATGCATCTTGTGGATGATGTGTGTCAGCGCTTCAACGGGGTAGTCACTGTCTTCGATCGCTTTTTCCGCGGCTTCATAAACTTCAGGAATAAAATCTACGAGCATTTGCAGCATATCGCGTGCGAGGTCTTCTTTATTGGCGGCTTGTTTCAAAGCAGCTTGCCAATCAATGATGATGTTCTTGTGCTCGCTGGCTTCAACTTCTGAAACAGAGTTGTGGTCGATTTCAGCAGAGACCGCCGGGTGATCTGGGTCTATTTTATCAATGTGCTCAATCTCAGAGGTAGGGCTCCAATGAATAAGAACCTGTTGTAACACATGCTCTTCGATAGGCTTGGTTAGGTAGTCATCCATACCTGCTTCAAGTAGTCGGTCACGCTCTCCCATCATGGCATGCGCAGTAACAGCAATCACAGGCGTGTTTGCATTGTTCGCCAACGCCTTAATTTTTTGGCAAGCGGTCACGCCGTCCATCTGCGGCATTTGAATATCCATGAAAATGACATCAAATGGAGTCTCTGTCGCTTTGTCGAGAGCTTTCTGACCACTAGTACAACTGATCACTGTCTCTACGCGCTCTTTTAGCAGCGCAGTAATCAGTTTAAGGTTGGCAGGGTTGTCGTCGACCGCCAATACCGTAAGCGGTAGTTTCTCTTCTGAATGTGTTTCAATAGCGGGTGCAATTAAGGTTGGAGCTTGATTCGATACTAAAGTTTGCAGCAACTTCTTGCGAGAGAGAGGCTTAGTAATGCACTGAACATCGACCTCTTTCATCAATTGCTCACCCAACGCTAGCTCGGTACTTGGTGTACCAATAATCACGTTCTGAGCGATCTTCTTCGCGCCAATCGCCCAACCACTTACGGTATCAAATTGATACTCTTGGTTCGCGGCTAAGTTAAGTAGAACGTAGTCATACGAGGTAGATTCGTCAGGCATAACCGAACGGTACGTTACCACCAAGCCTTCTTGGGTTAGGATCTGCTGAGTAATTGATGCCGCTTGCATGTTTGGCTCGATAAGCAGCAGTTGCTTGTCTTGCAGGCACTGAGTCTCTATTAGTTCTGTCATCGGCATATCGGTAGTCGATAGTCTCAGGGTGAACCAGAATGTGGAGCCTTGGTGAAGACGACTGGTTAGGCTGATCTCTCCGCCCATTTGGCTGACCAGTTTTTGGGTGATTACCAGACCTAAGCCTGTACCACCATAACGACGAGAGATGCTCGCATCGGCTTGGCTGAAGGCTTGGAAAAGTTGTGCTTGTTGGCGCTCTGAGATACCAATACCCGTATCTCGAACCATAAACTGCAGCTCAATGCTGTCTTCGCTTTGTGAACGAAGTTCAACGCTGATGTCAATGTTGCCACGCTCGGTAAACTTGATCGAGTTACCCACGAGGTTAGTCAGGATCTGTTGGATACGCAGTGGATCACCAACAACGCCTGGTGGTACTTTCGGGTCGATCTTAAGCGTAAGCTCAAGACCTTTTTCATGAGCATTAGTGGCTTGAAGGCTAACCACCTCTTCTAGGCTCGCTTGGAACTCAAATGGAATGTTTTCTAGAGCGAGTTTGCCGGCTTCAAGTTTCGAGAAGTCCAAGATATCGTTGATGATGCTGAGTAGGTTGTTGGCCGAACGCTCAATGGTCTGCAGGTAATCGGTTTGGCTGTTCGATAGGTGTGTCTTGAGCATCTGACGAGTAAAGCCAATCACACCATTGAGTGGTGTTCTAAGCTCATGAGACATATTCGCCAAGAACTCGGATTTAACACGAGCGGCTTCTTGAGCTCGTTTTTTCGCAATGTCTAACTCAACGTTTTGAATCTCTAATTGCTCTAGGGTTTCACGCAGATCAGATGTTGCTTGGTCGATGCTGTGCTGCATCTCGACGTGATATTCAGATAGCGAGACCGCCATCGCGTTGATACCGTTTTTCAGTGAATCAAGCTCACCATGCATTTTGCCTTCGATACGCACATCTAAGTGGCCACGACGAATTCGATCGACCATGTTTTTCATGTGTGTGATCGGTTGGGTTACATCGTGCATCAAGCGGAAGGCAAATGCCCCAGAAAGTCCAAGACCGAGGATCAACACCAAGAAGGCAGAGAACACTTCTTGATATTGCTGCAATCGAAGTGACGACAAGTCTAACTCTATCGCAATATAACCGATCGCTTGGTTCGCTTGAGACTGGCCATTAGCTGAGTTGATGTATTGTCCCTCAGCGATGATAGGTGTCCTAAGAATCAGCGTATTATCGAGCAGATTCGATGAGCTTAAATGCGGAATCGGTTTATCTTTCGGATAGGTCAGGCTTTCAAAATCAGGATGGAAGTTTGACGTTACAAACAACTCATGACGTTCATCAAACACCGCAATACTGCGCACCAGCTTAGAATTTTTTCGATGAGCATAGCTAATCAGCTGACGAACAGACTCTCGACTTTCGAGCTTCATGCCAGACTCACTCGCAATCGCTAGTGGTTCAATGATGCTAGTACCAGTGTTAACCACTTGCCCCTCAAGGTCTTGATAGCGGTTAAATGAGAAAAATGCACTCAATAGCAGCCCAATAATTAGGGTTGGAGCTAGAGTTAAGGTAATTACACGGGCTCTTAAGCCATATCTGGTCATGTTCTTTAATTACATCGAGGTCTGGATATGGGAAAATAACGCACACAATGGCGGTTAAGTGAACGGTAAGCTTAATCAAAGCCGTGACGTTCGACAATGATTCCAAGACAGAATAGTGAGTCCTGGATACCAATTACTTATTAAAAGATACATTAGGCACAAGCAATGGCACGTTTTTTCCAACCAAAAAAGAAAACTCAACTCGAGACCAAGCATCAATCGGTTTTGGTTGAACGAATGGATCACAATGGCGCTGGCATCGCTTATCAGAAGAACAAACCCGTTTTCATTGATGGCGCATTGCCCGGTGAGAAGGTGGTTATTCAGCTTACTGAGAGCAAAAGTAAGTTTTCGCGAGCAAAACTCATCAAATTACTTCAACCGAGTGAGCTGCGTTTAAAGCCATTTTGTAAGCACTTTAATCAGTGTGGTGGCTGTCATCTTCAACATCTCGGTTACTCATCTCAGGTTGAGCATAAAGCACAATCTTTGACGCACCTGATGAGCAAATACCAAACGGCTAACACCGAAGTCGCCCAGCCGATTGTCGGTGATGAAACCGGTTATCGTCGTCGCGCGCGTATCAGTCTATTTGTTGATAAGAAGACACAGCTGCTTCAGTTTGGTTTCCGTAAGAAACAAAGTAAACAGATTGAAAACATCACCGACTGCGCGGTGCTTGACCCTCGCCTTAATGTATTGCTGCCAAAACTGAAAAGTTTACTGAACACTTTCAGTAGCCTTACGTCTTTAGGACATGTTGAATTGGTGTTGGGTGATACTGGCCCTGTTATGGTGCTGCGTCACCTTAAACCTTTGGTTGAAAAAGATGAGCAAGCGTTGATGACGCTCGCGAAAGAAGAAGGTGTAACGCTGTACTCGATGCCAGAAACCGATAAGTTGGTTCGTTTGGTGGGTGATTCGCCAAGCTATAGTGAAACCGGTGTAACCTTACCTTTTGAGCCAAACCACTTTATACAAGTTAACCAGAAAGTGAACCAACAGATGGTTGCTCAAGCGATTGAGTGGTTAGAGCCTCAAGCGGATGAGCGTGTGCTTGACCTGTTTTGTGGTTTAGGCAACTTCAGTCTGCCTATCGCACAACAATCGGCGTTTGTCGTTGGTGTGGAAGGCGTTGATGAAATGGTTCAACAGGCAACGGCTAATGCGGCGTTAAACCAGTTAAGCAATACGGAGTTTTATCAAGCGAACCTCGAAGAAGATTTATCTTCACAGCTTTGGGCAAAAGAGAAATTCGATAAAGTATTACTTGACCCTGCACGTGCTGGAGCGAGTGGGATCGTTGATCAAATTTCAGCGTTAGGAGCGAAGCGTGTGGTTTATGTTTCGTGTAATCCTGCTACTCTAGCGAGAGATTCTGAGAGTTTAGAAAAACAAGGCTATCAATTAGCCAAACTTGGTATGTTGGATATGTTTCCCCATACCAGTCATCTAGAATCGATGGCTCTCTTTATCAAGGCTTAGAAGCCCTTAAATATGGCTTAAAAATGAATCACAAAGGCGCAGGGAAGCCTGCGCTGATATCAATATGAGTCGAACTAACTTGGAATCAGTTAGTCATATTGAATTGGGTATAAAACATAATAACTAGGAAGGCATGATGGTTGCGGTACGAAGCGCACATTTAAACCCAAGCGAACAGTTTGAGCTAGAAAGTTGGATTGCGTCACTGAATCAAGACGTAAAAACCTCGAATAAACTGACCAAAGTTTATCGTCACTGTGAAGAGCTATTAAAAGATCACGAGCAAGCGTCGCTCCTGCTTTGGCGTGGGCGTGAGATGATCGAAATCTTGGTTACGTTGTCGATGGACCGTGCCACTTTAATTGCAGCGCAACTTTTCCCCGTTGTTTCAAGCGGCGTTTTTGGACGTGAAGCGTTTGAAGAAAGCTACGGTAAAGAAACCGTAAAGTTAATTGATGGCGTTGAAGAAATGGCAGCTTTGGGCCAGCTCAACGTTACCCTTGAAGGCAGTGCAGCCTCGGGACAAGTAGATAACGTTCGTCGAATGTTACTGGCCATGGTCGATGATTTCCGCTGCGTCGTCATCAAGCTAGCAGAACGAATTTGCAACCTCATCGAGGTAAAAAAGGCCCCTGATGCTGTTCGCCGTGCGGCAGCAAAAGAGTGTGCTAACATCTATGCGCCTCTTGCAAACCGTTTGGGCATTGGTCAGCTAAAGTGGGAAATTGAAGATTACGCTTTCCGCTATCAACAACCAGATACCTACAAGCAGATTGCCAAACAGCTGTCAGAGCGTCGTATCGTGCGCGAACAATACATCACTGACTTTGTTGATGACCTAACATCAGAAATGAACCGTTCAAGCATCAATGCTGAAGTCAGCGGTCGTCCCAAACACATCTACAGCATCTGGCGTAAAATGCAGAAAAAGGGCTTAGAGTTTGATGAGCTTTTTGACGTGCGTGCGGTACGTATTATTGCCGACCAACTGCAAGACTGTTATGCCGGTCTAGGTGTGGTTCACACCAAATATAAACATCTTCCAAGTGAATTTGATGACTATGTGGCGAATCCTAAGCCCAATGGTTACCAATCAATTCATACCGTAGTTCTTGGCCCTGAAGGCAAGACCATCGAAATTCAGATCCGTACCAAGCAAATGCACGAAGACTCTGAGTTAGGTGTGGCTGCGCACTGGAAGTATAAAGAAGGTGCTTCTAGCGGTGTACGCAGTGGCTACGATGAGAAAATCACGTGGTTGCGTAAGCTTATCGACTGGCAAGAAGAGATGTCAGATTCTGGCGAAATGCTGGATGAAGTACGTAGCCAAGTCTTTGATGACCGAGTCTATGCCTTTACACCACGCGGTGATGTGGTCGATTTACCAATGGGTGCAACGCCGTTGGATTTTGCTTACCACATTCACTCGATGGTTGGACACCGTTGTATCGGTGCCAAAGTCGCAGGTCGAATCGTTCCGTTTACTCATAAGTTGGCGATGGGCGATCAAGTTGAGATCATTACTCAAAAAGAACCGAATCCATCACGTGATTGGTTAAATCCGACCACAGGTTTTGTTCATTCAAGTCGAGCTAGAGCAAAAATTAACGCTTGGTTCCGCGCACAGAGTCGTGAGAAAAACCTCGAAGCTGGACGAGACATCCTAGAAGTCGAGCTAGGCAGAGTCGGCGCAACACTGAAAGATGCTGAGCAATATGCGCTGAAACGATTCAACGTCAATACACCTGATGAATTGTATGCTGGTATTGGTAGCGGCGATTTGCGTATTAACCAAGTGGTTAATCACATCAATGCTCTGGTCAATAAGCCGACGGCTGAAGAAGAAGATAAGAAAGCACTCGAGAAGTTGCTTGAGTCTGACAATAAGCCAGCACATCAGAGCCGTCCGAAAAAGGATGCTGTCGTTGTTGAAGGTGTTGATAACCTAATGACCCACTTGGCTCGTTGTTGTCAGCCTATCCCGGGGGATGTGATCAAAGGTTACATTACTCAAGGGCGTGGTATCTCAGTACACCGCAGCGATTGTGAGCAGTTAAGTGAACTTAACCTACATGCCCCTGAACGTATCATCGATACGGTGTGGGGAGATGGTTTTGTTGGCTCGTATATCTTAACACTGCGTGTAGAGGCGCTAGAACGTACCGGCTTGTTGAAAGACATTACATCCCTGTTCTTGAACGAAAAAGTCAGTGTGACGACAATGAAGAGCCGTATTGACTATAAACGTCAGCTGTCGGTGATGGATTTCGATTTGGAAGTGACCAACATTGAGATTCTGAGTCGCGTGACAAGCCGAGTAGAACAGATCAAAGATGTTATGAGCGTAAAACGCCTAGGCTAGTTTTTACGTCGTACTTGGCCTTCTAACTGTGTTAACTGCACTATACTCGCTTCATCACATAGGCAAGCTATGCTCAGAAGTCTCGTAAGTTTGTTGCCTTGTTAGAAGAGCCAATTACTTAGTAAAACAAAGATAGTCGTCATTCCCTACAGTGAGGGACGAACGTGGATAGGGAATCTCGCCAAGCGATTTGAGATCCCCAACTCGCTCATTCTTCGCTCTTGAGGATGACCGAAAAAATAGAAAGGTGAGTGGTTTTGGCTGCTCGCCTTTTTTAGTTTTAGAAGACGTTATAAATTTAAAAAATCAAAGACAGTGAATAGGAAGAAAACAATGAATCACCCGATTGAACAACTTGAACAGATCATGACTAAGCTGCGCGATCCTGAAGGTGGCTGTCCTTGGGATTTGAAACAAAATTTTGAAACAATTGTCCCGCATACTATCGAAGAAACCTATGAAGTAGTGGACGCGATTCACAACAAAGATTGGCCGAACCTACAAGAAGAGCTGGGTGATTTGTTGTTTCAGGTGATTTTCTACAGCCAGCTCGCGAAAGAGCAGGGACTGTTTGAGTTCTCTGATGTGGTCGATGGCATCAATGAGAAGCTAACGCGCCGCCATCCGCATGTGTTTTCTGATACCGAGTTTGCCAGTGATGACGAAATTAATGCCAACTGGGAAGCTGAAAAAGCCAAAGAGAAAGCACAGGCAGGCAAAACTCAAGAAAGTATTCTAGACTCAATACCAAACTCTCTACCTGCACTTTCGCGTGCTACAAAGATTCAAAAGCAAGTCGCGAAATTTGGCTTTGATTGGGACTCTATTGGTCCAGTCGCTGATAAGGTTTTAGAGGAAGTTGATGAGGTGCTAGAAGAAGCGCTTCAAGTAACGCCAAACGAAGATTTAGTTGAAGAAGAACTGGGTGATTTGTTGTTTGCGACCGTCAATTTAGTGCGACATTTGGGTAAAAATCCAGAAACGGCTCTCAATAAAGCCAATCTGAAATTTTCACGCCGCTTTAAAGGTGTGGAACAAAAAGTTCGTCAGCAAGATAAAATTTTGACCGACTTTTCTCTACAACAGCTTGATTCCATATGGGATGAAGTCAAAGTGGCGGAGAAAAGATCATCAAAGCTTTTATCATGAATTGATTTGAAGCAAAAAATAAAAAATAGCAGTGTGATAGATTTCACGTTGTGGCGATAAGGGGCTTCTGGTATATTTTCATCCCGTCCAGAAGTAATCCATTTCCCTCATTCAACCAATTTCAGGTTAAACATGACGACAAATTACATTTTTGTTACTGGCGGGGTTGTATCCTCTCTAGGTAAAGGTATTGCAGCAGCATCTCTTGCGGCTATTTTAGAAGCTCGTGGTCTTAAAGTGACTATGATGAAGCTTGACCCTTACATCAACGTTGATCCAGGCACAATGAGCCCGACTCAACACGGTGAAGTGTTCGTTACGGAAGATGGCGCTGAAACTGACCTTGACCTTGGTCACTACGAGCGATTCATTCGCACCAAGATGACTAAGCGTAACAACTTCACTGCAGGTCGTGTTTACTCAGACGTACTCGCTAAAGAGCGTCGCGGTGATTACCTAGGTGCAACTATTCAGGTTATCCCGCACATCACTAACTCTATCAAAGAACGTGTAATTTCTGGCGCAGCTGGCCACGATATCGCGCTTGTTGAAGTTGGTGGTACGGTTGGTGATATCGAATCTCTACCATTCATGGAAGCGATTCGTCAGCTAGCAGTAGAGCTAGGCCGTGAACGCGCAATGTTCATGCACCTTACTCTAGTGCCATACCTAGCAGCTGCGGGCGAAGTGAAAACTAAGCCAACGCAACACTCTGTAAAAGAGCTGCTGTCTATTGGTATTCAGCCAGACATTCTAGTTTGTCGTTCAGACCGCAACATTCCTTCGAACGAGCGTAAGAAAATTGCTCTGTTCTGTAATGTGCAAGAAAATGCAGTTATTTCTATGCGCGATGTTGACTCTATCTACAAGATCCCTCAGCTTATTAAAGCTCAAGGCACTGATGAACTTGTATGTAAGCGTTTCGGCATCACAGCTCCAGAAGCAGACCTGTCTGAATGGGAACAAGTAATTTACGAAGAAGCTAACCCAACGGGTGAAGTGACGATTGGTATGGTTGGTAAGTACATTGAACTACCAGACGCATACAAATCAGTAAATGAAGCGCTAAAACACGCGGGCTTGAAAAATCGCCTAAGCGTTAATATTAAATACGTAGATTCACAAGACGTTGAGTCTCGTGGCGTAGAAGTTTTAGAAGGCCTAGATGCAATCCTAGTTCCTGGTGGCTTTGGTGATCGTGGTGTTGAAGGTAAGATTCTTGCTGCTCAATACGCTCGTGAAAACAAAGTACCTTACTTAGGTATCTGTCTAGGTATGCAAGTAGCACTTATCGAGTACGCTCGTAACGTTGCGAAAATGGAAGGGGCACACTCTTCTGAATTCTGTACTGAAACTAAGTACCCAGTTGTTGGTCTTATCACTGAGTGGACTGATGGCGAAGGTAAAGTTGAAGAGCGTACAGAAACATCTGACCTTGGCGGCACAATGCGTCTTGGTTCACAGCTTTGTCACCTAGCGAAAGGGACAAAAGCTTACGAATTATACGGTAGCGCGACGATCCATGAACGTCATCGTCACCGTTACGAAGTGAACAACAATCTTCGTCCACAAATTGAAAAAGCGGGCCTAAAAGTATCGGGTCTATCTGCGGACAAGAAACTGGTTGAAGTTATTGAGAACCCGAACCATCCATGGTTCGTTGCTGCTCAATTCCACCCAGAGTTCACTTCAACACCTCGCGATGGTCACCCATTGTTTGCAGGTTTCGTTAAAGCAGCTGGCGAGTTCCAGCGCGGCGAATTAGAGAAGTAAAAAGGAATACAGGTAGCTGCGTAAGTTGTGCTGCTACCTTTAAATTTGACATTTATATATTCAACGAGAAGGAAACATTCAATGTCTAAGATCGTTAAAGTTCTAGGTCGTGAAATCATCGATTCACGTGGTAACCCAACTGTAGAAGCTGAAGTACACCTAGAAGGCGGTTTCGTAGGTATGGCTGCTGCTCCATCTGGCGCATCTACTGGTTCACGCGAAGCTCTTGAGCTACGTGACGGCGACAAATCACGTTTCCTAGGTAAAGGTGTTCTTAAAGCTATTGAAGCTGTAAACGGCCCAATCGCTGAAGCTCTAGTAGGTTCTGACGCTAAAGCACAAGCTGACGTTGACCAAATCATGCTTGACCTAGACGGTACTGAAAACAAGTCTAAGTTCGGTGCGAACGCTATCCTAGCTGTATCTCTAGCTAACGCAAAAGCTGCTGCTGCTGCGAAAGGCATGCCTCTTTACGAGCACATTGCTGAGCTAAACGGTACTGCTGGTCAATTCTCTATGCCTCTACCAATGATGAACATCATCAACGGTGGTGAGCACGCAGATAACAACGTTGACATCCAAGAGTTCATGATCCAACCAGTTGGCGCTAAGACTCTTAAAGAAGGTCTACGTATCGGCGCTGAAGTATTCCACAACCTAGCTAAAGTTCTTAAGTCTAAAGGCTACAGCACTGCAGTTGGTGATGAAGGTGGTTTCGCTCCTAACCTTAAGTCTAACGCTGAAGCTCTAGAAGTTATCGCAGAAGCTGTTGCAGCTGCTGGTTACGAACTAGGTAAAGACGTTACTCTTGCTATGGACTGTGCAGCATCTGAGTTCTTCGACAAAGAAGCTGGTATCTACAACATGAAGGGCGAAGGTAAAACTTTCACTTCTGTAGAGTTCAACCACTACCTAGCTGAGCTAGCGAACAACTTCCCAATCGTTTCTATCGAAGATGGTCTTGACGAGTCTGATTGGGATGGCTTCAAGCACCAAACTGAACTTCTAGGCGACAAGCTTCAAATAGTTGGTGACGATCTGTTCGTTACAAACACTAAGATTCTTGCTGAAGGTATCGAGAAAGGCGTAGCTAACTCTATCCTTATCAAGTTCAACCAAATCGGTTCTCTAACAGAGACTCTAGCTGCTATCAAGATGGCTAAAGACGCTGGCTACACTGCAGTAATCTCTCACCGTTCTGGCGAAACTGAAGATGCAACTATCGCTGATCTAGCGGTAGGTACAGCTGCAGGTCAAATCAAAACTGGTTCTATGAGCCGTTCTGACCGTGTTGCTAAGTACAACCAACTTATCCGTATCGAAGAAGCTCTAGGTTCTAAAGCTCCTTACAACGGTCTTAAAGAAGTTAAAGGTCAATAATTCCTAGCGAATTATTAATCTAAGCTTTTTAAATGCCTCGCTTATGCGGGGCATTTTTTTGTCTGTAGAAAATGACGGGAAGAAGCTCTAGATTCTAAAGCTCCTCCTCGTTACATCTAAAGTTCGTTATTCCCTAGACAGACAGAGGAGGGCGTCGGGAATCTCATCACAAGTTTCGAACAACAATAATTCTCCGACTTATTGATTCCCTAACACCACATATCTCGCACCAATAAGCTCATTATGGTATATATGTGCCTTATTCTAGTTCCTTCTTTTTCAACCGGCGAAAGGTGTTATGCGAATTTTTGCTTTAGTACTGCTCATAGTGTTTGGCTGGCTACAACACACACTGTGGCTCGGTAAAAATGGTATTTCTGATTACTACGGTGTGAACAACGAAATCCAAGTTCAACAGCAAGTAAACGAAAAGCTTCATCTTCGTAACGCAGAGATGTTTGCGGAAATCGACGATCTACGCCAAGGCTTAGACGCGATAGAAGAGCGCGCACGTCATGAGCTTGGAATGGTAAAAGAAGGCGAAACGTTTTTCCGCATCATTGGTGAGGAATCCCATTAATGTCGACTCAACTTCAAAGTGTGATTGCCGTTGTACCTGCAGCAGGCGTCGGTAGCCGAATGAAAGCAGACCGGCCTAAGCAATATCTTAAGATTAACGGCAAAACGATTTTAGAGCACACCATTGAGAAATTACTGTCTCATCCACAAGTATCTCAAATTGTCGTTGCGATCAGCGATGATGACCCCTATTACCCGGAGTTAGCACTCAACCAGAATCCAAAAGTGGTCAGAGTGTCTGGCGGAAGCGAACGAGCGGACTCGGTACTCTCTGCGCTAAACTGTATCGCTGAGCAGCAGCTTAGCGATTGGGTAATGGTTCACGATGCGGCAAGGCCTTGTGTTCAACTCAGTGATATCGACAAGCTAATTTCCGGCGCGATGAGCCATGATGTAGGGGCTATTTTAGCGGCGCCAGTTCGTGACACGATGAAGCGAGGTGCCCAAGGGCAGATCGAACATACCGTTGAGCGAGCCGATCTATGGCATGCACTTACGCCGCAAATGTTCAGAGCAAAGCCTCTGTGGAATGCATTAAGCGAGGCGTTGCAACAAGGCGTTTCGATTACCGATGAAGCCTCAGCCTTTGAATGGAAAGGTTTATCGCCCGCTTTAGTGGCAGGGCGTTCAGATAATTTTAAGATTACTCAGCCTGAAGATTTAGCACTTGCTGAGTTTTATTTAAGTCAGAATAAGGAATAATGATGATTCGTATTGGCCATGGCTTTGATGTACATAAGTTTGGTGGTGAAGGTCCGGTAATTATAGGTGGCGTTAGAGTCCCTTATGAGCAGGGTCTTATCGCACACTCAGATGGTGATGTTGCCCTTCATGCGTTGTGTGACGCTTTATTAGGTGCGATTGCTGCCGGTGATATTGGTCGTCATTTCCCCGATACTGATGATGAGTGGAAAGGCGCGGATAGCCGTGAACTTCTAAAAGATGTTTATCGTCGAGTAAAAGAACAAGGCTACGTGATTGGTAATGCCGATATTACTATCATGGCGCAAGCTCCAAAGATGGCGCCTCATATAGACTCTATGTGCCACGCTATCGCACAAGATTTAGAAACCAGCATTAGCAATGTGAATGTAAAAGCGACGACCACTGAGCGTTTAGGTTTTACAGGTCGCAAAGAGGGCATCGCATGTGAAGCGGTGGTCCTAATTACTAAAAGTGCGTAAGCACCAACACGAAAAGAACAGCATGTCAGATATTTTATCTTCATTGGCTTATCTAAACGGTAAACCAACTGCGAAAGCAAAACTAAAAGCAAAAGCCGAACACTTTGTCGTTAATGAAGACTTAGGTTTTGAGTTCACTGGTGAAGGCGAACACCTAATGGTGCGTATTCGTAAAACGGGTGAGAACACGAGCTTTGTAGCAAACGAGCTGGCTAAAGCGTGTGGTGTTAAGTCGAAAGACGTGAGTTGGGCTGGTTTGAAAGACCGTCATGCTGTGACAGAACAGTGGTTGAGCGTGCATCTACCAAAAGGTGAACCTGACTTTTCTGCTTTTCTTGCACAATACCCAAGCATTGAGATCTTGGCGACAGCACGCCACAACAAAAAGTTACGTCCAGGCGATTTAGTTGGCAACCAATTCGAGCTAACTTTGTCTGAAGTAACGGACTGCGATGATGTAGTCAAACGTTTGGAAAAAATCGCTCAAGTGGGCGTGCCAAATTACTTTGGTGCTCAGAGGTTTGGCAATGAAGGTAACAACTTATCTGAAGCTCGTCGTTGGGGGCGTGAAAACGTTCGTACACGTAATCAAAATAAGCGCAGCTTGTACCTCTCTGCAGCTCGTTCTTGGATCTACAACTTAATTCTTTCTGACCGTATTGAGCACGATGCGTTTGCTTCGGCATTGGTCGGCGATATTGTAGTTAAAAACGATGCTCAACTTGCTGTGACAGCCGCTAATATCGAAGCTGTAAACCAAGATATCGCCAATGGTTCTGCGTTTATTACTGTTGCTTTAGCTGGAGATAATGCGTTACCGACGACGGATGCGTCTCAAGCTCTAGAGCAGAAACACCTTGATGCTGAACCGGATCTAATGGCGCTTATTTGTGGCAACCGTATGCGCCATGATCGCCGTGAAGCCTCGTTGAAGCCGATGGGTTTAGTGTGGGAAGTAAACGAAGATAATGTCACTCTTAAATTCTCTCTGGACGCAGGCTGCTTCGCAACCGCTATCGTTCGTGAGTTAGTTGAAGAAGTACACGTAGAAAGAACCTACGAGCAATAATGATTCTGCTTGGGTCTAAGTCACTTAATCTTGGAATTTAAGTGACTTGGCATTGGTACAAAAGAAAGGATACAAGATGAAGATTTTACTCAGCAACGATGATGGTGTGCATGCTCAAGGTATTCATGAGCTGGCAAATGAATTACGTGATCTTGCTGAAGTTATCATTGTGGCACCTGACCGTAATCGCTCTGGTGCTTCAAATTCATTAACTTTGGAACAGCCTTTGCGTGTTCAAGAGATTGCTAGAAATACCTATTCGGTACAAGGAACACCGACCGACTGTGTACATTTCGCATTGAACGAACTCCTAAAGAGTGACATGCCTGATCTGGTTTTAACGGGTATTAATCACGGAGCTAACCTTGGTGATGACGTGCTTTATTCAGGTACAGTCGCAGCAGCAATGGAAGGCCACTTTTTAGGTGTTCAATCGGTGGCATTTTCTCTGGTTGGAAAACAACATTTTAAGACAGCGGCAGCGGTTGCTCGCCGTATTGTCGAACAACATTTAGCAAACCCAATCCCGACCAATCGCCTGTTAAACGTGAACGTCCCTGACTTAGCATTAGAACAAATATCGGGTACTCAGGTGACACGTCTAGGTGCTCGTCACCATGCTGAAGATATGATTAAGCAGAAAGACCCACGTGGTCATGATATCTATTGGCTTGGCCCTCCTGGTAAGGAGCAAGATGCTGGTGAGGGTACCGATTTTTACGCCATTGAACATGGTTTTGTGTCGGTAACACCACTACAAGTTGATCTGACGGCACATGAGTCGTTGGGTGCGATGACTACATGGTTAGGGGATAAATAAGTGAGTAATCCACAAGCTGAGCGCTTAGTTACTTTTCTGATAGAAAATGGTATTCAGGATCAAAAGGTTCTTGATGCTATTTACTTACTACCGAGAGAGAGCTTTTTATCACAGGCTATGCATCACCAAGCCTATGATAATAATGCGCTGCCTATCGGGCAGGGGCAGACAATTTCTCAGCCTTACATTGTTGCTAAAATGACCGAGCTGCTTGAGTTACAACAAGACAGCCGCGTTTTGGAGATCGGAACGGGTTCTGGTTATCAAACGGCTGTTTTGGCTCAGCTGGTTGATCACGTGTATTCGGTTGAAAGAATAAAGTCGCTACAATGGGATGCTAAGCGTAGGTTGAAGCAACTCGATTTCTACAACATCTCAACCAAGCACGGTGATGGTTGGCAAGGTTGGTCTTCTAAGGCGCCTTTTGATGCGATTATTGTCACCGCTGCTGCAGAGTCGATCCCTCAAGCGCTTTTGCAGCAGTTGAAAGATGGAGGCCGCTTATTAATTCCGGTCGGAGATGATGAACAACAACTGTTGAAGATTGTTCGCCACGGTGATGAGTTCTTATCGAGTGTTATCGAGATGGTGCGATTTGTACCTCTTGTACCTGGTGAGTTAGCTTAATAAAATTATTAATGGTGTAGGTGGATAGAAAGTCGATGCGTTCGAAGGTTTTTAAAGGAAGTTCTCTACTGCTTAGCTGTGCACTTGTTGGGTGTGCTGCGAATTCGCCTGCGCCAGTTTCAAGCTTAAACAAGAATTACTCATCGATTGATCGTGGTAGTTATCGTGGTAGTTACTATGAAGTGAAAAAAGGCGATACCCTTTATTTTATTGCTTACGTAACAAATAAAGATGTTAAAGAGCTGATTCGCTATAACAATCTGTCTGCACCTTATACCATCCATCCCGGACAGAGCCTTAAGTTATGGCGTCCTAGCTACAACGCTCCAGCGTATGGTAAATCAACGGTAGCGGTTGCAGCCGTCGCTGCGCCTGTTGCCGCATCCACAACTTTGTTAGCCTCAAGCAAACCTAAAACAACACCTCAAAAGAGTAAAAACTCTAAACCTGCGCCCGCTCAAACAATCACCAAAGTGGCGAAAAAAGATCCACAAAAGAAGGTTGTACAATCCAAATCAAAGGAGTATGTTGGTTCTAAAGGTAAACAGAATGTTACACCGCCAACAAAACCAACGAGTAACAAAGTATCCAAATGGTTATGGCCAACGAAAGGGAGAGTAATTAAGAATTTCTCTGTAGGCGAACAAGGAAATAAAGGCATAGACATAGCAGGACAGCGAGGTCAGCCAATAGTATCTACTGCAGGGGGAACGGTTGTTTATTCGGGTAATGCATTACGAGGCTACGGCAATCTAGTGATTGTGAAGCACAATGATAATTACTTAAGTGCATACGCGCATAACGACCGACTATTAGTATCTGAAGGGCAAAGTGTGAAACCAGGGCAGAAAATTGCAACAATGGGAAGCTCTGGAGCCAGCAGTGTCAGGCTGCACTTTGAGATTCGTTACCAAGGTAAATCAGTTAATCCAAAACGGTATTTACCTTAAATACAATATGCAAAAATTACGTATTGTATGGAGTGACATAGTCATTTAGCGACATATGAAGTTGTAATGTCATGCTAATTTCGCCAGGGGGAGGCGTTATGAGTATAAGCAATGCAGTAACCAAAGAAGAGTTCGATCTTAACCAAGCAACCACGGAACAGGAAGCTCTTGGAAAAGCAAAACGAACAGTCACTAAGAAAACCGAAGCGAAAGAAGAGACTGAAGTTACGTCTAAAAGCTTAGATGCGACTCAACTCTACTTAGGCGAAATCGGTTTCTCACCACTATTAACCGCTGAAGAAGAAGTGCTTTATGCGCGTCGAGCTCTACGCGGTGATGAAGCAGCACGCAAACGCATGATCGAAAGTAACCTGCGTTTGGTGGTAAAAATTTCTCGTCGTTATAGCAACCGTGGTCTTGCACTTCTCGATCTTATTGAAGAAGGCAACCTAGGTTTGATTCGCGCCGTAGAGAAGTTTGATCCAGAGCGTGGCTTCCGCTTCTCAACTTACGCAACATGGTGGATTCGTCAAACCATTGAACGTGCGTTAATGAATCAGACTCGCACTATCCGTTTGCCAATCCATGTTGTGAAAGAGCTGAACATCTACCTACGTACCGCAAGAGAACTTTCACAAAAACTTGACCATGAACCAACGGCAGAAGAAATTGCTTCTAAGCTAGACAAACCTGTTGGTGATGTGAGTAAGATGCTTCGTCTAAACGAACGAGTGAGCTCTGTTGATACGCCAATTGGTGGTGATGGTGAGAAAGCGCTGTTGGATATTATTCCAGACATCAACAATTCAGATCCTGAGGTTTCAACTCAAGATAGCGATATCAAGAATTCGTTGATCTTCTGGCTTGATGAGCTGAATCCTAAGCAGAAAGAGGTGCTTGCGCGTCGCTTTGGATTACTTGGCTATGAACCATCAACACTAGAAGAAGTAGGCCGTGAAATTAGCCTGACTCGTGAACGTGTTCGCCAAATCCAAGTTGAAGGTCTTCGTCGTTTACGTGAAATTCTAATCAAGCAAGGCTTGAACATGGAAAATCTGTTCAACGTAGAAAACGACTAAATGAACGGATGATGTTTCTTTGAATAGAAGACAAATAAAAACGCTGGCTTTAAGTCAGCGTTTTTTTGTTTGTGGCTTTGGTATTTGATGCCGTCTAATCAAAATCACGGACGGCAATAACAAGCTACTTGGAAAGAGACTAAAGCAACTTCTTCAAACGGTAGAGCTCTTCTAGTGCTTGGCGAGGAGTTAGATCATCAGGATCAACATTCGCTAGTGCTTGCTCCACTTCACTCGGTTCAGGGATCAGGCTCAGTTGGTTTGCGATATCAACGCCACTTGGTTTTGATGTCGGAGAGTCGATACTCAATGCTTCTAGCTGAGTCAGCTTCGCACGTGCGTTTTTGATCACTGCTTTAGGCACGCCAGCCAATCCTGCAACCGCAAGGCCGTAAGATTTACTTGCAGCTCCTTCTTGAACTGCGTGCATAAAGGCAATGCTGTCGCCGTGTTCTACCGCGTCTAGGTGCACGTTAGCCAGTGTTGGAAGTTGGTTAGGCAGCTCAGTTAGCTCAAAGTAGTGCGTTGCAAATAGTGTCATCGCATTGATTTGATTAGCTAGCCATTCCGCACTTGCCCAAGCCAGAGACAGACCATCGTAAGTACTGGTACCACGACCGATTTCATCCATTAACACAAGGCTATTTGGTGTTGCATTGTGCAGGATATTCGCGGTCTCTGTCATCTCAACCATGAAGGTTGAACGACCCGAAGCTAAGTCATCGGATGCGCCAATACGCGTAAAGATACGGTCGATAGAACCAATCGTCGCGCTTTCTGCAGGAACATAACAACCAATATGAGCCATCAGCGCAATGAGTGCGGTCTGACGCATGTAGGTCGACTTACCCCCCATGTTTGGACCTGTGATGATCAGCATCTTACGTTGATCATTGAGGTCGATAGGGTTAGCAATAAAGGGTTCGTCCATCACTTGTTCAACAACGGGGTGACGACCGGCCTGAATTTGTACGCCAGCAGACTCTGTCATGGTTGGACGACAGTAATCAAGGGTGTCTGCACGTTCAGCTAAGTTTTGTAGAACATCAAGTTGAGACACTGAAGATGCAATGTTTTGTAGTCGCTCTAGATAAGGCAGTAACAAATCAAACAACTCTTCCCACAACTTCTTCTCGATAGCTAGGGCTTTCGATTTAGAGCTGAGAACTTTGTCTTCGTGCTCTTTCAGCTCAGGAATAATGTAACGTTCTGCATTTTTCAGCGTTTGGCGGCGAACATAGTGTGGTGGCACAAGATGGCTTTGTCCGCGGCTTACCTGAATGAAGAAACCGTGGACGTTGTTGTAGCCAACTTTTAGCGTGTCGATACCGTGACGCTCACGCTCTTCTTGCTCAAGCTTATCCAGAAACTCGGTTGCACCTGCAGCAAGGTCGCGCCATTCATCTAGCTCGGCGTTGTAGCCTTCTGCTATCACACCACCATCGCGGATAACCACGGGTGGGTTCTCTTTGATCGCTCGCTCAAGTAGTTCAGAAACCTCATCCACAGGCGAGGCATATTGAGCAAGTTGAGTTAGGTATGGGTGCTTCAATTGTGTCAGTGTTTCTGCAAGTTCTGGCAAATATTCCATCGCTTGGCGAAGTCGTGCCATATCACGAGGACGAGCTGAGCGAAGTGCTAGTCGAGCAAGAATACGTTCGATATCCCCGATCTGTTTCAAGGTTGGCTGTAGCTCTGTAAACAGAGCCAAATCTTTCATTTCACCAATAGCATCTAGGCGCTGATCGAGTGCAGAGATATTGCGCATTGGTTGATGTAACCAGCGCTTAAGCATACGGCTACCCATAGCCGTCGCGGTGTGATCAAGTACTTCGGCAAGGGTGTTATCACTACCACCACCAAGATTTTGCGTGATCTCCAAATTACGGCGAGTCGCTGCATCGAGGATCACCGAGTGATCTTGCTTATCCATCGTCAGTGAACGGATATGTGGAAGGGCAGTACGTTGGGTATCTTTCACGTATTGGATCAAACAACCAGCCGCACATAAGCCTAGTTTCGCGCCTTCTACGCCAAAGCCAACCAGATCGCGAGTACCAAACTGCTTATTCAATTGCTGCTTCGCGGTATCTAATTCAAATTCCCATACCGGGCGGCGGCGATTGCCATTACGGCTTGCCATTAGATTTACAGGTTCGAAATCTTCAGGGAACAGTAGCTCACGAGGTGAGGTTCTCTGCAGTTCTGCCGCCATTGCTTCTTCGGTTTCCGGCTCACATAGCTGGAATCGGCCAGAAGTAATATCAAGCGTCGCGTAGCCAAATTTACCATTGTGGTGGTAAATAGAGGCAATCAGGTTATCAATGCGCTCAGAAAGCAAAGCCTCATCGGTCACGGTACCGGGTGTAACGATACGTACGACAGCACGCTCAACAGGGCCTTTTGACGTTGCTGGATTACCAATCTGTTCACAAATTGCTACGGATTCACCAAGTTGCACTAACTTTGCAAGGTACCCTTCAACGGCATGGTAAGGAACACCTGCCATAGGAATCGGCTCACCATTTGATGAACCACGTTTAGTCAGTGAAATATCGAGGAGTTGAGAAGCTTTTTTAGCATCATCATAGAAAAGCTCGTAGAAATCGCCCATGCGGTAGAACAGCAGAATTTCTGGATTTTCTGCTTTTAGCTTTAGGTACTGCTGCATCATGGGAGTATGTTTTTGATCGGCTTTCACAGTTAACTTCTTTCGTTTATTTCTATTGCGGCTTAGGATACGTGAAAGCGTTTCGTGCGAAAAGCGACACATGCGAAAAGATGTGAATCCGAATGATATGACAGTAGATAAAGGGAAGTTGATGATGCAGATGACTCAAGATCTTAGTGAACAGCTTGGATACTTACTCGCTAAACATAAACACGTTTTAGTGACGGCTGAATCTTGCACTGGCGGTGGGGTTGCTAGTGCGGTGACGGATATCACAGGGAGCTCTGGTTGGTTTGATCGTGCATTTGTTACTTATAGCAATGAAGCGAAGCAAGAGATGATCGGCGTACAGCTTAAAACCTTAGTTGAGTTCGGTGCGGTGAGTGAGCCTGTCGTAATAGAAATGGCGAGCGGGGCATTGCAACATTCAAATGGGACTATCTCTGTATCGATCAGTGGTATTGCTGGCCCAGGTGGCGCGACCGAAGATAAGCCTGTTGGAACGGTATGTTTCGCTTGGAAAGCACTAAACGGTTGGGATAAAGTAGAAACGCATGTATTTACAGGCGACAGATCACAAGTACGCCAACAAGCCACGCACCATGCCCTACAAGTTATTTATGATTACCTATCAATGGAAGGTAAGTAACATTTGTACAAATTATTTTCATACAGGTATAGACACTGTATGAATCAACAGTATAATAAAAGCCAATTAGTCACCCCTATGTGGGTTAGAAATAGATTCTAGATCGCTTGTTAAGACAACCGATTATGTGGAGATAGTAATGGACGAGAATAAACAAAAAGCGTTAGCCGCAGCCCTTGGTCAGATTGAAAAGCAATTTGGTAAAGGTTCAATCATGCGTCTTGGTGATAACCGCACAATGGACGTAGAAACTATTTCTACAGGTTCTCTATCTCTAGATATCGCACTAGGTGCTGGTGGCCTACCGATGGGACGTATCGTAGAAGTTTACGGTCCAGAATCATCAGGTAAAACAACGCTAACGCTTGAGCTTATTGCTGCAGCACAGAAAGTGGGCAAAACGTGTGCATTCGTCGATGCCGAGCACGCACTAGACCCTATCTACGCTCAAAAGTTGGGTGTTGATATCGACGCTTTGCTTGTGTCTCAACCAGATACAGGCGAACAAGCTCTAGAAATTTGTGATGCACTGGCTCGTTCAGGTGCTATCGATGTTCTTGTTATTGACTCAGTAGCAGCACTAACACCTAAAGCAGAAATCGAAGGCGAAATGGGCGATAGCCACATGGGTCTTCAAGCACGTATGCTTTCTCAAGCAATGCGTAAGCTAACAGGTAACCTTAAGCAGTCTAACTGTATGGCTATCTTCATTAACCAAATTCGTATGAAAATTGGTGTGATGTTTGGTAACCCTGAAACAACAACAGGTGGTAACGCACTTAAGTTCTACGCATCTGTTCGTCTTGATATTCGCCGTACTGGCGCGATTAAAGATGGTGATGAAGTTGTTGGTAACGAAACTCGTATCAAGGTTGTTAAGAACAAGATTGCTGCACCATTCAAACAAGCTGAAACTCAAATCCTTTACGGCAAGGGCTTCAACCGCGAAGGTGAGCTTATCGACTTGGGTGTGAAGAATAAGCTAGTAGAAAAAGCTGGCGCTTGGTACAGCTACAAAGGCGACAAGATCGGCCAAGGTAAAGCTAACGCTGGTAAATACCTGCGTGAAAACCCAGAAGTTGCTCTAGAAATTGATACTAAACTTCGTGAGTTACTGCTAACTCCTGCTGTGCTTGAAGAGAAAGGTACAGAGAAGGAAGAAGAAAACGAAGAGCTATAAGCTAACGTTTTGTTAAGTCACCTTCATAAGAAAGCATGACTTTGAAAGATTTTAAAGCCTCGAATTTTCGAGGCTTTATTGTTTCAGTCGTAAAAATGTAAGGTATTTGATTGTTTAGAGGAAAGTGACGGTGGTTGCTCTAGATTACTTACAGTCATGCACTCATAGGTCTATTCTTTATCAAATAATCAAAGAAACCCTTTGGGTTAAATCGATTACCGTCAAAAGTTCTTGCCCCTAAAGGCCTATTACTAGACCTTTGTTCGTATCTTATTATTGAATTCGATCTTCTGAACTAGTGCTTCTTAAGCTCGTCGAGTACCATAGCATTGTGCTGTTCGTGAATCGTATTTACTCTGACGTGTTGGTGCTGATTAGGAGCCAGGCGCTCGTATTCTGTTAGGTAAATATCGCTGTGAATATGCTCTGCGATCATTTTTACAATTAAGCGATTGTTTGCATATAAGCCTAAAGTTTCTTCACGGTGTGAGAACATGAGGGCGAGCTTCATATCGGCTACACACATAAAGCGGTGTGAAGGGTATTCGGTTTCTTCATTTTCAGAACGCGAATGTAATTCTATCTTTTCATGTGGGCTCGCCATTTTGTTGAATGAAAAGCCAATCACTCGAACTCCACGTTCCACGGCGTCGCATAATTCTTTGCCAAACAACTCAAGGTTAAAATCGGTGTTCAGGTAAATTTCTAGATTTGCCTGATTAATGATTTCCTTGGCCTTTTGAAGTAAGTTGTCGAAACCCGATACGTTGTAAACAAACTCTTTTTCCTCTTTCAGCATCATCTTAGATAATTCTGATTTAAGGAAATTAATATTGGTGACGGTCTTTTTTTCTATCTGGCTGAAAATCAAGTCTGGTGATTTAGCTTCGTACTCTTTAGTGTCGCCATCAGACATGAAAATGTAGCCATTGGCGTAAAGGTTATCGATAGACGAGTAAACAGAAGAGCGGGAGATAGAGATCTCTTTCGCGATTTTATATCCGCTGGATTGGCCATTTTTGAGTAAATTAATATAAACAAGCGCATCGGTTTTGGTAAACCCAAAATCCATTAATTTGGTGACTAGCTCTGACACGGGTTGTCCTCTGAAACTATTCAATATCTTCTCCTTCTAAGGTTACCATTCTTGTCACGACGAGCGTAAATGATTGTTGTGATTTTTTTCAGCGATGAGAAACGCTCCGCGAGCAAAGGTGAATTCATCTTGTTTTGGGTGAATAATCACTGGAATTTCATTAACGTGAATGTAGCGAGACAATGCGACTTTTAAATCTGCCGTTAATGTAGGATAGGTCGTTGCTTCGCCTGATAATACGAGTCGTGTGGGCTGTAATTGCTGAATGGGATTAACTAAACTGCGCGCCAATTGGTCGATATAAGTACGATAGATGCGCGATGCATGCGGTTCACTTTGGTCTACGCCTGAAAAAATTTGCGTTAAAGTTTGGTCTTTTAGCACGACTTGATGATATTGCCGCTCAATACTTGGTGCGGATAAAAACTGTTCAATGCACGCCTCGTTTCCACAGCGACATATAGGAGTTAAGCCATCAACGAGCCATTGAAAATTTGGTAACGTTGAATGTGCCCAATGTGAGCTTAATGGGTGGTGCACTTGCTCGTTATTTTGATAAAAACTTATGCCACAACCATCGCCCAAAAATACGCTGAGTATGGCCTCTTTGTGTAAATCTCTAGCCCTCTTATTTAGACTTGAACCTGCCGAGAGTGGTTGTTCAATTGAGTCTGCGTTCGTCATTGCGTTACTAATAGCGTCGCACGCAATGGCCGCACTGTGTGAATGCATCACAAGCGAGCAGTCGACCTTGAAATGCTGATTTAGGTTTAGTGTTAATTGGGTGATTTCTGGCGAGTGAGTAGGACTTGATTTTGCAAGTTTATGTGCGGATTGGCGATGAGATAACAAAAACTCAGATACACTTATGCCTATCGCGGCGATACGTCCATAGCGGTAGCTGACGCTTGATATTCGGCTTATCAAATGCTGAGTCAAGTGGGCAAGGTCGCCAGGAGTGCGCTGCACCATTCTATACACCTCTTGTCCGTTAGAAGTGCTGGCGACCGAGTAAATAGAGTGGGAATCAATCGCGATTCCCATCACTATATTTGGTTCTGCTTTAATGAGCATGATTTGATTAACGAAACACTTGGATTTAGTTCGCTTGCTCAATCACGTAGCCATAAGCGCTAATGGTCAGTGATTTTCCATCGAGCATGATCTGTTTATCTTTATCGCTGTTGTTTAGAACAAACATTAAATTGCCACGGCGGTAAGCGATACAATCTTTGTCTGCCGTCCCTTTTTCATCCTCCACGTTTAACCAGTCAATGCTAGGCTGATTAAAATCGGGATTAGCTTTACGCAAAGCGATCATTTCTTGAATGAAGTTTTTGAATTCTAAGTCTTGCTCTGATTCTTCCCATATCATGCATTTTCGGTTGTCTTCGCTGCCCATGCCGCGGCCGCCATCCATACCAATTTCGCCACCATAATAAATGCATGGAGCACCGACTTGAGTGAACATAAATAAATAGGCTAATTTAGCTTTACGTTTGTCGCCCTGACATAAAGAGATAATGCGAGTGGTGTCATGGCTATCTAATAAGTTAAACATCGCTTCGTTTACGTTGCGTGGGTATGCCATGTACGACGCGTTCACTGCATTTACAAAGCTCTCTTTATCAACGTCGCCAAGACCAAAGTAGTCGGTAATGGCTTGTGTCAGCGGGTAATTCATCAACGAATCGTACTGGTCGCCACGTAACCAAGGCATACCTTCGTGCCAAATCTCACCAAGAATGTAGCAGTCTGGGTTGGCATCTTTTACGACTTTACGGAAGTCACGCCAAAACGCGTGGTCCACTTCGTTGGCTACGTCTAAACGCCATCCATCAATGTTGAACTCTTCTACCCAGTGGCGCGCTACGTCTAATAAGTATGCGCGACACTCTTCATTTTCAGTATTCAGCTTTGGCATTTCGACGACGTTGGCGAAAGTTTCGTAGTTTAAGTTCCAAAAATCCCAGTCTTCTTTTGGTGTATCTGGGTATACAGGGAATTGATTGATCCAAAACCAGTCGGCGTATTTGGACTTTGCCCCGTTATTCACAACGTCTAGCCATAGTGGTGATTGAGACCCAATGTGGTTGAACACCGCGTCGAGCATAATTTTCATGCCGCGTTTATGGGCTTCATCGACGAGTGCTTTAAAAGCTTCATTGCCGCCAAAGTGCGGGTCTACATTGTAGTAGTCGACAGTGTCGTATTTATGGTTGGCGTTGGCTGTGAAAATAGGGCACAAATACAAACCATTCACGCCAAGATCTTGCAGGTAATCGAGCTTATCGATCACGCCCCATAAATCGCCACCCATAAAGTTGTCGGATACAGGTCTGGTTCCCCAAGGTTGCACGTTGGCAGGTGATGTTTCAGGGCGACCATTAGCAAAGCGCTCTGGGAATATTTGGTACCAAATGGTGTCTTTTATCCACGTCGGTGTCTTTAAAACGTCACGAGGGTTTATGTAAGGAAAACAGAAGAAATTACTTAAGTTGCTCAGCTCGATTTCTGCGTTTTCAGTCGTTGAAATGTCGGCGCAGCGTTTTTCTCCAAATAGAATCTTTTCGCCGCCTTTTCCGTACAAAATAAAGCCATAGCGGCTACGACGTTTCGGTGGAGTAAACTCTGCAAACCAGTGGTCGTGGTACTCGGTTTCCCCTTCATGAATCATGGTCACTTCATTGCCACCCACCCAACCGTGTGCATCACTGCCACCTAGGTTGCCACCATCGAGGCCACCTTCTGCCCAGTGGTACGGGTCGCCTATCCAAAGTGAAACCTTGTCTAGTTCGCCTTTTGCACAGCGTAAGCGAAGGTGAAGCGTTTCATTGTTGTAAGCGTAGCTGTCTGCACTTTTTGCTGAGTGAGTCAGCGAGCTTTTTGTAATCGGTTTGTTGATAACTGAATTTGTAATAGCCATAGCGGAAATCATCCCTAATTATTATTCTTTAACTGCACCGCTGACGAGGCCGGTAGTAATGTGTTTTTGAGTCGCAACAAATAGCAAAGTGATGGGCACTGCAACCAATAATGAACCCGCGGCAAACAGCGTGAAATTCTCCGCTGAGTTAGATGAAATCCAACTGAAAATACCGATGGCTAGCGTCATTTTTTCTTCGCTGCGTAAGATAAGCGTAGGTAAAATGAAGTCCATCCAAGGTGCGGTGAAAGACACTAAACCAACAAACACTAAGATAGGTTTCGCGAGAGGGAGAATGATCTCGAGGAAAATCGTCATGTGGCCTGCGCCATCAATTTTTGCTGCTTCATCTAATGAAGTGGGAATGGCATCGAAATAACCTTTCACCAACCAAATCATGAATGGTAGTGAGCCCGTTACATACACAAATAACAAGCCAGCATAGGTATCAATCAATCCCATTTTTGATAGCAAGATGTAGATAGCCGTCATCGAGAGAAAGGCCGGGAACATCTGCAATACAAGAATGCTCATCATAATGTTGCGCTTACCATTGAAGCGGTAGCGAGAGAACACAAACGCTGAAATAGTCACGACAACCAGTGAGATAACCATATTCGCTGTCGCGAGAAGAAAGGTGTTTTTATACCAGTCTAAATAGGGTGTGTCCGTGAATAACGCGCGGTAGTGGTCGAGCGTAAAGTCAATGCTTGTGAAAGAAGAACTGAATAAGTTATTCCCCGTTTTGAATGAAGCTAGCACTGTCCAAATCACTGGGCCAAGTACTAATAATGCGTTGGCAATGAGAAATAAGTACACGACTAGGGTGCCTATTTTGCCAATGTATTTGTCCATGTTAATTAACTTATCCGTACTATTTAAATTAGCCATGTTACATACCTACATCGTCTTTGAATGACTTCATGCGGCTGAATTGCCATATCGCAATACCAGACAAGAACAAGAAGATAATGATTGAGATAACCGAAGCGATTTGATACTGCTGGAAGTCGAGCGTGAGCTTGTAAATCCAAGTGATCAGAATGTCGGTATGTCCTGCAAATCGATATTCAGGGTTGATAGGACCCCCTTCGGTTAACAGGTAAATCGCCCCAAAGTTATTGAAGTTATGGGCAAAGGTCATGACCAACGATGGGGCCACTTGGTGCAACACCATAGGCAGGGTGATTTCTTTAAATTGCTGGAATTTGCTTGCACCATCGACTTCACTGGCTTCATAAAGTTCGCTTGAAATGTTAGTCAGTGCCCCTGCAATAAGCAGCATAAAGTAAGGTGCGCCAACCCAAACACTCACCGCGATAACGGTAATTTTTGCGGTGAAGGGGTCTGATAAGAAGGCAATCGAATCAAAGCCCCACGAGTTTAACGTTGCGTTGACTGGTCCAATACCATTCAGTAGTAAGCGGAACATCAATAAGGTCACGAAAGCCGGAATGGCATAAGGGAGAATAAAGATAAAGCGCCATGCTTTTTTTGCTTTAATGTTTCTATTTTGTAGCGCAAGCGCCAGTAAGAAACCAAACCCACAAGTACATATGGTGGCAAAAAATGCCCACAGAACCGTCCAAGAAGCGACACCGAAGAAAGTGCTCGACCATATTTTTAGTTCAAATAGTGAAACAAAGTTTTTAAACCCCACCCAATCTACGAGGTTTCTTGGTGGGATATGATGAGGTGCCGAATAGTTAGTGAAAGAGACGAGTACCGTAATAATGATTGGTAAAATAATGAATGCGATACTGGCAATAAAGGCTGGCGATAGCATGATGAACGCGAACTTTTGGTCGTAAATGTCTTTAAATTGTTCTCGAAGATTCAGTCGTGACTTAAGGCTGACTTTTGCATCTTGGACATTAGCGATGTACAGACAGATGAATAAGAAGCTGTAGAGTAAGGCTATGACTCCTTCGACCAACATAAAGACAGAGTTATCGCCCTGTAATATTTTAAAGCCTTCACGAACTTGAGCGACATCTCCTAAAGTGACTAAGCCTTTTAGCGAGGCCAACAGCTCCGGGAGAATCAACAATGTGATTAGCTGCATGGCTAAAAATACACCGCCTTTTATCCAATGACCTTTTACGATCTGTGTACTCCCCATAATAAGGAGTGAAGCGGGCATTCGTGATGCCGGCTGATTCTCTGTTAACAACATTGTTTATCTCTATTGTTTAGGTTGTCGTTATGTATTCGTTTTCTGGTCACGCCCTGAACTAGCGCTGTGGCTTTATGATACAGCGCATGAGCTAAGTCGCTTGTAAGTCGCGACGGGAGTTCAGAGGTTACTCTTGTAATTCTATTTGTTCTTCGATGATCGAAAGCGCACGGTCAAGAACAGAACTCGCAGGTTTATCGTTTACCCAGTAGTCTGTAATAGCACTGGCCATTGGTGACCAAATGAAGCCCATTTCAGGAATTGATGGCATTGCGTCTGAGTAGAAACCTTGCGTAATAATGGCGTAAGTGGCTTCATCGGCATCAACAATGATCTCTTCCATAACTGACTGGATCGGAGGGAGTGCTCTTGACATCTCATAGCGTTTTTTCAGCATCGCGTCGGAAGTAAGGTAGTCAGCAAATAATTGTGCGGCTTTCGGATACTCAGTGTAAGAAGACACAACCGCAAGACGAACAGTTGCAAAAGTGCGTGGTTGTTGGCCTGCTAATTTAGGCATAGGTACAACACCAAGATTTATCCCTGATTCTTGATACCCTTCGATTGCCCAAGGGCCGTCGATAATAGCGGCGACTTTTCCTTCATTAAATAAGCCACGACGTACTTGCGGGTTGCGCATATCAACTGGATTTGAATTGTTGGCCACTTGCAGGGTTTTCATTGCTTCTAAGCCTTGTTGGGCTTTTTCAGAATTGATGCCGATGTCTTTTGCATCGGTACCGTTATTACCAAATTCGTATGCACCGTAAAGCGTGACAAACATACGAGACTCGTAATAGTTCTGTATGTCCCAAAGCAGTGCGTATTTATGTTCTTGCTTATTGTTGAAAGTTTTTGAAAATTCGATAATTTCTTCAAAAGTCTCAGGTGCTTTAGTCAGTAAATCTTTATTGTAGAACAGAGCGGTAGTAGCGAAGCTAACTGGGAAGCCATAGCTCACCCCTTCAGCTTGAGACGCATTAATCGCATTTGGCATAAAAGTATTCGAGATACGTTCGGCAGACACCAGATTCTCCATCGCCCCACCTGCCACGACTAATCGCCCCAATAAGTCATGTTCAATCTCTACTACATCTGCCACGCGAGCAGAGCCGCCATCCTGAATCAAACGAGAAGCGGCATCGATCGGCGCTAACCCACGGAATGAAAAATCAATATCGTATCCTAACTCTTTATTAAAGGACTGAGCGGCGTACTCCATGTAGTCGAGTGTTGTTTTGTCGGTCCAGATTAACAACTCAGCCCCATTTTCTGGCTGAATTGTGTCTGCGTTTGCATCTGCTGCAGCCGTTAATGTACTGGTCGTTAACGTTGCCGCCATTAAGGCTGCCGCGAATAGATTCTTTTTCATTCCTGAATTTTTCATACTGACACCGCGCTATTTAAAATCATAGTAGTCGTTCGTTAAGTACTACTATGGTATGTCTCGCCGACAATATGTCAACATCACCTGGTTAAAATGTCAGCGTATTTGTGATGATTGTCACCTTCCGTTTGTGCTTTTTACATCTGGTAGCTATAGGGTTTTATGTCTTGTTTATTGGGGGTTTTGAACGGTGCTTTGTTCATTTTGATACTTAGATTAATGAAAAGCCTACCGTTTGTGATGGTGATCAATAATCTCCGCAGTCAAGGGTGATTGATCTCTCATTTCTAAATTCAATAGGAAGCAAAACATTTATAATTCTAGAACAATAAATAGGCGTTCATTACGGACGACTATGTTTTTCTGGTTAAATGTTGCGAAATCAGCAAGCCTATCAAGAGACACAGTGGATAGATAAAGAGAAACAGTGGATAGATAAAGAGAAACAGTGAACAAAAATAACCCTACAAATAACAACAAATGATTCAGTGAAGAATCAATAAGGAATGACCGTGAAAAAAACATTATTGTCTGTAGTGATCACCAACACTCTACTTATTAGTGCTGGCGCTTCGGCTGCTGATGACCGAACTATGTCTCCAAGTGATATCTTTTTTTATGACGCTTTAAAATTTGGTGGGCATGTTGGAACATCGATTGAAGTCGAAGAGAAAAACATCACTGATTTTGCATCATGGGGTGGTGGCAAGTCTAAAGAGCGTACAACGACTCATGAAGTGTTTAACGTCTTCTATAACAACGCTGCGTGGAATGCGACAGCACTTTACGCGTTCAAACTTGAAAATCGTAAGAAAAAGAAAGGCGCATACGCAGAAACAGAAAATGGATATAAGCACTTATTATCATTAAATAAAAGTTTTCAGCTAGGAAATGGTTGGGGAACGGGCTTGATCTATGAGTTGGAATATACAAAGGGTGATATTGTTACTTCTGCGAAAGTAGACGGCTTGAAAACCACGAAAGCTGAGCACAGTATTCGTCCATACCTTACGTACTGGAATAATGAATATTCAGCGGGCTTCTATTCAAACCTAGAGTACCTATACAACGATTCAGATAAGAGTGCTTGGGGTTCTCGTGAAGAGGAAGGTTACAGCCTCTTATTTAAACCTTACAAGCGCTTTGGTCAGTGGGAAGTTGCAGCTGAGCTCTACTATCAAGTTAAAGAAAATAAAGCGAAAACCGGAAACGGTTCACTCAATGAAGCCAGCGATTTCACCGAGATGTATATTGAACCAATCGTTCAGTACAGCTTTGAAGAAGCCGGCACTATGTACGTTCGTGCTCGTATTGGTGAAAACGAAACGAAACATACAGACGGTTGGGCAAAGAACGAAACTTTCTTCAAAGATATTCGTAAGGCAACTTTAGGCTATGAGCAAGCAATTGGCGACGATTGGTTGGTAAAAGGCGAACTTGAGTGGGCTAAAGACACAGAGACCTTCTCTAAGCTGAAAGGCGAAGAGAAAACTGTAGAACAAGAAACAATGTACCTACAAGCGCTTTACCGCTTCTAAGTGGTATTAATCACAACTCAAATGACAGAGTAATATTATGATCAAAGTTTCAGATATCGCCCAAATCGTTGGTGGAAAAATTGAAGGTGATAACACGGTAGAAATATCGAAGATTCGCCCAGTTTCCAGCGTAGAAGAGGGCGGCTTAGCCATTGTCTTTGCTAAAGCCGATTTAAAAGGGCTATCTGAAACTTTGGCTGATGTCATTGTTGGGCCAGAAGCCATTTTACAGACTAAAGCAAAAACAAAAATCGTGATTGAGAAGCTCGAAGCTGAGAAGCTCAATCAACTAATGCGTCATTATAAAGTTCAAAAATATCAATTATTTGATCAAGGGAATACATCAGATACTCCCGATGTTTATATCGGAAAGCATTGTCAAATAGGTGAAGGTTGCCATTTCATGCCCGGTGTTAAAATCATGAACGGTGTAACAATCGGCAATAACGTTGCAATTCATGCCAATACAGTCATCAAAGAAGGCACTGTGATTGGTAACAATGTCACCATTGACTCTAACAACTCCATTGGTAATTACAGCTTCGAATACATGACCGGGCACAACACCCGTTATGAACGCGTGGAAAGTGTGGGTCGAGTGATCATTGGTGATGAAGTTGAAATTGGCTGTAATAACACCATCGACAGAGGCACTTTAGGCGACACCGTTATTGGTCGTGGAACCAAAATAGATAACCTAGTGCAAATAGGGCATGACTGCAAAATAGGTCAGCACTGTTTACTGGTATCTCAGGCTGGTTTTGCGGGCCACACTACTTTGGAAGATCATGTCATTGTACATGGTCAAGCCGGTACCGCAGGGCATCTTACTATCGGGAAAAACTCCGTTATTAAAGCCAAATCAGGTGTGAGCCACTCTTTCCCTGCCAATAGTGATCTGTTCGGTTATCCGGCGAAAGATGCACGTTCTTATTATAAAAACTTAGCCGTATTGAACAAATTAACTCATCAAAAAAACAGTAACCCCCGTCCAAACTCTAAATCGTTAGAACTTGATACAGACAAAAGATCGGTGGTACCGAAAAAGAGCTTAATAGCGAGACTATTTCGTTTATAGGTTGCCGAAGCGAGAGCTTTAAAAAATTAAAGCCCTAACTCGCGATGACTAAAACGGAATAGAACCCTACATATATAAAAAATAATAAGGAAATGACAATGAAACGTACTCTACTTGCAGCCGCACTTTTATCTTCAGCGTTAATGGGCTGTGCGAGCACAGCTGACACGCCAGCAGCTGATCAAATGAAAGCAACAGGTCCTTTCGCCGATTGTAATCTCGCCACGGTGGAAGATCGCGGGCCAATTCGTCCTTCACTTTATGTTATAGGCACTTTCCCTGATGGTCAGTGGATCCACATGGAAAACCGTCAAATGTCGCATAAAGGCAAAGGTATTTACCAAGTGGTAAGCGAAGAAAAAGCGGGCAACGTAAGTTTGCAGTTCGCAACGATGGGCTGGTCTCCACAATTTACCGCAGCTGGCATGTCGATGACGGCAGGTTATGAGAAAGCACTAAAACGCGGTGGCTTTGCAAAAAACACAACCGTTAATATTCCAGAGGATGGCAAATATTTATGGAGTGTTGAAATTAACGAAGATAAGAAGCCAGTTCGTGCATTGGTTAAAGCGTGTAAATAAGCGATGTAGCCAACCGATGTAGCACCGACATAACCCACTCTATATCACCATTTATAACCACGCTGTATAACACCGTTTATAAACTCGTGGTTGACGCAGTGATACAGATGAAAGGTGCTCTGAATATCAGAGTACCTATGTTTTAAACATAAACCCTAAATGTTCAATGATTAATGTTTACGTCTTTTTAGCCAGTAACTTGAGAGCTCCAGTCACTGGCTAAAAAGATTTTTACCTATCAAGATTTAACCCGTATTCGGAGTTTCAAATGGCAACAGTTAGCCTGCGTAAAGTAGAAAAACAGTACGATAATGGTTTTAAAGCCGTACACGGAATTGACTTAGATATTCACGAAGGTGAGTTCATGGTATTTGTGGGGCCGTCTGGTTGCGCCAAATCTACCACATTGCGAATGATTGCTGGCTTAGAAGATATCTCAGCAGGTGAAGTGCGTATTGGCGATAGAGTGGTGAATGATTTAGCGCCTAAAGAGCGTGGTATTGCCATGGTATTCCAAAACTATGCGTTGTACCCACACAAAACGGTCTTCGATAACATGGCCTTTGGTTTGAAAATGCAAAAGCGACCAAAAGAAGAGATCAAACAACGCGTAGAAGATGCCGCTGAAAAACTAGAAATTACCGATCTCCTGTACCGTAAGCCTAAAGAAATGTCGGGTGGTCAGCGTCAGCGTGTCGCAGTGGGGCGAGCCATTGTTCGTAAACCGGACGTATTCTTATTTGATGAGCCTCTATCCAACCTTGATGCCAAACTACGTGTTTCGATGCGTGTGAAAATCGCACAACTACACAAGTCTCTTAAAGATGAAGGTAACCCTGCGACCATGATTTATGTCACGCACGATCAAACGGAAGCTTTAACTTTAGGCGACCGAATTTGTGTATTAAATCAAGGTAACATTATGCAAGTGGACACGCCGACCAACTTGTACAACGCACCACAGAACAAGTTTGTGGCGGGTTTTATCGGCTCCCCAGCCATGAATTTAGTGAACACAACCCTACGCAAGTTAGGTGATGATATTTACGTGGAACTTGCCCCTAACGCCCAAATTATTATTCCTAAACGTTTGCAAGAAAAGCTTGTGGATCATATTGATAAGCCCGTGTGTCTAGGCATTCGACCTGAACACATAAATATTGCCGCTGATGATGAGATGGTGAACGTACACCCTGGTGAGCTGACCGTGGTTGAAAACTTAGGGAATGAAAAATACCTGTATTTCAAATTGGGTGATAACGAAATTGTTGCGCGAGTGAATAACCAAAGCATAAGTACATCAGATATTGGCAGCCAAGTACGCTTTAATTTTGATTCTGCTTTTTGCCATATTTTTGATGGTGAAACCGAACAGAACCTGACGTTGTAAAATCAGGCCTTATTGGCATTAACTATCGTAGATGAATGGTTTCAATAGAACGTTCTAACACCTCACTTTAATAATATGCCCTAAGTATCTCACTTTGGCTTAAGGGCATAATAAAAATATAAATGAATCCTGAGAACTCATTCTCAAGATACTGTCACGCCTCAATTAAATAGAACTTATATAAGGAAGGTTTTATTCGTACAGCTGACTTCATCGCTTCTGACATTATTTAACGCGGCCGTAATGGTTGTATGGGAGGGAGGCTATATAGCATGCTCACGAAACACGACCTGATAGTTAAATCGCGTGACAAGAATATAAAACAATAACCTACACCAACATAACGTGAATAAAGGACGACACATGAAGAATAAGCTTATTGTGCTATCAGCATTACTGGCTTCCCTACCTGCTATGGCAGATTGGAACCAGGCCTATTTCCGTGGTACAGCCAATAACTGGCAAGCCGAATCTATGGTTAAAGTGAAAGCAAACCACTGGCAAATAGTGAAAAAATTTAATACCGGTGATGGAACGAACTCTCCTAGTTTTAAGGTTGATCGCTTTGGTGATTGGTCTGAAAACTACCCTCTATCAAATTTCTCAGTTGACCCTAATAAAACCTACGAAATTAATTTCTATGACGACACGAATAAAGTGGTGGTCCATGAAAAACTTCCCTTTGATATGCGTGATGAAACCATGTATTTCGTGTTTCTTGACCGTTTCTATGATGGCGATTCAGCCAATAATACAGCGACGGGTGCCGACATGTATTCGGCAGACAAATCGGATTTCAAAAAATACTTTGGTGGTGACTTAAAAGGTTTAACTGCAAAGCTAGATTACTTGCATGATATGGGGATCACGGCCATTTGGATAACGCCTCCAGCAGATAACATTAACGTGCCTGACAGTCGAGGCGGTGCGGGTTACCACGGCTACTGGGGACGTGACTTCTTTAAAGTTGACGAGCATCTAGGTACCGTTGCCGATTTTAAAGCATTAAAGACGAAAATGGATAGCTACGGCATGAAACTCGTGCTGGACTATGCGCCTAATCACTCTAACCCTGATGATGAAGGGGAATACGGTGCACTTTATAAAAAGGGTGTTCGAGTTACCGACTACAAAAATGATAATGCAGGGTATTACCATCATAATGGAGCGATCGCTGAAAACGGTAAAGATTGGGAATGGAACGACGCATGGGCGGTTCGTAATAAAACCTTGTTTAACTTAACCGATTTTGACCAACGTAAAGATGGCCCTGCGCGTCAGTACTTGATTGATGGCGCGAAATTCTGGGTTGATTTAGGTGTGGATGCGATTCGTATTGATGCGGTGAAACATATGGATAAAGAGTTTATCCAAGATTTTACTGACCAAATAAACGCGTACGCGAAGAAAAGCCAAGGTAAAGATTTCTATTTCTTTGGTGAGTGGATGGATTCAGGTGCTGACGCAACAGGATCAAACTTTGCCTCTATCGATTTTGCCAATACATCAGGCTCTGCATTGCTTGATTTTGGTTTGAGAAACACCATCGAAAACGCCTTGCTACAACACAATGGAACTGGCATGTATGCCATTAATAACTACATGAAGCTGAGAGACCAAAAATTCACAAGCAGTGATTGGCAAGTGGTGTTCTTAGATAACCACGATGCGTCACGTATCTCTACCGTTTTACGCTCAGACGCGAAGAACTTTGGCGCAGGCAAAGACAAGTGGGGTGGTCGTCAAAGTGTTGCATTTGCACAAGACAGAGTGGAGCTGGGTTTAGCGCTTATTATGACCTCTCGTGGCATTCCTTGTATTTACTATGGAACAGAGCACTACGCGGCTAACTTCACTACCAACGGTTTTGGCCAACAAGGTAATGACCCATACAACCGTGAAATGATGCCAAGCTTTGATAAAACGACCAATGCTTACAAGATGATAAAAACATTAAGTAAGCTTCGTAAGGACAGCTATGCGGTTCAGCAAGGTGATTATATCGAGCGTTGGATAAGCAATGATGTATTGGTATATGAACGTAACGCAGGCGATGACGTAGTTGTGGTTGCAATGAACCTCGGTCAAGGTACATCGGTTAACGCGGTGAATTTAGGATTGGCAAACGGAACTTACGACAGTGTATTAGGCACTGACCAAGTGGTTGTTTCTAATGGCAGCGGTACATTTAATCTAGACCAAAATGAAGTGGTTATCTTACGCACTAAGCACTAACAGGTAATACAGGCTATTGATAACGGTTTTACTGGTTTTTGATTGAGTATCAACAGCATAAACCTCGTACATAGTGTGCGAGGTTTTTTTTATTTTTCTTCGCTTGAGCTAGTGGAATATTCTTCATTTTATCGAATTCCAACTAAAATCCTGCCCAAGGGTGTCTTTTCTACAAGAAAACTAGTCGAAGCCTTAACCATGATCTACAATACGGCAAAATTCTAACTCGACTATTTTCAGGAAGAGCTGCATGTACATGAGCACTGATGAGGTTCGCAACGCGTTCCTTAAGTTCTTTGAGAGCAAAGAACACCAAATCGTAGACAGTTCATCGTTAGTTCCACATAACGATCCAACCCTGCTATTTACTAATGCAGGCATGAACCAATTCAAAGATTGCTTCTTAGGCGCCGAAAAACGTGCCTACACTCGAGCAACTACGGCTCAGCGTTGTGTACGTGCGGGTGGTAAACACAATGACCTTGAAAATGTAGGTTTCACGGCTCGTCACCACACGTTCTTCGAAATGCTAGGCAACTTCAGCTTTGGCGACTACTTCAAAGAAGAAGCGATTGGCTTTGCTTGGGAGTTCCTGACTGAAACACTAGGTCTGCCAAAAGATCGCCTGTTAGTAACGGTTTACGAGACAGATGACGAAGCATTCGAAATCTGGAACAAGAAAGTGGGCATCCCAGCTGACAAGATTGTTCGCATCGGCGACAAAGAAGGTGGAAAGAAGTTTGAATCTGATAACTTCTGGACAATGGGTGACACAGGCCCTTGTGGTCCATGTACTGAAATCTTCTACGATCACGGTGAGCACATTTGGGGTGGCCGCCCTGGTACACCTGAAGAAGATGGTGACCGTTTTATCGAGATTTGGAACAACGTATTCATGCAGTTCAACCGTCACGCTGACGGCACTATGGAACCGCTACCTAAGCCAGCTGTAGATACTGGTATGGGTATTGAGCGTATCTCTGCAATCATGCAGGGCGTTCACTCTAACTACGAAATTGATGTATTCCAAAAGCTAATCAAAGCGACAGCAGAAGTGGTGGGTCACGACGACCTATCTAACCAATCGCTGCGCGTTATTGCTGACCACATCCGTTCTTGTTCATTCCTAATCGCTGATGGCGTAATGCCTTCAAACGAAGGTCGTGGCTACGTTCTACGTCGTATTATTCGTCGTGCAGTTCGTCACGGTAACAAGATTGGTGCACAAGGCGTGTTCTTCCACAAACTTGTGGGTGTACTGGCTGAAGTGATGGGTTCTGCAGCTGAAGAGCTTAAGAAACAGCAAGAGCTTGTTGAAAAAGTACTTCGCATCGAAGAAGAGAACTTTGGTCGCACGCTAGAGCGTGGCATGGTTATCCTAAACGACGCATTAGACTCACTTGAAGGCAAAGAGCTTGACGGTGAAACAGTCTTCAAACTTTACGATACATACGGCTTCCCAGCTGACCTTACTAACGATGTAGCTCGCGAACGCGACTTTACCATTGATGAAGAAGGCTTTGAGAAGGCGATGGAAGCACAGCGTAAGCGTGCACGTGAAGCGGGTCAGTTCGGTACTGATTACAACGCAACGATCAAAGTAGACACGAACACTGAGTTCTGTGGTTACACCGGTACTGAAGGTGCAGGTGAGATTTCTGCGTTATTCGTTGACGGCGAAGAAGTATCTTCACTATCGGCAGGCGACCAAAGCAATCATCATCCTTGAAGAGACACCATTCTACGCTGAGTCAGGCGGTCAATGTGGTGACGCGGGTACGCTAAGCACAGCGTCGGGTCTATTCAAAGTACAAGATACTCAAAAGCTAGGTAATGCATTTGCACACCACGGTGAGCTAGTTGAAGGCGTATTTGCTCAAGGCGATAAAGTAGAAGCGCGCGTTGATGCTGAGCGTCGTGCTGCTATCTCACTAAACCACTCTGCAACTCACTTACTTCACTCAGCATTGCGCGAAGTGCTAGGTGAGCACGTTGCTCAGAAAGGTTCTTTAGTTAAGCCAGACAACCTACGTTTTGACTTCTCTAACCTTGAAGCGGTAACACCAGCACAGATTAAAGAAGTAGAGCGTCTAGTTAACGCACAAGTTCGTAAGAACCATGTGATTGAAACTAACATCATGGACATCCAGTCAGCGAAAGAAAAAGGTGCGATGGCACTGTTTGGCGAGAAGTACGATGATGAAGTTCGCGTTCTGTCTATGGGCGATTTCTCTACTGAGCTTTGTGGTGGTATCCACGCAAGCAACACGGGTGATATCGGTCTATTCAAGATCATTTCAGAAGGTGGTATCGCTGCGGGTATTCGTCGTATTGAAGCGGTAACGGGTGAAGCAGCTCTAGATGCAGTAGAAGCTCAGGCTAACGCTTACGAAGAGAAATTGGCTGAATCAGCTAAGAAAGCGAAATCGCTAGAGAAAGAAATCCAACTACTTAAAGAAAAGATGGCTGCAGCTGAAGGTGCAAACATCATGGGTAAAGTAGAAGAGATCTCTGGTACTAAAGTACTGGTTGCTGCCATTGAAGGTGCAGACAACAAGAACCTACGTACTATGGTTGATAACGCTAAAAACCAAGTAGGTAGCGGCATCATCCTGATCGCGAACGTAGCAGACGGTAAAGTTGGCCTGATTGCTGGCGTAACTAAAGACCTTATCGGCAAAGTTAAAGCGGGTGACCTCGTTAAGATGGTTGCTGAGCAAGTTGGTGGTAAAGGCGGCGGTCGTCCAGATATGGCTCAAGCGGGTGGTACTGACGTTGAAGCACTACCTGAAGCGCTTAAATCAGTACGTATTTGGCTTGAAGAGCGTCTTTAAGCTTAAGTAATTGATACAAAGATGCCCAATCAACTGATTGGGCATCTTTTATTTTGCCCATTGGAAGAACCTCTGAAAAAGGTTTGATTGAGATTAACCAAGAAGGCTAATGGTAACGTTAGACTCCTTGGTTAATTTTTTATTGCTTCGCCATGACGCGGAGTATGTGTTTTTTTGTCATATATAGACATTGGTCTTGGGAAGGTGAGGAAGGGTGAAAATGCCTCTTATCGTGCAGAAATTTGGTGGAACGTCGGTGGGTTCAATTGAACGAATCCATCATGTAGCAGAAAAAATCATTGAAGCGAAAAATGAAGGGAACCAGATCCTGGTTGTCGTTTCTGCTATGTCAGGTGAAACAAATCGGTTAGTTAACTTAGCTTCACAAGTTGATAGCGTACCAAACGCTAGAGAGTTGGATGTGCTGTTAACGGCCGGAGAACAAGTTTCCATGGCTTTGTTGGCGATGACGTTGCACAAGTTGGGTTATGAAGCGACATCGATGACTGGCTATCAAGCCAAGATACACACCGATTCTAATCATAATAATGCGACGATTGAGCGTATTGATACCGCTCCTATCAAAGCGCTGTTAGATGATGGCCAGATTGTCATTGTTGCAGGTTTTCAAGGCGTTAATGCGAAAGGTGATATCACAACCTTAGGGCGAGGTGGTTCAGACACCACGGCCGTTGCGTTGGCAGGCGCCCTTCAAGCGAAAGAGTGTCAGATATATACCGATGTTGATGGCGTATATTCCTGCGACCCTAGAGTGGTTAAGCAATCTAAGAAATTAGATACCTTAGACTTTCCCTCTATGGAAGAAATGGCTCGCAGAGGCGCTAAGATTTTACACCTTCCATGTGTTCAACATGCGTGGCGACACAATGTACCATTGAGAGTGCTTTCGAGCTTTGAAGAAGGCGAGGGCACATTGATCGCGGGTAATGACTGTTTGAATGATATTGCTGGGATAGCCATTCAAAGAGATATGGTTCGCATCGAGTGTTTGAATCAAGATTTACCGTCTCTCATGTCGCATTGCCATTTATTAGGGATTGAAGTCTGTAGTGTGATCGAGGAAGCAGAACGGGCAGCACTCATTATCAAACCGGACATAAGTGCTAAATTAAAACTAGTTTTTGACGAGAAAATCCGTAATAGTGAACAGGTTAGTTTGTTAACTGTGGTAGGAAGCCGAACACAAGAAATTGTGGTCAGTTCACATGGATTGTTGTCTGAAGGCGAAATTGATGTACAGCATCACTTGTTGCAACAGCAGTCTTTAACTTTGGTGATATCACCAACGCAAGTCGATATGGCTGCTAACATATTACACAATGCATACATCGTAGCGCGTGAAACACAGGGTTATCCTAAAAAAGAAGTGCATTTTGGTTAAATAAACTCAATCGATAGTTTACGAAAATATAACTTTTGTTGGATAATGCTTGCGTAGCTAGATAAATTTAGAGATTACTCAAGGAGCAAAGAATGCTAATTTTGACTCGCCGCGTTGGCGAAACACTGATGATTGGTGACGAAGTAACAGTTACTGTACTAGGCGTTAAAGGTAACCAAGTACGTATTGGTGTTAACGCACCTAAAGAAGTATCTGTTCACCGTGAAGAGATCTACATGCGCATTCAAGCTGAAAAAGGTAATGGTAACGTTGCACCTGGCAACTACTAATACTTTTGCGTAGAGAAGAGGCTAGCATTGATGCTAGCCTTTTTTGATCTTGGGGGAATGGAAATACGCATTTGAACATCGATGGGGTGGTAACGGGTTAGTCTTAACGCGGTGAAGTGAGAGCTTTATGACGTTATGAAATACAAATAGGATCGATCATCGCTATTACACGGTATTTTGTCTGCGCAAACTCAAGATTTGTTAGCTTCCCCTATGGCGCAAATACGCATCCCGTAGTATTGTGCAAACAGCGGTAGCACTTGCTGCTGGATAAATTAGATAATTGTTTTCGGCTGTTTATTATTACCAATCTTTCACCTTAATTTTTAAGGGAAAAAGCGCGATTTGAAGCTTATAAGTTCAATTTGCAAGCGCTTTGATTAAATAGCAAACGGTTGAGTGTTTTTGTCCAATTTTTTTCAATAAAGTGTTTGACATATTTTCGGTAAAACGTAATATGTGCCTCCGCAAGACGGTGAGGTGGCCGAGAGGCCGAAGGCGCTCCCCTGCTAAG
>NZ_AJZM02000401.1:41300-41505 GCF_000272405.2 Vibrio tasmaniensis 1F-187
TTCTCTTTACTCTTACTTGTAAGTGTTTCGAGAATAATGAATAAGGTGAGGTGGCCGAGTGGCCGAAGGCGCTCCCCTGCTAAGGGAGTATGTGGTTTGTAGCCGCATCGAGGGTTCGAATCCCTCCCTCACCGCCATTTCTTGCACGTTTGAATTTGCAAGCAAACACAGAAGTAACAATGTGCGCCCTTAGCTCAGCTGGATA
>NZ_AJZM02000401.1:41515-41620 GCF_000272405.2 Vibrio tasmaniensis 1F-187
CATTACAGGCCTATGGCCTTTTTTTTGTTTCGTAGAAACAGAATGTGATATATTTCACAACTTCTTCTCTTGAAGATACAGTGCGCCCTTAGCTCAGCTGGATAG
>NZ_AJZM02000402.1:0-46646 GCF_000272405.2 Vibrio tasmaniensis 1F-187
AGCCACAGTGTCCAATGTCGGTTAAAACAATATTGACCGAAAAACCTTATTTTTTAAGGTGTTGAATAGGAACTTTGCTTCATGCGCAAATCAGATAAGAAGATCGAAAATCAAATCAGAGACGTGTTAACGGACGTGTGTGAAGATACGTTGAAAAGCTACGATGGTTTTCTTTGGGTGACTCATACGGTCAATTTCTCTTCATTCCCGCAAAGTTTGAAAATCGTCTGCGTATTCGACACCAATCGAGATAGAACGAACTTTTTAGAGGGGAGAGGTCAGCAGAGTGCCTCTCGGGCTATCCAACAAGCGTTCAATCAAGTTGGGGTTCAACTGAAGAATATCGATAAGCATGTTAGCTACGATACACAAGAAAATTGCGACCGCGACCATCAAGGGAAGTGGAACAAGAGGTTGTAAATAGGTTTGGGGGATCAGTGACCTGAGTGCTTAGGTAATGTAATGTAATGGCTGGGGGGCTATTTAGTTTATTTTAATCAATGGGGAAAGAACCGGGAATTATTAAATTTCGGTTAACCTAATATTAACAATGCTTGTCTTTTTCAGCGCATGAGTTAACTCTATTTTTGAGTAAATATAATTGAGGTGAATGGGTGTCACGTATATAAGTATCGCTAATTGAAGCTGACGTATTTTTATGATTAATAGGTAAAAATACAGTTAGTCACTGAGAATATGTGTGTAGGCGCACTTGAACTTCAATGGTATTTAAATGAACAAAAATAAAATCACCCTAACAATCCTCGCAATTTTACCTTTGCTTTCAGCATGTGGTAGCGATAGTAAGAGTCCAGCCGCTACGACCCCTACGCCGGCACCAATCCCTGGGTTTACCTTGCCAAATGAATCGAAGTTGATTACCAATTACAATATCGATAGTGCTTTTAATACGGTATTCCCAAGTAACTACCAGATAGCGAAAGATGCAGGTTTTGATTACTTTATTAAAATACCGTTACGCTCAGATTCAAGTATTAGTATTACCATTCTTGCGACAAAAGGTAGTGATGAGGATTTGCGTCAAGCCATTGGTGTGTGGACTTCTCTTTTGTCCGAAAATGGAGCGAATACAGAACTGAGTAAGCTTGATGTCTTTAAATCGATAAGTCAGCGTCAGGGTACGCTTCTTATGGCATCGTCAGAAGGTGATATTGGTAATCTTCAGCAAGAGCTACTGAGGTTGTTGAAAGCGCGTGAGCCTAAACTTGCCTCAGCTACAGCTGATAACTACCTGCAGCTGATAGCTTCAGATAATGATCTATTCAAAAAATATGGTTGGTTTGTTCATAGCCAAGCGCTTGGTTATAACGAAACGACATACGTTGGTGAGACAGAGTATTTCACTGGTTATAATTCCGTTACCAATGTAGGTAAAAGAGATGCTTCAATAGAAGAAATTCTTCATATAACTCAAGCTCAAGGAATCGCTCCCTTAACTGGTGAAGGGGATAAAGGCGGGTTACAGAAGAGAATAACTGAACATAGCTTGAGTATCTTCAAAGATTATAAATATGAGAGCGTAAAAGGCCTATATGTTTACGAAGATAAAGACCCTAGCAAAGATTATGTGGCTAAAAGTTCCATTTGGAGTCCACAAGCCGCAGGCGCAACTCTTGATGAAAAACGTGAAGAACAATGGGATGGCGATTGGGGCGGTGACGATATAGGTAAAGACCTAGGAATGCCTGAGCAGTATAAGATGGGGCAAACCTTTTCTCACGAGTATTTTGCCGCACTAGCAGACACGTATTACGGGATGTATGGTGGGTTTAATTCAGAGTTTGGAGGAATGGATAACTACCGTTACGTTACCCGAGAAACTTTGCCTAGTGATAGTACTGGTTTTGCGATCGTCAAAGAATTCTTGCCTGAATATCATCAGTATACGGCGCGGATTGACAGTTCAAAGGTCAATACGTATTTAAATGCAAATCCGTCTTTAAATAATACATTTAAGATCCAAATCTCTTCTGATGATAAAGAAAAGTACACCTTTAAATCTCAATATATTAAAAATTTGAAAATCGTAGGTTCTGAGGCTTTAGATATACTTGGAAATTCTCAGGATAATTATTTTGAGGGGAACTCTGCCAATAACACTTTCGATGGTTCTGATGGTACCGATGTATTGAAAATAAACGGTAATAAAAACGATTATTCGATTAAAAAACTGACCGGCGGTGTGACACAAATTTCTGGTAAATCGATTGGAACGGACAAGATTACCAATGTGGAATATATTAAATTTAGCGATGAGGTTGTTAAGGTAGACAAAATCTAGCTAAAGCGACTCAAGCACCTACATATATCCCTTCTATTTATTCCGTTGAAAACCACTTACATCCGTAGGTGGTTTTCATCGATTTATACTGACACAGCAAGCCTAATCCCCCTCTCATTTGGTTTTTATACGACCGACATAATCATTTCATCCCGAACTCAAATGACCTTAGAGGTGAAGCTGTCATTTCCCTTTTAAGCTGGCGGTAGTTTCAGATTGTCTTCATTCGGGTATTCGATGGCACACTTAAATGCTCGTCGAACCGGGTGGCTTAATGCTTGAACTATGAACTTTTCTAGACGATACTTTTTTCGTACATTGCTCCCTAATTTGACACGTAATATGTTGATTTTGAATGAGGTATTTTGATTGGCAATAGTATCGATTAGGAAATTTGAATCATGAAAACCTACATTTCTGTGCTGCTCGCACTTATACCGTCATATTTAATTACCGGCTATTCTTTTGCTGTTGGTACAGCGGTTGTGCTGCCAGGGCAACATGAAGCTGGTGTTGATCTTTCGGGCTCCCCATTGTCTGCGAATGCCGTCATAGATTGGGAAATTGCGAACAGTGACCTCGTATTTGGCTCTTATGCAGATAAAACCGACAATAAGCGAGCTACGACAATTGGGTATATGTATAACCAAAAATTGGAGCTCAATTCTGGTTGGTTGGAGAACGACCTTCGTAATAACGCAGAGTTGCATGGCGTTAATTTTGAAAACTTCTTTCTCCATTTTTCTGAAGATACAGTGCTCGCAGAAGTCGATAACACCCACGGTGAAAATACTCTCTTAAGTGGAAAGCCTATGATCTTGGGCTATACAGCCAGTGAAGACCATGCTGGCTTTTGGCTGTATCAAGAGCCTCCGTGGGATGCTGATGTGTTTGAGAATTTCGAACTGGGCGGGGCTTTGTATGTCTATCATGCTGAACAGTTCGAACGTCTGACCTTTAAGTTCTCACAGTTTGCTGTCAGCGGCGAATTCTGGATTGAATACCCAACAGCTATTGACTCTCACGGAAGGGTTTCACAGTGGGAAAGGCTCGATGTAAAGAAAGACCAAACGCTCAATATGACCAGAAACCAATCGGTGATTTGGAACCTTCCGGGTAACTGGGTAAGAGCCACAAATCATGATGGCAGTGGGGTGAGTTATGGTGGCGGCCAGTATTTTGGTTCAACCTTTTTGAGAGAGGGTGGCCGTTTATACGTTGTGAGAGTTCGTTGGCAAAGTGAGAACGCAGACGACAGGCCGCGGTTAAAAGAAGTAAAACTCAAAAACAGCTTTCCAACCGTTAAGTTAACCGACGCTCCGACCACAACTCCGGATGGCAATGCTATCAGCCAATGGCGAAAAATTCGTGGCTTTGACGTGTCTGCAGACCTGAATGGCGATAACTACTTGTCGCCAAGCGAGTATCGAAATCGAACCAATAAGAATGCGACAGCGCGTTTTCGTTGGGAATCAAGAGTGGTGCCATTTGGTCGAATGTGGAGCACGAATTCATCTTGGTCGTTAACGAACGTCGCAAACGCGGATTATTTATCGGCCATTCATCGCTACTACAAGCAAAGCTGGGCAATCCAAGGTTTGAATGGTGCATACAACGACGACACAAATAAACTCATTGGCTCGAACCAGTTCTATGTCCATTCTGGCGGACATGTTCAAGAGTTAGGAGCTGTTGCGGGTTCAAATCAAGCGGATGCTCTCTACACGCAACAATTTTCAGCGTTTCTCAAAAATCTATCTGCTTTAGAAAGTGATGCGTCTATTGGGTTGAACATTGGTACGGCGAACTTGCTGGGTCGAAATGGGCAGTCTCATCTTAGCGAAGCCGGGTCTTTGTATCTGAGAGAGCATTACATTTTTCCGTCTACTGGATTTAGTGGTTACTCGGGGATCTCTAAATTCTGGGATAATTCTGCGCTCGCCTACAATGGAAAAGGAGTAATTTTTCAGGCGACAACGCGTTACGGGCGAGTCCAGTATCTAGGAAATAGTGAAGAGAATTGGAAGAAAGACCAATACTCGACCCTAGCGATTTACCACCTCAATCGACATGCTCAACACAGCTATTTTAATCAGTGGAACAATAGTTACGTCTATGGGAGTGATAACACGACTGCAGACATTTTCTGGCAAAGTGGTGTCCCTAAAAATATCGCTTATCAACCAAGTTCGTTATTAGCCGTTGATTTGGGAGAGCCGAGTCATCAGGTCCTACAGGGATTTGAGCCAATCCCTTTGATGCTATCGACAACGACCCCTCAACCCACAGACTACACCATCGTTGGTGATTCATCGATGAGTGAAGTGGTGCATGCTGATCTGCCTAATGGTATGACTCACGTTCTACCTACGTTCACGTACTTTATGTATCAATCTAAAAATCAGGTGGCAGCTGGTGGCCCTGAAGATATGGTGTTAGCGAGAGAGTTCAGCAATGGTCGTGTGTTGTATCGCACGGATTTCCACGGTAAGAATTCGAGCTTTTATGAGGCAGAGAAGCTGATGATTGTATTGGACGTGCCGATGAAGCCTGTCGATGAAAACGGCAACATCGGAGAGTATGTGACTGAAATTCATATTGGCGGTTATGAAGGGCTGTTCTTGCTTTATTAGAATTATTTAGATAGACGAAGGGGATCATTTGATAGAGCAGGAGGCAGAAGGCTCTAGAAATTTTGCATATCGACTGATTGATGACTGAAGCCAATTGATTTTGCCGCATTTAGTAGAGCTTGTTGGGTCTTGAATACCCTTGGTTTCAGCTTTCGGTCGGACTCTAAGAAACTATTTATTCCCCATTTGCTGCTTAGAACCATCAAGTAATAGCCATCATTGTTTGGAGAGTTTACGGCAATTGCTGATTCTAAATCGCCACGTTTGAAATGCTCCTTAAATTCGCGTAATACCATATCAATATCCTTATTCGATGATTAAAAAAGGGAGCGAATCGCTCCCTAATTAATGTTGGTACTAATGATTACAAGAATGCGCGGTATGGCAGTTCTGGGTCATTTTTAAAGATATCTGCAAAACCACGGAAGTGTTGGTAGTGCATGCGACCTTTATCTGTAGGGTAAGTGTATCGGCCACCGACTTGCCAGAAGAAAGGTGCGAAGCCGTATTGCAGACGTTCTTTCTTCATGTTCCACAGCATTTCAATTTCACGTGGGTCATTTTGGAAGTTAGCCCAGATATCGTGGTGGAAAGGAACAACGACTTCACAATCCAAAGATTCAGCGGCACGTAAAATGTCTGAAGACGTCATTTTGTCAGTTACGCCACGTGGATTTTCACCGTAAGAAAGCAGTGCAACGTCGATCTTGTGGTCATTACCGTGCTTAGCGTAGTAGTTTGAGTAGTGAGAATCACCAGAGTGGTAAACTGAACCGCCTGTCGTTTCTACTAGGTAGTTCACTGCACGATCGTCCATGCCACCTAAGATATCAGTGTCTAAAGAAGAAGTGCCTTCAGGAAGTGTCACTAGAGCAGTACGGTCGAATGCATCAAGAACCTTAATATTGACGTCTTTGATCTTAATCTCGTCGCCAACTTTCGCGATAACACAACGATCTTCTGGCACACCCCATTTCATCCATAAATCAACACACGCTTTAGGACCAATGAATTTAACGTGCTCGCCACAGTTTTGTAGAACGGCTGCAGCAACGTTGATGTCAATGTGGTCGCCGTGATCATGAGATGCCATAACCGCATCGATCTCTTTAATAGCGAAAGGGTCCAATGGGAAGATTGCAGTACGTAGGTTTGGCTGAAGTGCTTCAACACCGCCCATACGCATCATTTGGTGCTGGTTTTTCATTTTTTGAACAGCTTGTGTTTTTTTACCAGTACCACACCAGAAGTCCATTGATAGGTTTGCACCACCTTCTGATTTTAGCCAAATACCTGTACAGCCAAGCCACCACATAGAAAATGTATTTGGTTGCACGACGGTTTGCTCGATCTCTTCATTTAACCATGTGCCCCACTCAGGGAATGTATTTAGGACCCAAGACTCGCGAGTGATTTCGTTTACGTTGCTCATGATAATACCTTTTATTTCAATAATTTGATTAATTTTGGATGTAGGGAGCCGAGCGCCTTAATTTTGATTAAGGCACTGAGCTAAATTTATTATTATTGGTGGGCTAGTTAGCCTTCGATTTAAACTAGGATGACTTGCGTCCCTTGAGCTTCAATCCGCTTGACGACTTCGGGGTTGGCATCTTTACCAGTGATGACGATGTCTATTTGCTTGGTGCTGCAAAAGAGCATTCCGGTACGTTGTCCAACCTTTGAACTGTCGACAACAACAACGAGTTTATCGATCTGTTCAAGCATTTGCTGCTCTGCTACAGCAGTTAACATGTCGGCCTTGTAGAGGCCAGCATCGGTTAAGCCTTTACCAGAGGTAAACATCCAGTTTCCGGCATAGCCTCCCAGCGAATTGGGCGCGGGATTTAAAAAGATGTTCTGCGCTTTGTTGTATTGACCGCCAATGATGATGACATCGTCATGATCTTCGTTGATCAAGTAGCTTGCGAGTGGGAAGTAGTTCGTTACGATCTGTACATCTTCCCCACATAACTGTTGTCCAAGTAGGAACGCAGTAGAACCACAGTTGATCACAACTGTATCTCCAGCCTCGCAAAGTCCTGCTGCTGCTTGCGCAATCTCTGCTTTCTCTTCATAGAACTCAGTGCTGTTGATATTGAGTGGTGACCACTTTCTCTTCTGATTCTCTACTCGCTCAGCGCCATTTCGAACTTTTCTAAGTCGGCCAACTTCATCTAATTTAGCGATGTCACGTCTTGCAGTAGCAGGTGAAACACTAAATTTATCAATAATATGTGAGACGTTTATTGTCTGCATATCTTCTAATAGCGACACGATGCCGTTATGTCTTTGTACTTCATTCATATTTATCACTCTTTATGTCGTTGTGACAATTTGATGATTACTTTTGATTTGTTTTGATTCTAATAATCACCATCATGATTGTCAAACTACATTGCTATAAAAACTAGATCTTAATCACAATGATTTATAAGTTATTGATTTTATTTGATTTGTTGTTTTTTGGTGTGATCCGAAGCTCAATTAGGCACATTCTGGGTGTGGTTAATTGATATAAATCAAAGTAATCACAAGCGAGCATTGAATGATTACTTTTGATTGGTAAAGTCTAATTCGTGAGCAAAAATAGACATCATCACATCCTACATACCATTAAAATTAAAATTAATCAGGGGTAAAGATATGGAATTCTTATACGATATTTTCTATATTTTTTACAGTCAGGTAATGACCAAAGCACCTTTGCTACTCGGTCTTGTTACTTGTCTGGGTTACATTCTACTCAAGCGTGACGCAACAACTATTATCTCCGGCTCTATCAAAACCATCGTTGGTTTCATGATAGTGCAGGTAGGTGCAGGAACATTGGTAGCGGGTTTCAAACCAGTGATTCTGAAAATGAGTGAGATTCATGGATTGACGGGGTCAGTGATAGATCCGTACACAACCATGATGTCTACCATGGAGACCATGGGAGACAATTATTCTTGGGTTGGATATGCCGTATTACTGGCACTTGGTCTCAATATTCTTCTTGTTGCCTTCCGCCGCATCACGGGCATCAGAACCATCATGCTTACGGGACATATCATGTTCCAACAAGCTGGCCTCATTGCTGTTTTCTACTTCGTGCTTGGTGCAGGTATGTGGGAAACCATCATCTATTCAGCAATATTGATGGCGTTGTACTGGGGTATCTCGTCTAACATCATGTTCAAGCCTACCCAAGAGGTTACTGGCGGGGCGGGTTTCTCTATTGGTCACCAACAACAGTTTGCGTCATGGGTAGCGACAAAGGTTGCTCCTAAGCTTGGCGACAAAAATGACAGCGTTGACCACATCAAACTGCCTAAATGGTTACACATTTTCCACGACAGTATCGCAGCGACAACGCTAGTCATGACTGCTTTCTTCGGCATTATTCTTCTTTCATTTGGTCTTGATAACCTTCAAGACATGGCAGGAAAAACACACTGGTTTATCTATATTTTCGAAACTGGGTTGAAATTCGCAGTGGCTATTCAAGTTATCGTCACCGGCGTCCGTATGTTCGTAGCGGAATTGTCTGAGGCATTTAATGGTATTTCTCAACGCCTTATTCCTAACGCTGTGTTAGCAATCGATTGTGCGGCTATCTACGCATACTCTCCAAATGCAATGGTGTTCGGTTTCATGTGGGGCGCTGTTGGTCAATTCACAGCCGTTCTTGCAATGTTAGCCTTTGATTCTCCTATTATGATCATTCCTGGCTTTATCCCAATGTTCTTCTCGAACGCGACGATTGGTGTGTTTGCGAACCACTTCGGTGGTTGGAAAGCGGTAATGAAGATCTGTTTCGTGATGGGCATCATCGAAGTGGTTGGTTCTGCTTGGGCAATTCATATCTTTGCTCAATCGGGAGCAGAGTTTAATGGCTGGATGGGTATGGCTGACTGGGCTCTGGTATTCCCACCTATCATGCAAGGTATTTCGAGCTCTAACATGTTCTTCTTCGGGATTTTGGCTTTAGCTGGTGTCTACATGTACTTCGCTTCTAAACAACTACGAGCTGAAGAAGACGCAGAAGCTGCCGCTGAAACAATGACCGCAGTAACACCTGAGGGCATTGAAGTCGCAGTACCACAACAATCAACAGCAACTGATCAATCTCTATCAGCTCCTACAACGTCAGAAATTCGCGTCTCACCAGCAGCTGAACAGAAACCGGTTCGTGTCTTAGTGTGCTGTGGTTCAGGGCAAGGTTCTTCAATGATGTGCTCTAAGAAAATCAAAGAGTACTTGGACAAGAAAGGCATTCCTAGTTCGACCTTTAACAGCGCTATCACTGATTACAAATCGCACCTTGGTTCATTCGACATCATCGTTACTTCGGTTGCTCTGGCAGCGAAGATCACGGGTCTGCCTGAAGGTAAGCAACAGTTAGCGGTTAAGAACATGATTATGGTGAAAACTTTCGGCGACGAGCTTGTTTCCATCATCGAGAACAACTTTCATAAATAATTAAAAACGGCTCAGTGGTATCGCACTGCTGAGCCAATAAAAACAATTATATAAGTGAGCAATAACATGAACTTAAAAGAATCTCTTATCAAGAATAACTCTATCCTACTGAACGCAAAAGCAACTGACTGGAAAGCGGCGATCAAGCTAGGTACTGACGCATTGGTTAAAGCCGGTGTTGCTGAAGAGCGTTACTACGACGCGATTACCAAAGCGATTGGTGAAGAAGGCCCTTATATCTGTATTCACGATGCGTTCGCTCTGCCTCATTGCCGCCCTGAAGATGGTGTGATTCGTACCGGGTTTGCGTTAACCGTGCTTGAAACGCCCATTACGTTTGAAGGTGTTGATGAGCCAGTTGATGTACTGATCACGCTAGCGGGTAAAGATTCAGAAGAACACATCGACGGTACCATGCAAGTGGCGAACTTGATTGAGTTCGATGAAGATTTCTCAAAACTTCGCGCATGCAAAAGCCCAGAAGAAGTGGCGCGTTTAATTGATGCTGCGTTACTGCAAGCGGAAGCAGCGTAAGGAGACAACTATGTCTATATATAGCCAACTGAAACAACGCGTCTTAGAAGCCAATTTGCAGCTTCCGAAGTATGGTTTGGTGACATTCACTTGGGGCAATGTCTCTGAGTTTGACCGTACTAATGGCGTGATAGCGATTAAGCCATCGGGTGTCGAATACTGCGATATGACAGCTGAAGATATGGTGGTCGTCGATCTAGAAGGCAACATTGTTGAAGGGAAACTTAATCCTTCAAGTGATACCGCAACTCATTTAGAGCTTTACAAAGCTTTCCCTGAGGTCAGTGGCATTGTTCACACGCATTCACGCAGTGCCACAATTTGGGCACAAGCCGGTATCGATATTCCAGCCTTGGGCACCACTCATGCTGACTATTTCTACGGTGACATCCCATGTACACGTCGATTGTCTCACTCTGAAATTGCTGAAGAGTACGAGAAAAATACTGGCTTGGTGATCATTGAAGAGTTCAAGCAGCGTCGAATCGATCCAATGGCCGTTCCCAGCGTGATTGTTGCAGGACATGCACCTTTCTCTTGGGGCAAAGACGCCAACGATGCGGTTCACAACGCGGTGGTATTAGAAGAAGTGTCTGCAATGGCGTTGGCAACGCGCACCTTGAATAGCGGCATCAAAATTCAGCCAGAACTATCCGACAAACACTACTTACGTAAGCACGGTGAAAATGCTTATTACGGCCAACAGTAAATCGGTTGTTCGTTTAAGTAGGCTGTTTAAGTAAGCCGTTTAACGAGCTTCGGCTCTAAGTAGTTTCAATATTGATTAGGCCCGACTTCAGGGAATAAGTGAGAGGACTCTATGTATAAAGTGCTGGCGTTAGATCTCGATGGAACCGTGTTAAAGGATGATCACACGATTCATCCAGAACTGAAAAAGGCGATCCAAGAAGCCAAACAAAGTTGTCATGTCGTGATTGTGACTGGTCGACACCACACAGCAGCACGACCTTATTACTACGAATTGGGGTTAGATACGCCAATCATTTGCTGTAACGGCACTTATGTTTACGACTATCAGACTGAAACGGTACTGACTCAAAACGCGATAGATAAAGACAAAGCGCTGACCTTCATCGATATGGCAGACGAGTTTCAGCTCAAAATGGTCATGTACATCACGCATGCCATGACGTACTCACACTACAACCCATTTGCCTACATGTTGGCATTGGAAAGTTGGGCGGAAACGGCACCAGAGCAACATCGCCCTCAAATTTACCAAGTGGAATCATTCATTGAAACGGCTCAGCAAGCCGAACACGTTTGGAAGTTTGTGGTGGAAGGTAGCCAAGACTCAGTAGACCGTTTAATGCAACACCCATGGATAGAAGAGAACTTCAACGGTGAGCGCTCTTGGTCAAACCGAATCGACTTTGCTGCGAAAGGTAACAGTAAGGGCCTACGCCTTGCTGAATACATCGCAGAACTCGGTTATCAAGCCGATGACGTCATTGCCGTCGGTGATAACCACAATGACATTTCCATGCTCAAGTACGCCGGGTTAGGCGTAGCGATGCTCAATGCTGATGACATCGTCAAGTCACACGTTCAATGCGTGTGCTCAACAGATAACAACCATGATGGCTTAGCCCGTCTAATACGTGAACAAATTAAAGGATAACAACATGACTAAACCAATGATTCAGATCGCGCTAGACCAAACAAATCTTCCTGCAGCAATTGAAGTGGCAAACAACGTTGAAAGCTTCGTTGATGTGATTGAAGTGGGCACTATTTTGGCTTTCGCAGAAGGCATGACGGCGGTTTCTACGCTTCGTAAAAACCACCCAGACCATATCCTTGTATGCGATATGAAAACCACCGATGGCGGTGCTATTTTGGCTCGTATGGCATTCGAAGCGGGCGCTGATTGGATTACCGTTTCTGCTGCTGCACACATCGCAACCATTGGTGCATGTAAGAAAGTCGCTGATGAATTTAACGGTGAAATCCAAATCGAAATTTATGGTAACTGGACAATGGACGATGCTCAATCTTGGGTCGACCTAGGTATCTCTCAAGCTATCTATCACCGTTCTCGTGACGCTGAATTAGCTGGTGTGGGCTGGACTGAAGAAGATCTCGTGAAGATGCGTGCATTGTCTGAAATGGGTATCGAGCTTTCTATCACGGGCGGTATCGTGCCTGAAGACCTATACCTATTTGAAGGCATTAAGGCGAAAACCTTTATCGCAGGCCGTGCACTTGCAGGCGACAAAGGTAAAGAGACAGCAGAAGCGCTAAAAGCTCAGATCGATCGCTACTGGAACTAGGAGGCGTTATGTATCAAAACTTGTTACGCCACCGTGTTGGGCTTTATGAAAAGGCTCTACCTAACGAACTCAGCTGGGAAGATAAACTTAAGCAAACCAAAGAACTCGGCTTTGATTTTCTTGAGATATCGGTCGATGAATCAGACGAGCGTCGCAGTCGATTAGATTGGAATGACGAAGAAGTGTATGCCTTGCGTCACCTGTGTGAAAAGCATGGTGTACCGCTGCAATCCATGTGTTTAAGCGCGCATCGTAAGTTCCCATTTGGTTCAGCAGATCCGGCGATTCGTGAACAAGCAGTTATTCATATGGAAAAAGCGATCTCACTCGCTTACAAATTGGGTATTCGTACCATCCAATTGGCTGGGTATGACGTTTACTACGAGCCAGCCGATAAAGTGACTCACCAGAGGTTCATTGAAGGCATGAAGCTTTCGGCGCAGTTGGCGGAAAGATCAGGCGTAATGCTTGCTGTGGAAATTATGGACACCGATTACTTGAACTCTTTGAGTAAGTTCGAAGTGCTGAGTCGCGAAGTCAATTCACCGTATTTCACGGCGTATCCGGATGTGGGTAATATTTCTGGTTGGAATTACGACATAGTGACTGAGCTAAAACTGAGTAAGCCTCATATCACTCAGATCCACCTCAAAGACACTTATAAAGTGACTGACGAGTACAAAGGGCAGTTTCGAGACTTAGTGATTGGTGATGGCGAAGTTGACTTCAATGCTATTTTTGAAACGTTGAAAGAGACTGAGTGCGTTGTGCCACTCGTGATCGAGATGTGGGCTCAAGATGAACGTTGGAAAGAGAATATTCTCACGGCACAAAAACGACTGAATGATGTTTGTGTGCAAACGGGTGTTCCGAGATTGTTTGACCACTAACTCTACTTAGAATGATTAACCAGTTTCTCTTTGCGTTCTCGATGCTCCTAACGAAAAGAGAAAATGCAGCATATTGCCCCCAATATGCTGCATTTTTATATCAACATGTCGCTCTAAACTGTTGAAGCTGAGGTTATGTCAATTTCGAAATAGTGGCGGTTCTTAAACAGCGATCGTCACATGATCACGGCCCACTTCAGCCATCTGAATCAGGTAGTCCGTATGGTATTTTTTCTTGATGACGATTTGGCTACCGATTTCAGCAACAATCTTTACCACTTCCAACGCATCAGAAGGATGCAATGAAGAGTCTTTTGAAATTTCGATATTAACGCCTAAATTTGCCAATTTGATGATGTCGCTAGAATGCATGGTCGTGTCCAAGGTATTTGATTTTCGTGGACTATATCATCTTCAATTTATGCAACTCTACTTGGTTTAAGTAAAAATGGGTGAGATGTGCTCAAAATATGATTTCAATAGTAAAACAACGGCTTTTATTGCATCAATTCGTTTAATTGTCGGATTGTTGAATAAGATCATATTAAGGCGATCATGAATAGGTTTTATGTATGGTGATTAGTAGTATGAGTCTCAAAACAATATGAGAGATTGACGATGCCAAAGTTAGATAAATATAAAGGAATTATTTTTGATCTCGATGGGACTCTGGTCAATTCTATGGTGGCACATGCTCATGCGTGGGAACAAACTTGTCAGAAGTTTGGTATTCCCTACGACAAAGAGTGGCTCGATCAACTTGGTGGGATGCCATCGCGAAAAGTGACTCAAGAGATCCTTAAGCGTTACGATCTAACTCTTGATGCTCAACAAATTACTTCGGACAAAATCGCTAACTTTGAGGCTATTGAGCACAAAGGGGATGTTATTCCAGAGACATACGCACTCTTACAGCAACAGTATCAGTTGAAAAAGATAGGCATCGGCACTGGTGCTCAAGCCAAGCATGCAAGGGCGATTTTAAAGACGACCGATATCCCATCAATGATACGTACGATTGTGACTTCCGATGACGTAGAAAATCACAAACCTAACCCAGATACTTTTCTGAAAGTCGCTAGCCAGTTAGAGCTTGAACCGAGCGATTGTGTGGTGTTTGAAGATACGATTATAGGCCAGCACGCAGCGACATCGGCAGGCATGGATTGCTACATGGTTGAAAACGGGCAGATAACTAAGTTTGTTCCAGCGAATGGTTTGGAAGTGGGTAGCGGACCTGAGATCTGAAACTAAGCTGCGTTCAATCAGATCGCGCATTAATGAATCAGGTCGAAATATTCGTTTAGAAGTCGACGGTGGTGTGAAAGTTAACAACATAAAAGAGATTGCTGAAGCGGGTGCCGATATGTTCGTTGCGGGCTCTGCTATTTTTGATAGTGAAGATTATCAACAAGCTATCGATTCAATGCGAGCGGAGTTAGCTCAATTGAATTAAGTAGTGTATCTACTGCTGTATAAAGGCTCGAAGTGTTCTGTGTATCAGGCTTCGGGCTTTTTTGTATCTAATAGATGTTGATTTAATGGAAAACTACGTGGAGTCAGGGGAGGTTGCGTTGTTGGAGTTCTCTTCAGTTATATCTTTTTCATTGTGTAATAAAACTACAGTTAATATTGACTTTGGTCACATAACGGCGCAAAATTGACCTCAGATCACATAACGATGAGAACACAGTATGAACGCTACAGTAATCACGAATGAAAACAACGTATCACTAGCAAAACCTTCAGTAATGAATGAAGTTCTATTTTTTGCTAAGTCTACCGTTATCATGGGTGCAATTATCCTACTTGTTGCTTCTGCTTGGGTTTAATTTCTTAAATAACCCGCGTTAAGTGTGATCAGTGGTGGTGATTAGCCACTCACTGATTCAAACTAACGTCAGAAGCACCAAATTCATTTCCTTATCTTTCTCCAGTTCACTTTCTCTATCTTCTAGGCCAATCAGGCCGACTTTTTAGTCATCGACTTAGTGACTGAATCAAGTGATTGACTAAACCAAGTTACTTTTCTAAATCAACGGTTTAAGCACGATGCTTTAAACTAGACCAGTACAAAACTATCATTAATACATACGCTAATGCGGGCGCAATATAACTCGTACTCAGCGAAAGCTCATCAATCAAACTCGCCTGTACGAATGGTAAAACAACCCCTCCAATTGAACACATAATGAGAATTGCTGCCCCTTGTGAGTTTTGCTTACCTGATGCATGTAGCGCTTGTGCGTAAATGATAGGGTAGAGTGCTGAATTACATAACCCTACGACAAGCATCAAATAGCCAATCCAAACATAATTTTGATAGACCGCAACGGCACTAATCAAAGCTGCAATAACGCAAGACAGTGAGAAGAGATAGTGCTTGTTTACAGTGTTTCCAAACTTGGCGAATAACACTCTTCCAACAAACATTAATACCCAATAAAGAGCGATGATCTGTGTTGCGAAGACCAAACCAAGGTCGCCATATTGCTGGTCGGCAAGATACACAATAGTAAAAGTACCAAAACTGACCTCTACACCGATGTACAGCAACAGTACCAACGCTAATTTCATAAACTGCTGATTTTTAATTAGAAGCCTTAACCCTCGCCAAAAGCCAGTCATCTGTTTTGGTTTGATATCTGGAAGCGTCATTTTGCTAAAAAATACCAGTAAGCCGAAAAAGAACAGGGCGATGAATAAGAACAGATACGAAACTTGATGGGCGGTGTTGTCGACGTTAAAACTTGTAGCCACGAGAATGACAGCGGTAAGCACTAGCGGACCAAGCACAGTGCCAACGGAGTTAGATGCTGTTGCCACACTTTGACGTATAACACTCTTATCGGGTGTCGAGAGAAGTGATACGTAAGGTGAACTCACTACTTGAATTGCTGACACACCTGAGGCCATCAATAAGATCCCAATGAGTGTTGGAACAAGCTCTTCTCCTCGCACTAAATATGCCATGGCTAGACAGCCCAGAAGGCACCATATCAAGCAGAACTTCAGCGTAGTTCTATAGCCAATTTTTGCCATGACAAATGACGTTGGAAGCGACACCGTAATTCGGGTGATAAAGAAGGCCATGGGAAATAGCATCGCCATTTTATAGTCGAGAGAGAAAGCTTCTTTGTAATGTGGAATTAGCGAGTTACTTGAAACGGTAATTAAACCCCAGATAAAAAATATCAGAGACAGTAAGACCAGTGGGGCATCTTTTAACGGGAATACTCTCATAGTGATTCCTTATTGATAGCGATAAAAAAAGCAGAAGATGATCTTCTGCTTTTCGATTGAGACTTTACGGTGTATTGCCTATTAAGCTGTTAATCACGAACGAAATTGATGTGATGAACATGAATGTTGTATTTCTCAATAATCACTTTGGTCGCATGCATACTTTTGATTCGTTGCTCAGAATCTAAAGCAGCAGCCATTGCTGACTCGTTCTCGTAACTGTGCTGCATCATCAGCAGTAGGTTTTTATGGCTTTCAGCTTCAATCGCTTCAGGCTTATTCAGCGTTAACCCTTGGTTGTTCGGGAATGTGCGAATAATAGGCGCGACTTCGTTTTCCATGTATTGGTAGAAGTCTTGCTTTTGTTCTTCAGTTAAATCGGCTTCAAAAAAAGCGGTGCGAAAAATTGTCATGGTCGTTTCCTTACAGTTCAAAGCCAGATTGGTTAGCGATAGATTTCAACGTTGCTTTTGCTTGTTTGATATCTTCGAACCAGTTGTCATTTTGAGCCCACATTTCAATCACTAATGGCGCGCTGTAATCAATTTCAGCGAGTGTTTTGAAAATAGCTGGGAAGTCGACTTGGCCTTCACCAATCACCAGATCTCTGAACTGACCTTTACAGGTCTCTGAAACTCGTAGCGTGTCTTTAAGGTGGACTTGTACTAGGTGATCACGGCTTAGCTTTAGTTCGGTACACACGTCGTAGTTCCAACCAGAAATATTACCGACATCTGGGTAAGCCATGAAGTAAGGTGATGGGATCTCGCGCTTAAGCACTTCAAACTTACTTAATGAATTGAGGTACGGAGTATCCATGATCTCTACACCTAACATGATGCCTGCACGTTCTGCCATTTTGGTGGCTTGTTGCATGCCTTCAATGAAGCGAGCGTGAGTTTCAGCCGATTGCGGTTCGTAATACACATCGTAGCCCGCCATTTGAATACAGCGAATACCAAGCTTATAAGCCAATGAAATCGCTTTTTCCATGATGATCAGCGATTCAGTGCGAATAGCATCATCCATTGAGCCAAACGGAAACTTACGGTGTGCGCTTAGGCACATTGATTGGAAAGGCATTTGGTGCTTTTCACATAGACGGCGAAGCTCATAAATTTCTTCGTCTGACCAATCTAAACGAGCACGTCGCTCATCGGTTTCATCCACTGAAATTTCTACAAAGTCGAAGCCAGCTTCTTTAGCGTGAATCAAACGCTCTTCCCATGTAAGGGTGGTTGGCATCGCTTTTTCGTAAATACCTAATCTGAATTTGTTTTTAGAATCAAACATTCTTTTTCCTTAAAAGAGTTGTTGTTCTATACGCGTTGTTATGTCTTGAATTCTACTAGCGATCTCTTCGTAGCCGAGAGCTTTCATTTTTGGCGTAAGCGAAGAGACGCTAACCGCGTATACAGGAGAATTGTTCTTGTCAAAAATAGGGACAGCAACACAAGAAATACCCGCTTCGTTCTCTTCATCATCGAGCGCATAACCACGGCTCTTAATTTTATCGAGAACACCAAAAAACTGAGACTTGTCGAGAATCGTGTTTTCAGTTAACGGCTTCATTGTGCTGACATTGCGTTTCCAATAGGTTTCTCGAACGCTGTCAGAGCTAAATGCTAGGTAACATTTTCCTGCCGCTGAGCAGTACATTGGAGAATGCAGCCCTACGTAGGTTCGAGTTCTAAAGGAAGAATTAACGGGTTCAAACTTGTCTTTAAAAATGATGTTGTCAGCATCAAAAGAGAGGAAGTTAACCGTTTCATTCACATCGTCGAGTAGCTCAGATAGGTATGGCTTAACGGTGCCAGTGACATCAGAGTTGATAGCAGCGTGTCCAAGCTGAACCAACTTCATTGTTAAGCGATATTCTTTACCTGAACACATTTGAGCAACATAACCAGAGTCTTCAAATGTTGCTAAAATACGGTGGACAGATGACTTGTTGAAGCCAGTCCCTTCAGACACTTTTTGTAGCGAAACGCCATTAGGATAATTCCCAAGGAATTCCAATACGGTCAGTGCTTTAGACAACGATTTAATTTGCTCACTCATATATGTGCTACCAGTGTTTACCTATTTCAGTATGGAAGTTTTCTGCGATGTCACGTCCATTGCTACCAGCTAACGCTCGGCCAGCAATAAACGATTTCGCAGACAGATTCTTAAACAAATGCAGATCGTCAGGAACAATACCACCAGTAATGGATAGTTCAATTCCAATATCCGATAATTTCTGCATTTTTATCAAATCTTCTTCGGTCCAGCTCACACCAGCAAGTTCCGCATCACGAGAACGGTGATAAATTGCTTGTTTAATGCCCATGTCGACCCAAGCTTGCGCATCTTCCATTGTCCAGTGTCCATACAGCTCAATTTGCACTTCGCCGTCGAATTCATCCGTTACTTTCTTCGCTGAACGAATAGTTTCGATGTGTGCTGCTGCACTTACTGTTACCCAGTTAGCGCCGGCACCCATCGCTAGACGCGTTAAAATGGCGCTGGCATCGGTGATTTTCATGTCACAGACAATGATGTGATTTGGGTATTTTTCTCGTAGGATTCTTACGCTATCTACGCCGTGGGCGAAGGCTAAAATCGTCCCGATTTCAATTACATCTAACTTATCTGCAACATGCTCTATTGAGGCTAATGCCGTGTCGATATCTGTGGCATCGAGAGCCATTTGTAGCAGTGGTTTAGATGGTTTTAATACAGTGCTAGACATCTATTTCATCCTCAAATTGTTTAAACAACTGCACCAGTCTTTGATAGTGCTTATATTTCTTTTGGTATATGTCGTAGTGTTCAGGATTCGGCTCGACACGTGACGTAGAATTAGTGATGGCTTGAGTACATTCTTCTAATGAAGCGAACTCACCTGCGCCGACCATTGCCATCATTGCGGCACCTAATGAGCCGGTTTCATCCACGTCTGATATTTCAACGGTCATGCCGGTAAGGTCAGCCAGCATTTGCATCCATACAGGGCTAGATGCAGGGCCGCCTGTCACTTTTAGTCTGTTGGCTTTTGGAAAACGCTGACGCATACGTTCTAGGTGAATGTTGTGACAGAATAAAATGCCTTCCCAAATGGCTTGAATTAGGTGCCCTTTAGTATGGTGCGATTGCAGACCATAGAAGCCTGACTTTAGGCCAAGCCCTTGGTTTGAACCGTAAAGGAATGGCACAAAGTAGATACTGCTTGATGCCGGATCTAATGCTTCGACTAACGCTTGATTTTGCTGGTGGTTAAGCTCGCCATTTTCACCAAGGTAGTCGGCGAACCATTCATAGTTACCCGCAGAAGTCGGGCTCGCTTCGTGAATGATGTATTCGTTATCGACGGCGTAATGGCCGTAAACAAAATTGTGTGATTCTTGAGTCACTTGTTTTGAGATACCAGACGTGACCGCCCATGTGCCCATCACGTAATTCAGGGTATCTTCTGAAGAGTTGATTCCAGAACAGATCGCGGTAGACACAACATCAAACAAACCGCCGAACACCGGCGTACCTATTGCTAGTCCGGTTTCATTAGCAACGGCCGCAGTGATTTTCCCTGCTTGCTGTTGAGGTTTTACAACGGGTGGTAGCGCATCCCAAATTTCTTCGATGCCAAAGGTTTCCAAAAGTGCTTTGTCATACTCACCAGTGATGGAGTTGAAAAAATTACTTTCTGAAATATTGGTCAGTTCTGCTGCGACTTCGCCCGTTAAGCGATATCGAAGGGAGTCGTGAGACATCATCACTGCGCCAATGTTGTTGTATCGTTCGGCATCGTTTTCTTTGATCCAGCGAATAATCGATACAGGGTGACCTGTCCACAGTGTTTGCAGTGTGGTTGGATAGATCTCTTTTGCTTTACCCTGTTCTAGCCACTCTTTAACGATAGGCAGTGAACGCGAGTCAGAAGACATAATGCCGTGGCCGAGGTTTTGTCCCTCTTTATCAAGAAGGTAAACGCCTTTGCCTTGGGCTGAAATGCTCAAGCCTTTGATAGAGGTCGGTTCTACTTTTGTGGTCTCTAAAAGCTGCTTAATGACATCGACAGCGTTACCCCATAGTGCGTTTAGGTCGCGTTCTACCCAACCTTGTTTTTCGTTGATGACGCTCGCCGATACGCGGGCAAGACCTTGTTGTTCACCTTTTGCGTTAAACAACGCGGCTTTCATAAAAGTGCCGCCAGAATCAATTCCAATGTAGTAATTCATTATTTGGCTTCCAGTAAATCGTTGTGAATCTTCACCACCAGTTTTCTTACCGGTTGGCTGTCATCATTTTCAATATTGGTGATATGCACGATATTTGGCGTGAATAAATAAAATTGATTGCGTTTTGCATGAATGAAGCTGAGCTCAACCCCCGGGTATTCGTAAAACTGAAGGTCACGTTCTTGGTTATAAGGTTGTGCGTTGCTGTGTTCGCCAGTGTCTATAGCCCATGCCATCACTTCAGAACCTTCGAGAATGATCTGCAAGTCAGAATGGTATTTATGGACTTCAGGTTGGAAGTTTCCTAGAGGCTCTTTGTCATATTCCAATACAACAAACCATGCCTGTTTTGAATCAAAACCAGGGAGTTCATGGCGACCTAATGCGAGTTTTTCTTGGTCGAGACTGTTCAAGTACTCAAGCACGTTTTGAATAACGACAGGGTACGACTTGCTGATCTGCGTAGGTTGAGTATTTCCGACTAACATAAAAATTCTCTTTAAATATAAACAGCTTAATTAAGCCAATGCTTTAAATTAATGGGCACTAAATAGGTCTTGTAAAAGCGTCGCTAACCCTGTCTTATCATCATTGTTTTTGGGCGTGATTAGGTTGGCTGAGCTTTTTACGGTGTCATCTGCGTTTTGCATTGCGATGCCAAGTCCTGCTGCTTTAAGCATCGAAATGTCATTGTGGTTATCACCAATCGCGACACACTGCTCTAGGCTGATACCGAGCGGCTCAATGTAGCGAGTCAATGCATTACCTTTGCTATTACCTGTTGCTGCGAAATCGACACGATCAATCCAAGATCGTTCGCCGTTGAAGTTCTCTTTCACAAAAGGAATCTCTGCGAATGTGTTTACTTCACCTTCAACGACAAACTTCCACACATACTCTGAAATTTGTGCTTCATGTTGGAAGTCGTCGACCTTTTGAATGTTTGGTCGCTGGCTTTCTGGAAAGGTTTGAGACCACGTCAGTAGCGCTTCCATGTATTCAATAGGGCGTGCTCTCGAGTAGAGCATTGCATCACGCACATACATCACCATTTTCAGATCATGAGCTTGAGATAGGGTGATAAACTCAGCCGCAATTTCTTTGTCGATTGCGTTTTCTTGAATGACCGTATCGTTCTGGTAATCAAAGATGTAAGTGCCATTGCAACAAATTATTGGCGTCGATAAACCAAGCTGATCGTAATAAGGTTTTGCCGCGACATGATGGCGACCCGTAACGATAACCACATGAGTGTGTTGAGCGACTTGCTTGATGGCTTCGACTAACTCTTGGCTAATCGTGTGCTGCGAGTTGAGCACCGTCCCATCGAGATCTAACGCCAATAGCTTGTGCTTATCCAATTTATGTTTATAGGACTTATGCGGTGATGACTTATGCATGTGCGAGGCCTTACTTCTGTCCGTAGTATGAGTTCTTGCCGTGTTTACGGTTGTAGTGTTTATCTAGCAGCTCAGGTTGAATCGCTACTTCTGGACTGATAGCGCGAGTGGCTGTTGCCATGGCAGCAATCTCTTCCATTACCACTGCATTGTGCACTGCATCTGAACCATCCTTGCCCCATGTAAATGGTGCGTGGCCTGCGATGATGACACCTGGCATTGCTTGCGGGTCGATATCACGTTGGTTGAATTCTTCGATGATCACCAAGCCTGTGTTTTTCTCGTAATCTGACTCAATCTCAGCTTTTGTTAGTAGGCGAGTACAAGGCACATCACCGTAGAAGTAATCGGCGTGTGTGGTTCCAAGCGCTGGAATGTCTCGCCCGGCTTGTGCCCAGATTGTTGCATTACGAGAGTGTGTGTGAACGATGCCGCCAATGGTTGGGAAGGCTTTGTAAAGCTCAATGTGCGTAGCCGTGTCGCTTGAAGGGTTCAGCTTGCCTTCAAGGCGGTTGCCTTCTAAATCGAGAACAACGATGTCATCTGCCGTCATTACATCGTATTCAACACCTGACGGTTTTATTGCAATCACGCCACGTTCGCGGTCGATTTCAGAGACATTGCCCCAAGTGAAAGTCACTAAGCCATATTTAGGAAGTTGCAAGTTTGCTGCGAACACGCGTTCTTTTAATTCTTGGTATGTTTTTTGTTCTTGAGACATTGTGTTTGCCCATGTTGTATTGAGTGAATGACGAGCGGATTGCCTAGCTAAATTCCCTAGCTAAAAAAGAGGACTAGGCAATCGCACTCAATTACGTTACTTAGCTGCTAGTTTGATCTTGTTGATCATCACATCGCCATTTTTCTCGATGTAAGCGCTCCAAACTGGTTGGATAGCTTGTTGGAAAGCAGCACCATCAACGTCACGGTTTACTTGCATGCCGTTTGCTTCTAGTTGAGCAATCATCTTGTCTTCTTTCTGGATGCTTAGCTCACGTTGCATTGCTACGGCTTCAGCAGAAACTTCTTCGATAATCTTTTGCTCATCTTCAGTTAGCTTGTCGAACTTGCGTAGGTTCATTGTTAGAACTAATGGTGAGTAAGCATGTTGTGTAAGGCTTAGGTATTTTTGTACTTCATCAAACTTGAAAGACAGCGTTACAGAAATTGGGTGGTCTTGAGAGTCAACAACGCCTGTTTCAAGTGCAGTATAAAGTTCAGATACTGGAAGCTGCTGCGGGTTAGCACCGAGCTCATTGAACATGTCGTTTAGCGCTTTCGAGCCATTCACACGCATTTGTAGGCCTTCAACATCTGAAGGAACACGAATAGGTTTTTCGTTGTTGGTCATGTTGCGGTAACCATTTTCAGGGAAACCAAGACCTTTAAGACCGAATTTTTCAAAGTTCGCTAACACTTCTTTACCCGGCTCGCCGTCCAGTACTTTGTATGCTGTTTGACGATCTGGGAACATGAACGGCAGAGTGAAGGCCGCTGATTCAGGCATTAGGCCGTTGTAGTTGTTCAAGCCAACCATCGCTAAATCGACGATGCCAGCACGTGAACCATCGATCATTTGCTTATCACTGCCCAATTGACCTTGTGGGTAGATGTTTACTTTGATTTCGCCGTTTGAACGAGCTTCTACTTCTTTCTTAAAGAACAAAGATAGGTCTTGTTGCAAATCCGACTCTGGTGCAGCGTGCGCCAGTTTTAGAGTCGTAGCGGCAAAAGCGCTAGAGCTCATTGCGATAGTCGAAGCGAGTAGAGTAAGTTTTAGTAGGGTTTTCATTATTATTTTCTCCGTCGAGGATTAACCAATGACAAACGACATTGGCACAGTGATAATGCTTGGGAAGATGACAAACAGTGTGAGCAGAGCCATGTAAGCCGCGATGAAGGGCAATACACCTTTCACTGCAGTCGACATTGGTACTCTCGCTACACCACACACTACGTTTAGTACGGTGCCTACAGGAGGCGTAATCAAGCCAATTGAACAGTTGATAACGAACAGTAGGCCGAAGTACGTTGGGTCAATCCCAGCCATCTTGATGACAGGCATTAAAAGGGGTACAAGGATTAGAATCGTTGGGCTCAAGTCCATAACCATGCCGACACAAAGTACGAGCAACATAATTACTGCCATTAATAGGCGTGGGCTATCCACCAGTGGACCTAACATTTCTGCGAGTTGTTGAGGAAGCTGAGCAACAGTAATTAACCACGCAGCGACCATTGCACAACCCACCAAGAACATAACCATTGCGGTCGAGCGACCAGCGTTGAGTACGATGTGGTAGAACTTCTTAATAGTGAGTTCTTTATAAACAAACGTTGAGATGAAAATAGCGTAAGTGGCGGCGACTACAGCGGCTTCTGTCGGTGTAAAAATACCAAAGCGAATACCGACAATGATGATGACTGGTAACATCAATGCCCATACGCCATCTTTAAGTGCAGCGCGTTTTTCAGCCTTTGTTGCACGTTCAGACGTTTCTAAGTTTTCTTTACGAACCGTCCAGCGCCACACAAACATCAATGTCATACCCATTAACAGGCCAGGAACGATGCCGCCTAGGAATAGGTTTTTGATCGAGATACCGCCAGCAACACCTACAAGGATCAGAGGGATTGAAGGTGGAATAACGGGTGCGATGATACCGCCTGAAGCAAGTAAGCCCATTGAAGGTGCTTCTGGGTATTTCGCTGCTTTCATCATTGGGTAAAGAATACTGACCAAGGCTGCTGCATCAGCTACAGCTGAGCCAGAGAGACCAGCAAGCAGTACCGAAGTCATGATTGCAACGTAACCTAAGCCACCTTGACGGTGTCCCACGTAAGTGGTTGCTAGGCGAACAATACGCTGCGACAAACCACCCGATGCCATTACTTCACCCGCAATGAGGAAGAATGGAATGGCAAGCAGAGTGAAGCTGTCGACACCATTAATTAAAGACTGCGCAAGAATGTCTGCACTAAAGAAGTCCATGTGAAGCATCAGCGCCATTGAAGACAATAACAGTGCAAACGCAACAGGAAGACCAAGTAAGATTGAGACAATCAATACCGATAAGAAAATGGCTAACGTCATTATTCTTTCTCCTCATCTAAGCTATCTAGCTGCCAGTCGGGCTTGAAGATTCGCATAAAGGCAATCACGCCCATTAACAAACCTGACACCACACCGGCTAAGTAAAATAATGCTGAAGGAAGCCCTGTAAGCTGAGAAATATCTGACCAGTTAGACATCATTTGACGGTATGAACCGACGTAAAGCATGCCGACAGAAATCAGTACTATTACCCAGCAGATACGTCTTAATACGGGTACTGCTTTTGGGAAAAGTCGTTCAGAAAATTCCGCAACAGCGAGGTGTTCACCTCGGCGCAGCACAACGGCAGCACCGAGCATGACAACCCATACAAGACCAAGGCGAGATAGTTCTACAGAGGGACGAAGACCAGAAGAAAAGCCATAACGTAAAACTACGTTAGTAAATACGAGCGCAACCATACAGGTCAGAATGACCGCCATGATGACATCGATACTTTTCCAAATACTCTTTAATACACTTTGCATAACGCTTTCCCTACCTTTGGCTAATTACAGAGACGTAATTTGTTCCCAAATTCCATCGTTAATTTCAATGCCGCCAGCTGCTTCGTGTTTCTTAATGAAGTTTTCAATTTCAGAACCAGCAATCATCACTGAACCCGTTTCTGCAGGCTCTGACTCAAGCACGTAATCGCGGATGCGCTTCATCTCTTGTGCGTAAGTGCTTTGATCCATTGTCTTGCTTAAGTCGATAGCGATAAGGAATTGAGATACACCAAACTCACCACCCATATCTTCAGTCAGCGCTGGTACTGAGTGGCCGCCAGTGATTGCCGTTAGCATCATGTCAAGTACGATTGCCATTGATGAACCTTTCCAGAAACCCATTGGAAGTAGGCGTTTGTTTTCCCACAGTACATGCGGGTCTTTAGTGAGTTCACCTTCGTTGTCAAAGCCACCAACAACAGGTAGTTCTTTGTCAGCAAGCACGAAGTTTTGTAGTTGGCCGTAAGAAAATTGGCTCATTGAACAGTCAACAACCACCGGTGGATCGCCCGCAACCGCCATGATGAGAGGGTTTGAACCAACACGGTGATCTTTACCACCCCATGCTGGCATCACTGCGATTGAGTTGGTTGATGCAATTCCTGCAAAACCTTCGCGAGCCATTTTCAATACGTAAGCACCGCCACGCATCCAGTGGTTAGAATTACGCATACCGACCATGCCAATGCCGTAGTCACGAGCCAATTCCATGGCACGTTCTGCACAGATAAGACCGTTAAGAACGCCAGGACCGTAGTTACAATCCCATTGCTCGAGTGCACCCATGCTGTTAACGCATTCTGGTTCTGCATTGAGTTTGATTTGACCTTTATCTACTTGGTCAATGAATACAGGAAAACGGTTGATGCCATGTGAGTATGTGCCTTCGTTTGCCATCTCAACAAAACCAGCCGCAAGCTTGGTTGCCATCTCTGGCTTCATGTCGCGAGCTAAAAGGATTCGTTCGTATTCTTGTTGTAGTTTTTCTGTTGATACTAAAGGCATCTGTGTTCTCCGATAATTTGAATTCCATAATACGGAATCAATTATTGTTTTTATTCCGAAAAAATTCTGTGAGCAAAGTTACGAAATATTTCCTTATTAAGTTTTTCTCTAATAACTGTTAACTGGTTAAAAAGTGGAACAAAAAGATTTAAAGATTCCGCAATGCGAAACAAAAAGCGTGTTCAGGATCTGGTTTCTACGACTAATTGAGGTGAAATTCGACAATTTGGCGGGATTAAACTTGTCAAAAGATGGGTTATTAACCAACCGTAACTTTACTGAATATAAAATAGTGGCGGTGAAATCTGAGGTGTTGGTCAAATTCGGAGAGGGAAGTACGCACAGTTGACCCGTCTTCTATATAGTGGTTTTGTTGTTTTTGTACTATTGCTTGGTAGATATTTGTGAAGTATTGGAGCCAGCTTCTATGAAAATTGTTATTGCACCAGACTCGTTTAAAGAATCTTTATCGGCGGTATCGGTGGCGGCGTGTATTGAAAAGGGCTTTCGTGAAATCTTTCCTGACGCTGACTATGTGACTTTACCTCTGGCCGATGGTGGCGAAGGTACGGTAGATATATTGCTACAAGGGTTTAGCCGGACAAAAGCGAACCCATCAAGTTGAAGGGCCATTGGGTGAGTTGGTTGGTGCTGAATGGGCGATGTTAGAACCGTCGGCTCAGAACCCAAATAAAACGGCTTTGATAGAGATAGCTGCTGCGTCTGGTTTAGACTTGCTGAAACCAGAACAGCGTGATCCTTTGATTGCTTCGTCTTTTGGAACAGGGCAGCTGATTTTGGAAGCGATAGAGCAGGGCGCTCAAACGATTATTCTTGGCTTGGGTGGCAGTGCGACCAATGATGGTGGTGCAGGCATTGTACAAGCGTTAGGTGGTAAATTGCTTGATCGTGCAGGGCAAGAGCTCAGCCGAGGTGGCGCTGTGCTAGCGGATTTGGCTTCAATTGATCTTACAGGCGTCGATTCTCGTTGCTCCGATATTGAGTTGATTGTGGCGTGCGATGTGGATAATCCATTGTGTGGTGATAACGGTGCCAGCTATATATTTGGTCCGCAAAAAGGAGCGACACCTGAACAAGTCTTAATGCTTGATAAGGCGCTTGAGAATTTTTCTCAAGTTGCAGAAACGCAAGGTTATGTCGGTGGCGATGAGCCTGCTTACAAGCGCGTGGGTTATGGCGCAGCTGGTGGTACGCCGATGGGGCTTGGTTTGTTATTCAATATCCAAATTAAACCCGGCATTGAGATGGTGCTCGATGTTTTGCAAGCTGATGATCTATTGAAAGGTGCCGATTTGGTGATTACTGGCGAAGGGCAGATGGACAACCAAACTCTGCAAGGGAAAACGCCTTATGGCATGGCTAAACGAGCGAGCTTACAAGGCATTCCAACCATAGCTATTGCTGGCTCATTGGGAACTGAAGTAGAAACTCTTTATGGAGAAATGAGCAGCTTGTTTGGTACGGTTCGTTCTCCTCAGTCACTTGACCAAGTTCTGAAAGAAGCGGAAAAAAATCTGGCAAGAACGGCTAGGAATATTGCAGCGACGCTTAAACTAGGAAGGAAAATACTCGATTAGTCAGTGCCTTAGAATATGATTCCTAAATCAGTCGCTCAATAGGTTTTATAGATTATAACGATAAATAGAAACGATTATATTTTATGCCATTAGAGGTCTATTCTATATCCATAGTATTTTTGGGGCTTTTAAAGGAAGCCAGTATAAATATCAAGGTGCACTCACTATTGCTGCACCTTTGGACCTTAAGGGATAGATCATGAGTAAAAAACTAACTACAGCTGCGGGTTGTCCTGTTGCTCATAACCAGAATGTTCAAACTGCAGGTAAGCGCGGTCCTCAACTTCTTCAAGATGTTTGGTTTTTAGAAAAGATGGCGCATTTTGACCGCGAAGTCATTCCAGAGCGTCGTATGCACGCGAAAGGTTCAGGCGCTTACGGTACATTTACTGTTACGCATGACATTACCAAATACACCAAGGCAAAACTGTTTTCTGAAATAGGCAAAAAGACCGACCTGTTTGCACGTTTTACAACGGTAGCGGGTGAGCGTGGTGCAGCCGATGCTGAGCGTGATATCCGTGGTTTTGCATTGAAGTTTTATACCGAAGAAGGTAACTGGGATATGGTGGGTAACAACACCCCAGTATTCTTTCTTCGTGATCCTCTTAAGTTCCCAGACTTAAACCACGCGGTTAAACGTGACCCGCGCACCAACATGCGTAGCGCGAAAAACAACTGGGATTTCTGGACATCTCTACCTGAAGCGCTTCACCAAATCACCATCGTAATGAGTGACCGTGGTATTCCTGCTACGTACCGCCACATGCACGGTTTTGGTAGCCACACGTTCAGTTTTATTAACGCAGACAACGAGCGTTTCTGGGTGAAATTCCACTTCAAATCTCAGCAAGGTATTAAAAACCTGTCTGATGCAGAAGCCGGACAATTAATCGGTAATGATCGCGAAAGCCACCAACGCGACTTGTTAGACAGTATCGACAACCAAGACTTCCCTAAATGGACGTTGAAAGTGCAAGTGATGCCAGAAGCGGATGCAGCGACAGTGCCATACAACCCGTTCGATTTGACTAAGATCTGGCCTCATGCAGATTACCCATTAATAGAAGTGGGTGAGTTTGAATTGAACCGTAACCCGCAAAACTTCTTCGCTGAAGTTGAGCAGTCTGCATTCAACCCGGCAAACGTGGTTCCGGGTATTAGCTTCTCACCAGACAAGATGCTACAAGGCCGTCTGTTTGCTTACGGTGATGCACAGCGCTACCGTTTGGGTGTTAACCATCAGCATATCCCAGTAAACGCACCTCGTTGTCCTGTACACAGCTACCATCGTGATGGTGCGATGCGTGTTGATGGTAACTTTGGTAGCACACTTGGCTATGAGCCAAACAACGAAGGCCAATGGGCAGAGCAACCAGACTTTGCTGAACCAGCATTGAACCTAGATGGCGCTGCGGCGCACTGGGATCACCGCGAAGACGAAGATTACTTCTCGCAACCGGGTGATCTGTTCCGTTTGATGACGCCAGAAAAGCAAGCGATTCTGTTTGATAACACTGCTCGTAACCTAGGCGGCGTTCCTAAAGAGATTCAACTGCGTCACCTAAGACACTGTTACAAAGCCGACCCTGCATACGGTGAAGGCATTGGTAAACTGCTTGAAATCGACGTGAGCGAATTTAAGTCGTAATCAATACACTCGTTTAAATAGTTGAAAGGCTGTTGAGTTAATCACTCGATGGCCTTTTTTGATCTCGCTGATCATCAAGCAACCCTAAATCATTGAAAAGTTGAACTATTCACATTGATAGTTTTTACCTATCGAATTGATAAATTTATCCCATTATCTTTGTAAGAACGATCGGATTATTCTACGACTATCAGTTTATAAAGTAGAAGAGTTTGAGATGAGTAAGAGCGCATTAATCGTTGAAGGTGGGGCAATGAGAGGCATCTTCGCAGCAGGAGTGTTGGACGCCTTTATGCAAGACGATTTCCGTCCTTATGATTTTGCCATCGGCGTATCAGCAGGTGTGTCCAATTTGGTTGGTTACTTATCTCAAGCTCCGAAGCGTAGCTACAACGTGATCACCACTATGGCGACCGATAAAACGTTCTTTAACCCTGCTCGCTTTGCTAAAGGTGGCAATTTGGTCGACGTTAAGTGGTTGTGGGATGAATCTAACCAACGTTATCCGCTTGATTGCGGTCAGCTGTTCTCAAGTGTTCCTTTAATTGCTGCTGTAACTAACGTCGATACTGGCAGTGCAGACTACTATCACATCAAGCCAGAAAACCTTTCTAACGTGGTTGAAGCAACAACAGCTCTACCTATCGCTTACCGTGAAACACCGTGCTTCTCTGGTGGTTGTTATACCGATGGTGGTGTAGCCGACTCTATTCCGGTTCGCGAAGCCTATCGTCGTGGTGCACGAGACATTACGGTGATTCTTTCTCACCCATTAAGCTACCGAATGAAGCCGCAGAAGTATCAGTGGATGCTGAAAAAGCTGCTAAAGAAATTCCCGAATATTGCAGAGTCGATGGCGGTGCGTGCCGAAAACTATAACCAGTCTTTGGAGTTCATTCGTAACCCTCCAAAAGATGCGACCATCAAGGTGATTGCGCCACCAGAAGCGTTTGCAGTGAAGCGTTTGACAATGGATCAAACGGTCTTGAATGCAGGTTATGAGATGGGTGTGAAAGCAGGGGAAGAGCACCTTGCCATTAGAAACGGTGTCTATGGCTTAGATACCGAAGATTGTCATTTCTGCGTCTAGGAACGGTTTTAGAATACTGGATAAACGAAAAAGCCACGCTGTTCACTTAGGAATAGCGTGGCTTTGTGTTTCTAGATTGAGTCTATTACTAACTCAGTCTGCTATTAACTCAAGTTGTTGTTAAACCAGTTCGTTGCCGCTGGTGTTACCTGTAAAAAAGGCATCAACACTGGTGAGCGTTGTATTGGCAATGTTGAACAGAGCATCTTTAGTCAGGAAGGCTTGGTGACCTGTGAACAATACGTTGTGACAAGCAGATAAGCGACGGAATACGTCATCCACAATCACATCGTTAGATTTGTCTTGGAAGAACAACTCTTTCTCGTTGTCGTAGACATCAAGGCCAAGCGCGCCAATCTTGCTTTGTTTCAACGCTTCGATTGCGGCGGTTGAATCCAGTAGTTCACCACGGCTGGTGTTGACGATCATCACGCCATCTTTCATTTTCTCAAATGCCGTTGCATCCAACAGGTGGTAGTTCTCTTTACTCATTGGGCAATGCAGAGAAATCACGTCAGATTCTTGGTAAAGCTCGTCGAGCTCAACGTGTTTAGCGCCCAGTTCTTTTGCCAATGGGTTCGGGTATGGGTCGTAGCATAGGATGTTCATGCCTAAACCTTTCAGAATACGCATGGTTGCTAGCCCAATTTTGCCAGAGCCGATCACACCAACAGTTTTACCGTGGAAGTTAAAGCCAACCAAACCCTCAAGAGAGAAGTTCGCATCACGAGTGCGTTGGTATGCTTTGTGTAGTTTACGGTTCAAACACATCATCATGCCAACCGTGTGTTCTGCTACCGATTCTGGTGAGTAAGCCGGAACGCGAACCACTTGCAGACCAAACTCTTTGGCTGCGTCTAGGTCGACTTTATCAAAGCCCGCACAGCGCATCGCGATCAGCTTGGTACCGCCTTTAGCAAGAATCTCTAACACGTCTCGCGATAGGTCATCGTTTACAAACGCACAAACCACTTCGTTGTCGTGCGCCATTTTTGCTGTTGTTGTAGTGAGTCGAAAATCGTGAAAATGGAACTCGGCGTTGAGTTCGCCTTTTGCCAGTTCAAATGATTTTTCGTCGTATGATTTTGAGCTAAAAAAAGCAATGTTGAGCATGGCTTCCTCTCTTACCTAAAATATAAATAACCCACTGATTCATTCTTTGAAACGGGATTAAAACTAATAACTCTGTTCAGTTTGCTAGAGTTTTTTTCTCTTGTCTATCACCATTAGTCATTGTAATTACTATGGTTATTTGGTCTGTTGTCTTCACTTATTGAACATTAAAAATCACAGTACGAGGCAGCTTGCTTATAAGTTCATCAATATTGAATGGATCTTACTTTCGGGTGTTGAACATCTTCTTAGTCTCTTTCTCAGACCAGAAGTTAATGTTGAATTGTGCGTCGTCGCTCAGCTCTACTCGATGCCAATATTGAGGTGGACTTGTGGCAAATTGCCCTGCTTGGATCGTGATAACACTTTCTGGTTCTGTCGCGTCGGCATCGGCAAAACCATAGAAGGTGACGGTGCCTTTCATTACGCAGATCTGCCCGAATACACCTTCTGCGGTGTTGTGGTGATTAAGCAATGCAGCCGGTATGTTGTCTTTGGTGAAAAATGGCGTTGAACGTTGAATTTTCCAGTGTGACGGAATACGTAAATGACTCATATAAAACCTCTTGTCTGTATTTTGAATACAAGCTTTAGCTTTGATTGAATTGGTGACCGTGATTACCAGTAGTTTTCACTGCTGAATTGGCCGGGCTTTCGGCGTAAGTGCTTCTCGAAACCTAAGTTGGTTAGTGCTTCACTTGTGTCGCGAACCATTTGCGGATTGCCACAAAGGTAGAAAAAACTGCGGGTTTGATTGAAAGTGACAGACGTGGTTTGCTCAAGGTCGCCTCCAAGTAACAAGCTTGGGATTCGTCCGCGCAAAGTTCCGGTGACTGATTCTCTAGAAATAATTGGCACATATTGTAGTTTCCCCTGAAAGTGTTCAACGAGTTGATTGATTCGATCTTGATACGTGAGGTCTTGCTCTGTTCTTACGGCATGAACCAGTACAAGGTTTTTGAACGAGGTGACTTTTTCAGATTCAGAGCCGTTATGCTGCTGTATCTGCATGCTTTCGAGCATTGAGATAAAAGGCCCAACGGCGGTTCCGGTTGAAAGCATCCATAGATCGTCGGCGATCTCTGGGATCTCCTCTAATGTCATGAACCCACTTGGGTCTTTGCCGACAAATATGTCATCGCCTACCTTCAACTCATGAAGTTGAGGTGAAAGCTGCCCGTTCTGATCCTTAATAATCAAAAATTCCAGATGTTGATGACCTTGTTCGTGCTCTGGCGCATTCACCATGGAATAAGCACGTCTGACAAACTCGCCTTCACTGTTACGTAGCCCCAGCTTAGTGAACTGCCCCGCTTGGTAGGGCGAGACTGGCGCACTGACTTGCAGCGAGAACAGTTGCTCTGTCCATTCGGTCTTGTGTACGACTTTTCCGGTTACTAAGCCATGAGGAATATCTGTCATATCATCACCTTTATTTAGAGAAGTTATCTCATTAAGGATACTCAACTATTTACACTTTGGAGTTGCATGTACCATGCCATTAGTGAGAATGCTTATCAATACTGGTTATTCGGTAAAAATTAACTTGAATGATGTCAAATAGACTTTACACTGCTGTGTCTAAATGACATCTTTGTTGTTTTTTGATGTGATTCCTTGTGATTAAGAACGATGAGTTGCCCTATGGGCACAGACCAAAATTAGTTCCGTGGTTTGACCCTTAATGTATTCACCAATAACTAAAGAGAATATTTTATAGATGAGTATAATGGCGGCTTTCGATCTCAATATAGCCGTGTTTTATGCTTGATAATCTTCGTATGGCCTTGAACGTATTGTTCGTGACTATCAATACCGCAATGACTGCGTTTACCGTGAGCTTTTTTGGCCTCATCAAACTGATTCTTCCAATCTCTATTATTCAAAAGTCATGTACTCGTTTAGCGAATTTCACATTTTGGTGTTGGGCTTCGCTCAATCTTTGGATGTTGAACGTGAATAATGATATCGAGTGGCAAGTTGAGGGTGGGGAAGACATCTCGACTAAGCAATGGTACTTGATGATGTCGAATCACCTGAGCTGGGCGGATATCGTGATCTTGTCTTCGATCTTGAAAGATAAGATGCCAATGACCAAGTTCTTCCTTAAGCATGAATTGCTGTACGTCCCTTTTGTTGGTTTGGCATGTTGGGGCTTGGATATGCCTTTCATGAGACGTCACTCACGTGAGTTTTTGATTCGTAACCCTGAGCGTCGCAATGATGACTTTGATGCAATTAATAAGGCATGTACTAAGTTCAAATGGGCACCGACAACCTTGGTAAATTTTGTGGAAGGAACTCGTGCAAACCACGAGAAACTGGCGACAGCGAAAACACCTTATCGACATCTACTTAAACCGAAAACAGGTGGTGTGGCGTTTGCTCTGTCTGCTATGGGCCCAATCTTGGATGGTATTGTGGATGTCACTCTGGCTTATCCAGAAAATCAGGCTTCTCCATTTGAAGACATGCTGAAGGGTAAAATGACCAAGGTGGTGGTGCGTATTAAACTGCACCCAATGGATGAGAACGTGAACGGTAATTATTTTGAAGATAAAGCGTTTAAACGTCGTTTCCACAGTTGGTTGAATAGTACGTGGAAAGAGAAAGACGACTATCTTGATACGGTTTATGCTCTTGATACGCCCTCTGAGGTTGAAATGATTGATGAACCTGATGTCGCTTATAAGAAACAAGAACAGTAAGATCATACCAAATCGATAGCATCAAAAAAGCCGATAGTTCATTGAACTGTCGGCTTTTTTATTGATTGGACTTTGTCTACTCAAACAGTGCAGTCAGTGCTCACTATGTTCTAAAGCGCTAAAACAAGGATGGTCAAAGAGTGAGGAAGTTAAATCGCTTGGTAAGCCTCAATGATGTGCTTAACCTGACTGGTTTTGCCTTGCTTCTCTTGTCCTTGATGGATGCGCAAGTAGTGCTGCAATGTTTTGGCTTTGTATTGCAGTGATACTTGCTTCTGTTGTTCACAGTGCGGAGTCCAGATCTTGTCGCCGACGCTTGATATCTCAGTTACCGTTCGGTTATTGCCATTTTCATCTAGATTTTTGTCGCTTTCACCTTGGTTATTGCTGACCAATAAAATCTCGTAGTAACGACGGTTCTCTTCAATTAACACTTCATCAATTAGGCCGAAATTGAGCGCCTTTAAATGATTTCTTAGCTCGAACTGCTGATGAACCGGGCAAAGCAAAAAATCGATCGCTTTGTCTGGATGCTTACAATGAATATCGTCGACGAGCTTTTGTGTTAGATCGCCTCCCACACCCGCAATAATGACTAGATGTCTGCCAGTGTGCTTTTCCAATGGAATCGCTGCGACATCCAAGCAGTAGACTTGCCATTGGCTAGTAACCTTTTGCTTTGCGGTTTCACCTTGGGGAAAGTAACGAGTTAGTTTGCCTTCTAGTTCATTCATCAGAGAAGGGACGATATCGACAAAATGAATCTGCGGTGCTTTGTGGTCAGATAATAGTTGAACACCCAAGAAGCCGTGATCACAACAACAGTCCCAAATATGTTGGTAGTCATTACTGACAAGGGAGTGGATAGTTTGCAGTCGGTTACTTAGCTTCATAAGGCTCGTATCGTTAAAAAAGGGTATTGTTGTATCGAACGCGCATTGTAATGACTTTCCATAAAAACAAAAGCACCTAGGGGATTAATCCTAGGTGCTTTTTTGTTATCGGTATCGTACCAATCGGTGTGATACGAGCGTGTTAGCTAATGTCTACGACGCTTTGGCTACGCCTCTAATGTGACCTTCTACTCGATTCTTTCCAAGTTGTAGTGCGATAAGCTTTGCTTGTTCCGCAAGGGCTAAAGCAGAGTCTGTTTCGCCGTCTATTTGCGAAAACCCGACGCTGATACTGAGTGACAATGTGATATCCGGAGTGACTATGGTTTTCTCGGCGATGCTGACTCGACATTGTTCCAATTGGTGCTTGGCATCCTTCGCATCATTCGCTTTGAATAAAACGGCGAACTCCTTATCCCCAACTCGAGCAAGGCAAAGCCCTTTTGGCTTAGGGAAGTAAGAACGCATCGCTTCTGCGGCGAGCTTTATCATCTTGTCGCCAATCGCTTCACCGTAAGCTCGATTTACGTGGTCAAAGTTATCGATATCGAGCAGAGCTACATAGGTATCGGGTTCGCATGCGTAGTTGTCGATCGCGATGTTAAAACTACTTTTGTTGTCTAACTGAGTCATGAGATCTTTACTGCTCAATTGATGGTGGAGCAGTAAGTTAGACAACGAGACTTCCGTGTAATCTTTGATCATACGTAAAATACTTTGACTGATCGGCAAGGGCGCATTGACGTAAATCACCGCGATTAGCTGGTTACGAGAGTGCAAAGGGATACAGTAGTGGCGTTGGAGTATTTTGAGTTTACGTGCCAATGGATCTGCGTATTTGCTGCTTCGATAAGCCATGGTCTCGGGAGCAAATCGCTCAGCAAGGGCTTTGTCAGAATGTACCGTTGATTTGTTTCCATGATAATCGATGGTACTGAATGAGTGGCTCTCTGCTTGATAAAGGCAGAATTGAATGCCTTTTTGATAGGTAAAGCTATTGAATATGGCTTTTAACTCTCGTTTAAAGCTGGCGAGATCATCAACTTTATTCAGTTGAGATAACGACATGTTCAAGCGGTGAGCTAGGTAGTGTGCGCCAATCCATAATAGAAGCAGTGACCCGAGTACCACGCCAGTTAGCGTAAATTGGTGTGAGCTGGTGAGTATGTCGTGGCGATCAGTGCCCGAGACGAATACCCAGTTTAAGCTGTTGTCAGCATCAAATACCGTTATTTTGAAATTATCTTGATAGTAGTATTCGTGTTGGCCGACGGTCTCACCTTGAGAGAGTTGGTGGCTGATGCCGGCATGATAGCTGATGGATTTGGAGCCAATGCGTTTCGGATCAGGATGGAAAACCAGTCGTTCGGTTGCTCTATCAACCACAAATACATAGCCACGGTCTAATGTCTTTAAGTCTCTCAGGCCTTGTGTGGTATGCAAAAGGTCAAACTCAATCCATATTTCTTTGTTCAACTTTTCCGTCGTGTGTTTGATCGCGAAAACCCAACGACCATCGGGTTTTTGATAGATAGAAGAGATGTAAAAACCTTCTACAACACTATCTATTGGATTCCACTGGATGGCATTGATCTGCTCATTAGAAAGAGGCAGGCCACGAGTTGAAATATATTGTTGGGATTGAGGCTGGTATTGAACAATATCGGAGAAGTTAGGTGTTCTCTTAAGAATATTGTCACTGATGTCCCTGAGTTTTTGTTCACCGACGGGGCCTGATGTAGATAAGCTTAAACTGGTTTCCAAAAAATAGAGTTTGCCGAATGTGGCTTCGATGTTGGAATTGATGATGGAACTTGCGATACGAATATTTGATAGTGATTGTTCTTTTGCTGTCGTTTCTACTTTTTCAAGTTGAGCTGCAGCAAGATAGAGCATCCCTCCAGTTAATAAAATAATGTATGGTTTAAAAAGCCGAATTAATGTTTTAGGTAAAGCCATGATATCCAAAGACGTTATAGATTCATTTTTATAGTACGGCCATACTAAACAGTTTTCGTAATCACATCAATGCAAAATGTTCCATATAAAAAGTTGAGTTTGTGACGTTCAGCTAATAAAAAAGCCAGTCATAAACATAACTGGCTTCTATGGCTTCGCGTGTTCTATTAAGCTGATTTGGCTTTTAACCTAAACCTAAACCTAAACCGAATCAGTCTTGTTTGGCGAATAGTGCAAAATTGCCATTGAAACGGGAGATAACAGCATTTCACCTTCGGCATGACCCGGTTTCACGTTTCGCAAGTTGGTATCACAGATGGTTACCCAGTCTTGCTGACGGTCACTCGGTAAAGAAAATCGAGCAGGAGCGTTGGTTTGGTTGATCAGATAAATCAACTCGTCGCCATCTTTGCCGATGCCTAAATGCAAGGCTACGGAGCTTAAACGGTTCCAATCATCATGTTCCATGATTGTGCCATCAACACGGCTCCAGAATATACGGTTAGAGTTACGTTTATCGCCACTGAACGCTTTGATAAACGGCACCATGTATTGCTGACGTGCGGAGATCATCTCAGACAACCAAGCCTTGAAGTAAGCCTTACGCTCGGAATTTTCCCAGTTGAGCCAGCTAGTGACGCTGTCTTGGCAGTACGCGTTGTTGTTGCCATTTTGAGAATGAGATAACACATCGGCCGTCAAAATATGTGGAATACCGAATGCAAATAACAGGCTAGCCATGAAGTTACGCTTTTGCTTTTCGCGTGTTGCGATAACCAAAAGGTTTTCTGTGTTGCCTTCAACACCATAGTTTTCAGAGCGATTATCACCGTGTCCATCGCGGTTGCTCTCACCATTTTCTTCATTGTGCTTATGTTTATAAGAAACAAGATCTTGCATGGTGAAGCCGTCATGATAAGTGATGTAGTTGACGGTTAATTTGTACGGCCAGTGTGCGGCACTGTAGATGTCACGAGAGCCCATTAAGCGAGTCGCAAACTCTTTCAAGTAGCCTTGATCACCACGCCAGAAGCTACGAGTGATATCTCGCAGTTTGTCGTTACATTCATTCCACCCCAACGGAAAATTGCCAACTTGGTAGCCATTTGGCCCGATGTCCCATGGTTCTGCAATTAACTTGGTTTCTTTCAATACCGGATCTTGGGCGACGGCTTTGAAGAAAGCAGCCTCAGGATTGTAGTTATCGCCTTCGCGCCCCAGTGTTGCTGCCAAATCAAAACGGAAGCCGTCGACTTGGAACTCACTAACCCAGTAGCGCAGTGTATCCATTACTAAGTTAAGTGCTGGTTGGTGGGTGAGGTCGACCGTATTACCACAACCGGTGAAGTTCGCGTAATGACAGCCATGCTTAATGTAGTAGCGACTATCGAGTGCTTTTAGGTTGAAGGTTGTGCCGCCTTCACCGCCTTCTGCTGTGTGGTTGTAGACGACATCGAGAATGACTTCGATACCGTTGCGGTGCAGTTCTCGAATCGCGGTTTTGAGTTCACTTACGGCGTCTTTCTCTGCGTAGCGTGGGTCTGGCACCATAAACAAATATGGATTGTAACCCCAGTAATTCACTTTCCCCATATCCAATAGGTGGGGCTCATGCATACATGCAGCAATAGGTAAAAGTTGTAGAGAATTGATGTTTTGCTGTTTATAGAATGCAAGCATTTCGGGACTAACTAACCCCAAATAACGGCCTTTTGTATTGGTCGCGACTTCTGGGTGAAGTTGAGATAGGCCTTTAACATGGGTTTCGAAAAGAACGGTCTCTTCGCGGCTAATACGCGGCTTTTCGACATCTTGCCAATCGAACGTGTCATCAACTACGAGACACTTCGCCATCGAAAAGCTTTTTTCATTGGTATATGGCGTTGCGTAATCGAGCGGTTCGCTTATTGCTTTAGCGTAAGGGTCGGAAAGTAAGATCGGGCCATTATCAGTTTCAGCAATGAAACCGTATTTTTGTCCCGCTTTAATACCATCAACAAATACATATCTGATATCAGCGTATTCATTTTCCAATTTATAAGTGGTGAACTCATCGTTCTCGTCAAAAAGAGCGAGAGAAAGGGATTTACAGTCAGGGGAATAAATTGAGAAGTTACAGCCAGTGTTACCTAGCGTTGCGCCTAGTGGATAAGGGCGAGCGAGCGTTCTAGTCATTGCTTGATTTCTTGTTCGTTTATCAACATCAGTGAACTATTAGTAAAAGGCTTTGTCCCATTAAGGTCAAGCAACTTCATAGAATAAATTTTGTTGAAAAATAATTCATCGATGAAGTTCAAATTATATATTTGAAGTAGATCTCACTTATGCTGAATAATTAGATCTGTGTGCTGTCTACTCCTCCTAGATTAAGTGATCCAACCCTTTAAAATACCATTCTGTATAAACTCTACTCCCTTCTCATCCCCCTTAATTTAGTTCGGGGTGGAGGAAGTCAAACTTGTCATCCTCTCTTAATATTGGCTCCGTTGAAACGAATCAGGGGAAACCCTAAACCTCTCTATCTTACGCCCACCATTACTGCCTTTGGTTGTCGCAAGAGAGCAAAAATATAAAACCTAAAATAAATCGTCCTTAATGGAGTTAAGAATGAAAAAAGTAAGTTTGATTGCTGCTGCAGTGGCTTCTGCACTTGTCGCTGGTTCAGCGTTCGCAGAAAATGACGTTGCACTTGATGTAACAAGTGGTGACTCTGCAATGGAAGTAGAGGTGAAAAACCCTACTGACGTTATCACTGACGGCTGGGAAGTTCACGGTTACATGTCTTCTAACGTTCGTGTTGTCGACGGTAAAACAGTAGACACTGAATTCGGTAAGCCAGATTACAAAACAGCGGGTACTCACGGTAAGAGTACTAACCAAGTTGAATTTGTAATTAAGAAGCACTCTGAGTATCAAAATGGTGTGTGGGCGGACTACGTTCTTCGTACTGAATATGGTAACGGTAACTCATACGCTTATTCTTCTGAAGGCGGACAAAAGAAGAATGATGATTCTCAGTTCGAAGTAAAAGAAGCTTTCGTTGAGCTCGGCGGTATTTTAGGTGAAGACACTTCTATTTGGGGTGGTCAACGTTACCTAAACCGTGCAGCAGGTCTTTTATCTGGTGAGTTCTGGAAACAATCATCTGGTATTGGTGCAGGTATTCAAACTAAGCTTGCAGGACATACTGCTGGTATCGCTTATGTAATGGCTGATCCTGATGCAGGTTCTGCAGATTCTTATGCGATTGACTGTAAGCAAAAAGATGGCACTACATCGACAGATCCTAATAAATGTAAAGTTAATAAAAACGGTGCAAAAGAAAGAGAAACTCTCTCTTCTATCGATTTGTACTACTACGGCGTGGATGCGGGTATCGGCAGCCTAGACTTTGACTTTAAATATGGTCAGAAACACATTAATAATGGTGAGGATCAAGATGGTTTCGGAGCTGCTGTAACACTAAACACAAGCTACTATGGTCTAGACGGTTGGACTCAAAATGCCATTGCTTATGGTTCTGGTGTAATGCAAAACCGTGGTGTTAACTTCGGTGGTTGGTCTGGCGGCGATGATAAAGCTGAGTCTCTATTCTTGACTTCTTACGGTGTACTAAACATTTCAGAAAGATGGCAGCTAGGTACGGAAGCTGTGTACTTTACAGCTCTTGACCAATTGTTTGGTGCTGACGGTTTGACTCGTTACATGGTTGCTGCTCGTCCTTCTTACAAGCTGAACGACAACGTTCGTTTAGAAGCAACGGCTTCTTACGGTCACGAAGAGGGTGATGAAGGTTACTTTGGTGGTCGTACTGGCGATGCTGTAGAGAGCGATATTCTTAACCTAGAAATTGCAACTGCATTTACAGCGAACTCTGACTACTTCGGTCGTCCACAAGTTAAGCCTTACATTAGCTACATTAAAGCTGATGATGAAGCAAGTGCTAAACAAATTGGTATCGATAACGGTAAAGACGAATTTGTATTCGGTGTACACACTGAAATTTGGTTCTAAACCGTTTAAAGTATAAGGCAGCCATTGGCTGCCTTTTTCCGTTTCCCCCAACAACAACCAATAGTGAGAGAGATTACAATGACAAATAAAAGCTCTATGTTAGCCGTGGTACTAGGTGCCTTGCTAAGCGGTTGTGCTTCCGATGCTCAGGTTCAAACTAAACTCGATGCACCCACTAATGCAGAAGTATGCTGCAGCGATTTTTCGCAGTACCCATACGCACAATTGAATGATAATGAAGATTTAAAGTTTGATATCGACTTGGGGTCACCTGTCGGTACATTTACAACAGGTAATAGCCACTTTGCAGCGTTCAAGTTCAGCGAGCGCTCAGGGGAGATGGTCGTTAAGCTATCGAGCTTGATGATCGATGATTCAGTTTTTGCTCCAGAAGCCATGCTTCTAGATGAAAACTTTAAGCCAGTGCAAACATTGAAGTTTGAAGACTTTAAGGTTCAGGCATCCGATGCTTTTACTCGCACGAGTTACATTGAACGCTTGCGTATTGATGCGAGCAAGACACCTTATATTATTATCTACACGCCTGCTGATGAGCTTGGCAATAAGGTGAAAGTTGATCACCCAGCAAAGGTGCGAGCAAAAGAATTTGGTGAGGTGATGCCTATGGTCACCGATCCGGTATACACCAATCAATTAGGTGGTCGTTTAGAGTTAGAAATTAAAACTTTAAAACTTCGCCCTTACCGTGCTAAACCTGCCGTAGCGCCAGTCGTTGCTGCCCCTGCCGCTCTGGCAGCGACTGCAACAGCTGTTGTACCGAAGAAAGCAGACACGCAGATACGTGTGCAGCAAGAGACAAAAGACTTCTATTTGTCTGCTATACAAAATGCGGTGAAGTCAGGTGATATACCGAAAGCTTTAGGTTTGTTAGATGAAGCGAAGGCGCTTAATGTTGAAGGTGCACAAGAAGCTTTTGTGCGAGCCGTCAACGCAAAATAGCTTGTTAGCTTGTTAGCTTGTTAGCTTGTTAGCTTAAGAGCTTAAGAGCTTAAGAACTTAATAGCTTAGTAGGCTTAATGGCTTAGCAGCCCAGTATCTTAGTCGCTTAGATAGAGATAGAAATAAAGATAGAACGCTCCTTTAAAGGGGCGTTTTTTATATCTGAATTTATAGACACTTCAAGTTTAGAGGTCGTTATGCAATCTGAATTGATTATTATCGATGAGTTCTTTATTCCACAGTTGAATCGAACTCGAACGCTCCGCATTTACCTTCCTGCGGGGTATCACCAAACAGAGCACGCTTATCCTGTCTTATACATGCATGATGGGCAGAATGTCTTTGAGAAGTCTACAGCGACGTATGGGATGTGTTGGGATGCACAAACGACACTCGATGAGATGCAAAGGCTCGGTAAGTTATCCGGGTTAATTGTTGTCGCTATCGACAGCAGTCATGAGCGTGATGGCATGGAGCGTTACAATGAGTATTCGCCTTGGCGCGCTAACCAAGAGATAAAAGAGTTGGGTGTTGGTGATGAGCTACTTAAATTTGGTGGTGAAGGGGACGAGTATATAGCGTTTATCTGTCAAACATTGAAGCCTTATATAGACCAAACATACAGAACAAAGCCGAACCGAGAGTTTACGTACCTTGCTGGCAGTTCAATGGGCGGGCTAATTAGCTTATATGGTGGCTCACTGTACCAGAATACTTTTGGCGTGCTTGGGGTCTTCTCTCCGGCGTTTTGGTTCAATAAATCCTCATACTTCGAGTATATGAAAGAGTTTAACTTTCTGTCTCCAACGAAAATATATATGGATATGGGAACGAATGAAGCTCGTGAAGAGGCAAACGTAGATTTTGCTGACGTTTATCTGAGTGGTTCAAGGGCAATGAACACGTTACTCACTCAAAAGCCGAACGTGACGCTGTTTTATCAAGAAGGGCAAGGTCATCAACACAATGAACTGGCTTGGTCGTTGCGATTCCCGGATTTTATCGACTTTATTTTTAGACAATAAAAGAAGGCCTAACTCCGTTTTGTCTTCGTAACCGGTGTATTAGGCCTGCTTTTTTATCGCTTTATAGCCGTATCACTTTATACGTCTATAAAGCGATAGGCTTAGTATCAGCAAAGCTAGTCCTTGGCTGCTGACAATTTTTGCTTATTGCGCTTGTTCAACAAGTAGTCCTTGCTCATCAAGCTGTTGTGTTGCCTTGCAAAGTCGGGCTTGGCAAACTGTAAATCGCGTAAGATGGCGTTATTTGGCTTTAGCTGAATCTCAAACTGCGCTTGTTTGTCGTTAACTGTGACCTGTTGTTGGTGACTGTCGATCATGATCTCCAACGATTGTGTTAATGGTGTCGAGATTACGGCAACAGACTCATGGTTTATGTCTAGCGTAAGCACCAACGTGATTTCGGGACTTACCGTATCTTCTAGATTTGACTGAATCTTGTAATGAGAAATCCCATTTTTAGATTCAAATGACAGTCGTAGCTGGTTTCCTTGACCAAAAGGCAACGAAGTCACTAATTCGCTCCAACAACTTGGGAAGTTTGGTGTTAGGTGTATCTGATTGTCCAATAAGCGTGGGCAATATCCCAAATAGTCCTGTTGCGCGTTACGAGCGTATTCTGAAACGGACCAGGCCTGAGCAAACGTCCCTGATTCTACAAGGTCGCGGTCACTTTCTTGGAAAGCATCCAAATTTTCACTCATTGTCCCTCTACAGCCTTGTGTAAGGATTTGTTTTGCCAAGTTTTTGGATAGCTGGTAACTGAGTTCTTGCTGCTTAAACTTGTTGAGCGCCGTAATAGTAAAGCCCGAATTCCACCCCCAGATCGTCCCGTTGTGATAAGCCGCGTCCTTGTGGTACATGGCTTGATTGTCGTGATAAGGATGAAAATCGACATGCTCTTGTTGTAAGGAGCAGATCCCCCATGGGAACAATAGCGTTTCTACCGCGTTCTTGACGATGTATTGCTCTCTTTCATTCTGATTCAGCGGACTTTTCTGAGGAATTGAAATCGTCATCAACTGATTCGGACGCACGCTATAATCAGGCACATCACCTTGCGATAAATGGTCGGCTAGGCGATGGTTTGTATCATCCCAAAACTTGGTGGCGAAACTCTCTTTCACTTTTCCAGCTTGGATTGTCCAGCTCTTTTCTGATTCAGAGTCGCCCACCAGAATAGCGAGTTGAATAGCGCAGTTTAAGCTTTCAAACCACAAAGCTTGGATGTCATTGGCTTTAGGGCCACGAGGAGACCAAGGTGTCATCCCATCAATTTTTGCATCCATCCACGTATCAGGGTGGCGATGTGCCATCAGACTGTCTTTATTCGAATAATCTTCGTTCAAGCCATCTTTATTCAAGCTATCTTCATTCAAGTAGTGTTTTTCGACACCCGTGATGAAACGCTTGAGAGTAGGGTAAATGGCCTTAGCGAACGCCACATCGCCAGAGTAGTTGATGTACTCAAGGGCTTCACGAATCATCCAAGGAGTACCATCGGTGGTGTTATAAATGATGTTCGTTTTACTCGTCACTCGATTCGGGATTCGTCCGTAATTTGTGGAATCTTCGTCGAGCATCTGCATGGACGCAAAGTTTTCAATGATCTCTTTTGCTTCATTGAATAAACCATTTACCAGGCTTGTACCAGACAGCGCGATAAAGGTGTCGCGGCCCCAACAGTCCTTGAACCAAGGTAATCCAGCCCAAATGCCCGTGCCGAACTCATGACTCACAAAGGTTCGGCTTGCAAGGCGCGACCACATGACGGCTTGGTTGTATTCAAGGTCGTTGGTCCACAAATAATTATTGGTTAAGAACTCATAAATCCGCTGTTGGTGAAGAACGTGTTCGTTATTTTTGATCGCTTGATTAACCAATGAGCTAGCGGTTTCAAGAGTTTCAGCAAAGCCGAGGTAGACGACAAGTTCAGTTTGTTTATCTGACGTCGTGAGCATGAGTTTTGTATTGCTCTCTGAGAGCTGAACTAGGTCGCGAAGTTCAGGGTGAGCGTCTAGCGAGATCTCTCGTGCATGTACAGCATGATTGCTTGCGATGGCGACAAACCTTGGGCAGCCGTCTGGGCAAACTTGAGGGCTGAGTTCTATGACGATGTTTGAGTCTGAGGTATGAACTTTAGAGTGAGTGGTCGGTATGTTGAGTTCTGGAATTAAGCTTAAAGCGCTCGGTTTGTTTGACGACACAGTGAGTGATACAAGTCTGGAACCTTGAACCAGGCTCAACGACTCTCGGCTATGATCATAATGATGTTCAATACCATAAGGCGTCAGGCTGGCACGCTCTGCCTCTAACTTGTTATTGAACTTGCCGTCGATATAGCTGGCGAAGGTTCCCAGTATCCAACCTTGGTGGTGACGATATTTACCACCGTTTACATAGCTATAGGTTGCTCCATGATAGTAACCATCGACATTATCCCCAAACACAAACGGGAATGACTGTGTCTCTGAGATGATGAGCTTTTGGAATAGTTGGTCATGTGGCATTGCAAATTCAGGGTGTTGCCAGTGAGGCTGCGACTCCTCAACCTCAATATCAGCCTCAATCAGGTGAGTATCAATAGGCTCTCGTTGAGGTGTTGATAGGTCATTGTATTCCCCTTTGGTTACGGTGACCGTTGGCGTCGAAGAGCCAAATTGCACCTTCAAGGAGTATTGACCAGCGACTGCAGGAGAGAGCAGTAGATCATTGCCAATGCCTTGTGTATTGATAAGCGGCATTGCTTGTTCCAATTCGCAGAGAGTGGCTTCACTTTCATGCCCTGAAAGTGTCCATTGCTTGGTGCCATCTGAATCCGAAATTTTGAAGCGATAAAGGTCGGTAGATAAACATAGGTTTGCTCTGTAGGAGCCGTCTTGCTCTTTGAACAATGGGGTGTCTAACCCCCAACCATTGAACGTACCTTTTAGGTAAAGAGTAGGGATTTGCATAGCGAGTTGATTTCCAAAACAAAAAAGGCACAGCATGCGCTGTGCCAAAGGACAATAGGATATTAATATGAGGAAAGGGTTATTAATATGAAGAAA
>NZ_AJZM02000402.1:46667-65776 GCF_000272405.2 Vibrio tasmaniensis 1F-187
CTTATTTGGTAATTTGTTTTGCTGCTGTGTCTAGCGCTTCTCTAACGGTTTGCTTACCCTGCATTGCGTTATCGATAGCCGCACCTTCAGCGAACCAGTAAGCCGTCATTTGCGGAATGTTTGGCATGATTTCGCCGTTTTCAGCATTTGTCATGGTTGACTTGATACGATCATCGCTCTCAAGAATTTTTTGGAATGACTTTAGTGCCACCGCGCCAAGAGGCTTGTCATCATTCATAGTTTTCAGAGCGTCGTCTTGGAATAGGTAGTTCTCTAAGAACTCTACAGCAAGATCAGTATTTGGACTCGCAGCATTGATACCCGCACTTAGGATCCCAACAAATGGGTTACCTTTACCGCCATTTAATGTCGGCAGTTCAGCAACGCCATAATTAACACCAAGCTTGTCTAAGTTACCCCAAGACCAAGGGCCATTAATGGTCATTGCCACATTGCCATTGGTGAACTCTGCTTCTGCTACTGAGTAATCCATATTCGGGTTAACTACCCCTTGGTTTACCATATCAACTAAGAATTGAAGGCCGCGAACACCCGCTGCATTGTTAACACCTGTGCTTTTAGCGTCATAGCCTGTTGCTGTTTTTTCAAACGCGAAGGCACCACCGGCAGAGATCATCGGCCATGTGAAGTACGCATTTTTCACATCCCACATGATGGCTTTTTTGTTTTGCTTAGCCATTTCTTTCTGAATGTCAGCAAGCTCTTCCCATGTTTTTGGTGGGTTTGGAAGTAGGTCTTTGTTGTAGATTAGAGAAGGTGCTTCGATTGCTAGAGGGTAGCCCACAACTTTACCGTTGACTGTCACCGCATCCCAACTGAAGTCGACAAGCTTTTCTTTGAATTCTTTACTTGGATTAAGTTCGTGAAGTAGCCCTGATTCTGCGTAGCCACCAAAACGGTCGTGTGCCCAGAAAATGATGTCAGGGCCGCCGCCTGTTGCTGCGTGTTGTTGGAATTTAGCTTCCAGTGAGTCTGGGTACTGAACGTTAATTTTTACACCGGTATCTTCTTCGAATTGTTTACCAATTTCAGCAAGACCGGCATAACTTTTATCGCCATTGATCCAGATTGTGATTTCACCTTCTTCCATAGCAAAAGCCGGTGCATTGCAAAGAGCAGCAAGGGTACAAATAGACAGTGTTTTTAATAGAGGTTTCATAATTTCATTCCATATTCAGAAGGTTATCCATAACGATAATCACTTCTATCAGTTCTTATTATCTGCTGAAAATAATATCGACTAATTTAGCCTTTGAGAAATAGGTAAACGCACCTTTGATATAGTAAAAAGCTATAGCAATGCCGATACAGTGCTGTTTTACAGGCGATCGCCATAGTTTTGTGAAGTGGCGCGTATAGAGAAATGTGAAGGCGGGCTCAAACTATTTTTGGGTGATGAAAGCCATCCAAAACTAAGCGTTAGGTTGCTTAGGTTAAGATGTGAAATGTTGGAGAGAACCGATGGCTTTGGGCAATAAAAAAGGCAAGGAGAACCTTGCCTTTGGTGTGTTGAGTTTAACGTATGATTACAGTTTTACAGCAAATGATTCATACGGTGCCAGTTCAAGCTTGGCTGACAACTCAGTGACCGTTTGATAGTTATTGATCAGACAATCAAGCGTCTGAGTTTGGTATTGTTCAGGCATATCCAGTGTCAGGTTGTCGTTTGAGAAGTTACAAACTACAAACAGTTTTTCACCATCCAACTCACGTACGTAGGCGAAAACCTTGTCGTGTTCTTCAAAAACAGGAATGAATGAACCGTAGACAATCGCTGGGTGAGCTTTTCGTAACTCTATCAATGTCTTGTAGTGATAAAATATGGAACTTGGATCAGCCAACGCACTTTCGACGTTGATCTCTGGGTAGTTTGGATTCAGCTCAATCCAAGGTGTTCCGTCAGAGAAGCCTGCATTTGGTTGGTTGTTCCAATGCATGGGTGTTCTAGCGTTGTCACGGCTGTTCTCGTGAATGGCGTCCATCATGTGTTCATGAGTAACACCTGATTCCGTTTTTACTTTATAGAAATTGTGCGTTTCAATATCTTTATATTGGTCCAGATTGTCAAAAGCGACATTGGTCATGCCAATCTCTTCACCTTGATAAATGTAAGGTGTGCCTTTTAAGAAGTGCAAACACGTCGCCAGCATTTTTGCTGACTCAACTCGGAAGTGTTTGTCATCACCGTATTTTGAAACCAAACGTGGTAAATCGTGGTTGTTCCAAAAAAGGGAATTCCAACCACCATCGGCCAGCTCTAGCTGCCACTTGGTCAGCACATTTTTGAACTCTCGAAGATCAAGCGAAATAGGGTTCCATTTGTCACCGTTTTCCCATGTCAGGGTAATGTGCTCAAATTGGAATACCATAGAAAGTTCATTTTTACCTTGTCCGCTGTATAGCTTGGCTATTTCTGGTGTTGCGCCCCAAGTTTCTCCTACGGTTAACAAATCCTTGTTACCAAAGGTCGCCTGATTCATTTGTTGTAATAGCTTGTGCAGCCTTGGTCCGTTACCAGTGATTCCTTTATCGATCTCCTTACCAATAAGATCAATCACATCTAAGCGGAAGCCGCCGATGCCAAGGTCAATCCACCAGTTCATCATAGTATGAACTTCTTCTTGAACCTTCGGGTTTTCCCAGTTCAAATCTGGCTGACGTTTCGAGAATAGATGGAAGTAATATTGTTGTGTGAGTTCATCCCACTGCCAAGCACTTCCGCCAAAGATAGAACCTTGGTCATCCGGTGCGCTGCCATCCGGTTTTGCATCGCGCCAAATGTAATAGTCTCTATACGGATTGTCTTTTGAAGAGCGTGCTTGCTCGAACCAACGGTGCTCATCTGACGTATGGTTTACCACCAAATCCATAACAATCTTAATGTCACGCTCTTTCGCTTCACCCATCAGTCGTTTCATCTCTTCCATCGTGCCAAACTCTTCAGCAATCGCTTGGTAGTCGGAGATGTCGTAGCCGTTATCGTCCATTGGAGATTGATAAACAGGAGAGAGCCAAATGACATTAATGCCCAGTTCTTTAAGGTAATCGAGTTTGCTGATGATTCCATTTAGGTCACCGATACCGTCATTATTCGAGTCTAAAAAGCTACGCGGGTAAATTTGGTAGACCACTGCGTCATGCCACCATTTCTGTTCCATCTCAATGTCCACTTAATAAGTTAATTGACCTTACTATAGTGATTTCATCTTACACTGGGAAATAGCATTACTAATGCTCTCTATAGAAAAATCCTATATCATGAGCTCTATCCGCTGCGCACTGTGTTCAGTGGTTTAATTTGTTGAATTTCTAACCTCGCATTTTGTGATCGAATGCAAACTAAGAGAATCCTATGAACAAGCTATACCGATACTTTCTGATGGTTGCGCATACTGGCAGTATTAAAGGTGCCGCGGAAAAGCTGAATATTAGCCAGCCCTCCTTGACCGCTGCGATCAAGAAATTAGAGAGTGATGTTGGTGTGGCTATTTTTACTCGTAAGTCAAAAGGCGTTGAGCTTACCGAGTACGGGTTGTTGTTTCGGGAGTTTGCACAAGAACAGCAAGAAAAGCATCTGTCGTTAATGCACCGCTTTACCGACATGCAGCAGCGCCAATCCGGTAAATTGAAGCTCGGCACTGGGGAAGCTTGGTGGGAACAATTTGTTTGCAAGGCGGTTGAGGAATACAAGCAACAAGAACGAATGGGCTCGCTACATTTGGAGTTCGGTAACAACTTGTCTTTGATGCACCATTTGGTTCAAGGCGATATCGACTTGTTTGTTGGCCATGAAATCTATGGGCTGCATGAGCGATGCAAAGTAACGTTTTACCCACTCTTTCAAGACAAAGAAGCGGTGTTTGTTCGAGCTAACCATCCATTGCTAACGAAGAAGCACTTAGACCCGATCTTGTTAAGGCGTGAGGTGTTGGCGTTTCCAATACTCCAAGTGACCCCCGATCACTCTCGACATAACTCTGTACTGTCTGACCACGTAAATTCACAGCCTGGCGGGCGTGATACTGAGATGGTTGGGCGAGATGTCTATGACGTTGACTCTCTTTTTGCGAGTTTAGATATGTTGAGAATGTCTAATGCTGTCATGCCATACAGTCATAAAATGTGTGACTGGATGAAAGACAAAGGCTTCGAAACCTTACTGATTGATGACTCTAAGTTAGGAAACGTTGGCCTCTACGCGAAACAGGGAGCGGAAGACCTCAAGATCAAGACGTTCATTGAGATCTTACAAAAAGCCAATTTTGATTAAGCATTACATGAAATACGAAACTCCTTTTGGTAAGCGTCCTGTTTTGGTTGTGCAAGGTGGTTTAAATAAAGTCTAAATTTGAACTTGCAGTGATCTGGTAGTACAATATAGCTATTGAATGAGTGATGACATTCAACTAACTAAAGCAACAAATACAAACAGGGTGAGTGATTATGGACACAGCAAATGTAGAAACCGTCAGTTTCTTAAAAAAAAATGCGGCTAACTTGCCTTTAAGTGAACCACTAACGATCACGCAAAATGGAAAACCTACGTATGTAGTTGAGTCGTATGAAGACCATAAAAAACGTCAAGATGCCATTGCGCTAATGAAACTGGTTAGCTTTGCAAAAAATGATGTTGTTCAAGATCGTGTAACTTCGTCTAGAGATTTAAGAAGTCGATTAGCTGCCCGTAAGTAACAAAGGTAAATATGACTCATAAAGTAGAAATTCAATACACGGAAACATTTGAAAATTCGCTAAATGATTCGATTGATCACCTAACTCAATGGAATGATGAAAAATCAGTCATTGAAGGGGTTGAGAGTCTTTTAGATGCCTTTGAAGAAAATGTGAGCCATAACCCTGACATGTACTCTAGATGTTCTGAGCTTGTAGGGTTGGGGGTCACTAGTATCAGAGAGTTCAAAAAATCGGGCTTTAGGCTGTTTTATGAGGTGAATAATGGCACGGTTATAGGCCTGGTCTTATTAAGGCAAAAACAAGACATATCAATGGCTCTCGTTGATTATTGCATCATACATAAATAGAGTTATAGCAGAGATTTAGCTGATGTACTTATAACCCCGTTTAGTGACTTACAGGGTGTGTTTTAATTCGAGTTAAGTGGCTGTTGTTAAAAGCTTTATGTTGTGTTCGCTTTAAAATCCAAAGGCTATCAGCCGTAATAGAAAGCCCCTCTACACCCATTCGCTTACTCTTTGGTCTGGTGACCTGTTTTCTTCGCAAACTTTTGCATAGCCTCAGCAAAGGTTGTTGCCCCACCTTTAGCTTGTACCTGTACTACCTTATACCCCAATTTTTCTAGCGCTTGGCGCTCTGCTAAAACAGCGTCATCGTCTTGCTGGCTGCCCTGTGCTGGTTGATGAAGGTAACACCCTTCTAGTTGACCATCTTCGACCAGTTGGTGGTGTTTCAGTGCATTGATATCAAAATTCATAATCAGTCTTTTCGTGTAAATGGGGAATACCTTTGGCAAAGCCCGCAAGTATCTATAATTCGATTGTTTGTACCATAAGGCATTTTAACCATAAAAAGCGAATGGAAAAACAGTAAACCAGTGGAATGTAATCGGGAGCGGTTAACCTTAGAAAGGGGTGAGGTAACAGAGATCGTGCTGGCTCGTTTTTGGACATAAATGTGTCAGAAACTTTACTATCGAGGTGTCGATAAGTGTGGTGATTTCATTGATTATTGCCTCAGTCCTTATAGTGATGAAGCGGTTACTAAAACCTTATTGTATTGATTTTTCCTTGCGTTTAATAATCAATAGTGCCAAAAAAGATACAGCTAATGCCATTATAGAAACGGTTGTTCCGATGTTCCCACTTGGTGCAAAGTCCCAATCATTAAAGAAAAATGCGGGTACGATAAAAACTTCCACTGTATATATCCACAAATTATAAATCGTATGAAAAATTATAGCGCTATATATACTCATGTATTTCAGTAGAACTATTGATGCAGTGATACCTAGAGAAAAAGCAACGACAGGGTCTTCATGGCCGTAGGCGAATAAGAGTGACGATAAAATTACGCCTACAAACTTGTTTCTCAAAAGTAAGCATATGCTACTTAGCAAGATAAACCTGAAGAAAAACTCCTCTGATAACGGAGCTAATATAACGGTTTCGAAAAGATAATTTAGTTTCTCGCTTACTTCCAGTTCACCACTAACGAGAAATCCTACGATATAGTCGACTTCTTGCCCCGTGATATATTTCCGGATAAATTCCATATAGAACAACGTGATACAAGCCACGCCAATCGCTAGCACAGTAATTGGGAATACATGATGAGTAAAAGAGGAAACTTGTGGAGTTACTGAAAAGAGGCTATTTTCACTTTTCTTTAAAGTAAGCATCATCACAAACGCCACCACCCAAAAAAGGCCTCGAAGATCATTAAAACCCATGTCGCCCCATAGGTAATATATGGCAAGTGCCAATATGCTTATGGGTAACGAGGTTTTAAGTCCTACGGTGGGAAAGTTATCCATTTGTACCATATCTAAATTTATTAATTCCTGCATTTAAAGGTTACATTTATATCATCCGCCTCACATTAATTTCAATCGTATCGAGATCTTCACGACTAAATAATCTGGTGAAAAACAGGAACAGGATATGTATGGGTTTAACTCTGACGGATTTTGAGGCACACGCGTTTTAGAGTCATAGCACTAAGGCGTTCTTGTCCCAAAGCATGGCGGCATAACACGTCTCTGGACAAAAGTGTGTTATGGCTTCCCCTAAATTAGCAATTTATGAATAACTAGAAGTATGGAAAATCACTTAACTTGGTTTCCAGCCTGACTGGAGCAGATCATTTGTTAAATTACTTTCGTTTCGTACACTGATAATTTGAAAAATTACCATATGCACTAGCAAATGGTTTGAAGCTAACAATATGAGTAGAGTAATCAAATTCCAATTCGTCAGCCATTGTGCTGTGTTTTATTTTATTGACTGCCTTCAAGCCTCTTTCAAGTAACGTTACACGTTTTTTATCACTGCTGTCTTGCAGGGAGAAATAATACTTGTCTAGCGCATTGTAATAGACCATATGATCTGGCTGTAAACTTAACACTGAGACAACATCTTTATCAGACAGGGAAACGCAATCCCAAACACCAATAGCTACGCTCTTGTATGCTTGAGACTCTTTGAAACCTGTAAGTAGCTCTTCGTACTTTTTGGAGTCATCACATAATGCAAACAATGGGAAGGTTGCCAACAAAACAATAACTAGTTTCTTCATTCTTGCCTCTGTAATTTAACACCTAATTAAGGCGTTAGACACGCAATACAAATGCTTTCGCACGCCATACTAAACACAACGCATGGTGAAAATACCGCGCGTTGAAAATCACTCTTAAACAGTTTATTAGCCATTCACTAATATGAAATACAGTTGGTTTCAGAGCCGTAGCTTTGACAGGTTGTTCTAGTTTGCGAGCCATAGGCATCTGCCGATTTCTTATACCCATCACTTATTGACTTAGAGGCACTATTAATAGTATCGACTAATTCATCTCTGTGTCTCTGCTCTCGCATCTCGCTTTTCAGTAGAGCCGCTCTACCCATCTCAATAGCTTTGTTGCACAGATCATTCGGAACATCCCATGAATGAGTTGTATTTTTCCTATGGAACTGTTCATTCTTAATAAGCTTCCAGTAGTTGAAATCATCTTGTTTTCCTAGGTTGTAACATATATCTAAGTTATCCATATTGGAAATAGCAACCTCACGCTCTTGTACTATTTGCTCCGTTGTCTTACAGCCAAAAAGTAAACATAGAGATAGTAGATAAATTTTTTTCTTATAATTAATCATAGTTACGTCATAACACATACAAACTATTGATATTACATATCATCAGTCAAAAAAATGTGAGGTAAATCGATTCACCTTTACTGCTCAACGAAAAGTAAGGTTGATGAAATGAAATGACTAACGCTTATTAGACGACCAATCGTCGTCTTTCCACCCTTCCAAAACGCTGTATCTTTCATGTTTAATTAATTTAAAATCAATAAGTTATAGAAAAACCATGAAAGATAAGCAGCACAATTTTACCGAATAATGGAAACTCTATCCATCAACTCGCTCAGATAAGTTTGAGTAGGGTAAACTCAAATTTACAAGATATGAATCACTATAAGATCTAACGAAGAAAGGGGCAAAGATAAGTCAGACGAGAGTTGACTGAACTGGAGATAGACAGATGAGCGTTATCGTTGGTGGCGATATTATTGTCCTTACTCCGCTGAAAAGGCAAATAAACAAGCTGTTTGGACGTCATTTTGGCGTAATTTAATAAATATAGTAGTGAGCGCATGGGCGCTTATGTAAATTACAGGAGTATTTAACATGATCATATACATACCATTGAACGCAAGTGAGGCCCCACGGAGCACAAAGGATGCTCGGTTGGTATTTTATACCCAGCGTATCGCAGTGTTTATTTTGCAATAACTCAGAGCGCACATTAGTGCGCTCCTATCCGAAGACGACGTTAAGTACCGTTTCCTCTTGTTTAACGCCGTCATTGCTGGTTACTTTTAGAACGATTGATTAAAGGGTTAACACCCAAGCGAAAGCGGCTAGGGGTTTTAATTCTGCACTGAAGTAACCGACACCGTTTTCCACATACAGCGTCTGTTGTTGGGCGCCTTCAATATGTTCTTTGAGCGTATAGCTTCCGTCAGCAATGCCTAGTTTTTGAATAACCTCTGCCGTCACCTTCAGCTGGATGTGATCCGTTTTGCTTTGGCTGAAGTTAGCCGCGGCGATAACCAGTTCTTGATTATCAAAACGCAAGAAAGCATAAACAGAATCACTTAGTTGATTGGATTGGTGTAAATCTTGGTACGCTCCGGTCATCGATGAATGGTTCAATGAAAACGTCATCACTTGTTGGTAGAAGAATCTGAGCTGCTTTTCGTCATCGTTGAGCTGTCCACCATCGAACTTTCCTCCGTTCATCCATTTTTGATGTTGAGGAACACCGATGTAGTCAAATATAGACGTGCGAGAAGGTTGCCCAAAGCCTGCGTTCTCCGCGCCCGATTCGCCGACTTCTTGCCCGAAGTAAATCATGGTGGGAGAGCTACTTAATAGCGCACTGACTAACATGGCTGGTTTGGCAATGTGTGGGTTACCAACAAACTCAGGAGACGCGACACGCTGCTCATCGTGGTTGTCTAAGAAGTGCATCATGTGGTGTTCGATGTCCATCATTTGATGCTGGATCTCAGGGATGACTGCCGTTGAAGCCTTACCTTGCATGACTGCTTTTAGGCCGTCGTAAAGATCGACTTTGTCATACAGATAGTCCATTTTACCCATGCGAATGTAATCACGATAAAGGTCCGGTTGGTACACTTCCGCCATCAAAAAGGCGTCTTGATTCTTTACTTTGATTGATGAATTGAGATAGCTCCAGAATTCGACCGGTACCATTTCTGCCATATCGTAGCGAAATCCATCGACACCTTTTTCTAACCAATATAATGCGATGTCTCGAAACTTAATCCATGAATCCGGCATATCAACTTGCTGCCAGAAATGGTAGTGGGCGAGGTGATCACGCATCGCATAATCATTCGGTAGTTCAGGGAAGTCTTTTGAACCGTCTGGTCGCACGCCATAGTTAATTTTTACGGTTTCATACCAATCATCGAAGTTAGGTTTGCTCAAGCGCGATCCGTTTCCTGTCCATTTTGCTGGGGATTCAAGAAACGGTGAGGCTAAATTCGGGTGTTGTTCGCCACCAAGAGGAATGAACGCAGGTTCGATCTCGGGCAGTTCAAATGTGCTGTCAGGAATGTAATAGAAGTTATTGTTGCGATGATACTCAACCGTCGTGTCATCTTGATCACCAAAGTCACGCACGCCCTCTGGGTTATTCAAGCCTTGGTAATTACGGGCAATGTGGTTAGGGACGATATCAATGATGACTTTCAAACCATTGTCATGGCTTCTTTTGATCAAGGCTTCGAATTCCTGTAAGCGCTGCGCTGGGTTGTCAGCAAGATCTGGGTTTACGGAGTAGTAATCTTTGACGGCATAAGGTGAGCCAGCCCGTCCTTTTACAACGCTTGGATGATCGTCTGAGATGCCGATGTGCTTGTAGTCGTTGATCACAGCATGATGTGGTACTCCGGTGTACCAAATATGAGTGATGCCGAGTTCTCTAATTTCTGTCAGCGCTTTATTGGTGAAGTCACTGAACTTGCCCACGCCATTTTGCTCAATGGTTCCCCAAGGTGTGTTCTGTGTATTCTGATTGCCGAACAAACGGGTAAAAACTTGATAGATTGAATGTTTCTTGTTGTACATACTTATATTCCATCTCGAGAAGTGGAGGTGTAGGGCTTTGTCGTTGAAGCTGTGTTAGACGTTATATTTGATATAGAAGTTATTGTTAGGAGGCTAGCTTAATCAGAATGCGGCTTTATCCTCCTTGGGTAAGAAAATCGGGGCGTAGTTGCTGTGGTATGTGAGCGGCTGCTCAAAAAAAGGGGAGGTTAATACCTCCCCTCGCTTTTCCCCAAAAAAACAGGCTCGTCTGTGATGATTATGTGAATGTGAAGCTTATTGTTTCGTCACAGATACCACGGCTTTTTCTGCGCTGTCATTGAGTTGATGAATCGCATTCAGTGTGAATGTGTAGTTGCCGGCTTCGGTTACATTCAACTTACAGTCGCCTTCGCTGCCAATGTTGATCGAGCCTTTAGCTAAGTCGACGGAGTGACAGCCAATATCCAAGATACCCCAAGTAGAACCGCTAAACTTGAAGCCATATTCACCCACAGCCAAAGCGCCAGTGACAGAGTAAACGCCGTTACCAACGAAGTTCATCGCCCAAGCGTCCGTCGGGTTCCATCCGTTCATTGCACCACGTACATAGACGGTCGTTTTGCCATATGGCGGAATCTTAGATACGTCCTTTTGTGAGTTATCAACCGATAACCCAGCACCTTGTGACGCGCCTTGAGTTTGCACAAACACTGCGGTGGTTAATGGCGGTACGGTGAAAGTCTCAGCGGAAAAGGTGGCGCCTTTCACGATGTCATCGGCAGAGTTCTTCTGAATGGTATGGAGTGTAAAGCCCGTCGCTCCCGTGATCTTGAACGATTGAGATTTACTCGTTGAGTTTACAACAACCACAATCGCATCAGCGGTAGTATCTAGGTCTTTGCCTGTGGAGATTCCGTCATCAATAGACATCACGATCAGGCCTTCGATTTGATCTTTGCCCACATTGCGGAAGTCGACACGCTTCATGACTTCTTCTGCTGTGTCTAAGCGGAACAGTTCACTTGAGCTGCGGATTTTTAACAACTCTAGGAATTGCTGCTTGGTGAGGTCAATATCCTCTTTTGCAGGCTTGGCTGTGCTGTCGGCAATGATGGTTTTGATGAGTTCCCAATTGGCACCATCTTTGTCTTCACGAGGTAAGCCAACATTCCAGTTATTGCCAGTACCATCAAACATCACACGGTTGTACCAATCGCCAGAGTCGTAAGAATCACGCTGCATCGATTTAGAACGTAACAGTTCAGACCCCATGTGGATGAACGGGATGCCTTGGCCCAACATGACGGTCGAGAGCGATACCGACTGCATACGAGCACGTTCTGCAGAGCTTGTACCTTCGGCGATTTTGTAAGCGTTGTTATCCCAAAGAGTTTGGTTATCGTGCTTGGAAACGTAAGAGATGTTCTCTGAAGGCATTTTGGTGTAGCCGGCAGGTGCGCCGTTGTAGTCGACGTTTTTGCCCAGTTTGGTATCGCCTTTGTAATCCAGTAATACGTATTCGGCTAAGTTACCGGCCATGCCTAAGCGCACAAGATCTTGGTTGTGTAAACGACCGTTGACTGAATCTTGATCAACTTTGGTTTCTTCGTTGGCAAACGCGGAGTTACCGAAGCCTTGGTTAAATCGAAGTGGGTGCTTACCTTCAGAATCGACACCACCATCAAATGGGCTACCGCCTCTTACTGCATCACGCAAACGGTCAGAGAAGGTGCCAATTTCGGTGCCTGCCATATTGATCTGGTTGGCTTGTTCGAAGCGAGCGTTGTTTGCTACTTCGCCAAAGTCCCAACCTTCGCCATAGAACAGGGTATTTGGGTCGATCTTGCGCACTTCTTTCAATGCTTCAACCATTACGCTTTTTGGCTGGTGGCCCATTAAGTCAAAACGAAAACCATCAACCTTATAGTCGTCAGCCCATACCTTGAGTGAGTCGACCATCAACTTACCCATCATTAGGTTTTCAGTTGCGGTGTTATCACAACACGTTGAGCTTTCCACGCCACCAGTGTTCACATTCAGGCGGTGATAATACCCAGGGACGATCTTATCCAGTACGGACTTATCGTTCACGCCAGACGCATTGGTATGGTTATAAACCACGTCCATGATCAGTTTAAGATCCATGTCGTGCGCAGCTTTAACCATTTGACGGAATTCTAGAATACGTTTTGAACCGTTAGGATCTGTCGCGTAACTTCCCTCTGGAACGGTGTAATGGAATGGGTCGTAGCCCCAGTTGAAACTATCTAACATACGCAGATCGTTCATTAGAGCTTGGGCATCGCCTGTTGAAGAGTTATAGCTGTTGAGTACGGCTTCGATGGTTTTGTTTTCATCTTCGGTGCCGCATAAAGTCGCTGTTGGTTTTACGTTACAGAGTTTGCTAACGGTGTCGGTGATATCCACGCGGTTCGCATCATCTTCATTGATGGTAGCGATATCGAATGCAGGTAAGATATGAAGCGTAGTTAAACCGGCATCTTTCAGAGCTTTCAAGTGTTTTACTGACTCACGATCGGCTTCTGTTAGCGCTAGGTACTTGCCGTTTAAGCTTGCTGTACCTAACTTATCACTGAAGCTAAAGTCACGAAGGTGTGATTCGTACAGTACGTGGTCTTCGTCTTTCTTCACCGTTGGGCGCTTATATCCAGCCCAACCTTGTGGCATCAGTGCTGCTTCATCAAGGTCAATCACTTGTGAGTATGCTGAATTCTTCGACAAGCCGAGTGAGTATGGGTCGGTCACAAGGCGAGTTTCGATATTACCAGTGGTTGGGTGGTAGACCTTCACTTGGTAACGGTAATAACTATTCACGGCGTTAGAAATTGAATCCGTTGCCCAAATGCCTGTTTCCAAGCTTTCCGTCATTGGGATCACTTTTGAACTTTGTCGGTCTTCGCTGTAGAGGACGAGCCCAACATCTTGCGCAGTAGGAGCCCAAAGTTTGAAGGTCGTCGTGCTGCCTTCCACAATCGCCCCCAGTGTTTCTCCCATTGCGTTACCGGCCTCTTCGTTGGCAAATACAGCATCAAGTACGCCGGGCTTTTGAACTTCAGTTGAAGAGATAACGTCGCCATTCGCATTATACGCAACAACAATGATCTGAGATTTCAAGATGGTGCGCAGCGTGCTGTCGTCAACATCAATTGATAAAGCGGGTAAGCTTGCTAGATGACGGAAGCGTTCTTTTAATGCAGAGGATAGCTTGCCATCTTTTTTGAGTTCAACGGCCTGCCCACCGACGATCGCCTTATCATCGTTTATCGTGATGCTGTTATCGAGTGCGTAGAACAACTTGAGAGAATCGGCACCGTCTGCAGCTTCCCAAGCGATTGTGTTTGAGTCCAACCAATGTGCCTTCTGGCCATCAATCTTAACTGGGCGTTCTGAAATCGGTTCGTAGTACAGCGCGCTGCTGCCATGGAAACCGAATACAGATTGAGATTGACTCAGTTTGGTGAGATCAATTTTCGAGTTGGCGCTGCCAAACGCCTTATCGCCGCCATTATGCAAGATGAAGTTGATGCACTTATGAGGGTCGGATGCATCTGGGTCGACTTTCAATACGTAGTAGGCGCCATAGGTATCATTGATGCCCTTGAATTCATAAGGTACATCCCAGTCAGTCCCATTGTTACCTAATCCCATGCCGACTAAGTCAGTGCTCGTACAACCTTCACCATTCCAAAGATGAAGCCCCCAGCCGTCGTAGGTCGAGCCAGAAGCGCGAGCCGCTGCAACATCACGTTTGTAATAAATAACAACTTCGTTTTCAGCGGCTTTATATAGACTATTGCTGTCAGAGTTTGTTTTGCTAGTGTCGCTTCCACAGCCTGCTATCAAGGTCGCGGTGACGAGAGGCAATATCGCCTTAGTTAAAGCTGAACGTTTAAAGGTGTTTGTTTGCGCAATATTGAAGCTCGTTGTTTTTGCAATCTTCAAGGTACTTTGTAGAATCTCGTGTTTATTGGTATTTATTTCGTTCACGTTTTGATATCCATATTTTTTACGAAGATGAATATCCTAGGCTTAACGATGCTCCACTATTTGTGACGCTTATGTATTAAGTTATTTTTAATCCGTAAAAATAGGAAACCTAGTGTCGATATCACGGATTGTGGTGGTTAACGCGCTTTTTTATTGGTTCAATAGCTCATAAAATACAGTTGGTTAGCCATAGCCATAGGCGTAGAAGATAGGAGTAGTCGCTAGGGGTGATAACTACGCCTTATTTATGTGAGCTTAGTGGCACTTCACTCGTAGGTTGTTTTTCCTATCAAAAAAAGTTTGTACTCATTCGCCTCAAATAGCCTTAGTGAGTCTTTAATGTGGAATGGTGACGCTATGTTGTTCATTATCCAAAGGAGTTGATGTTGTCTTCATCTATTCAAATCGCTATTACTTATCTGGTATTGGTAGCGGTATCTGCGTTGTTTTCAGAAAGTTCAAAAGCGCTCTTGGTGTGGTATTTAGTTATCGGAATAGTGACGTTTTTTGTGTACGCGAAGGACAAGAGAGCGGCAATCAATGGTAATTGGCGTGTACCAGAGAAAACTCTGCATATTTTTTCTGTTGCTGGTGGTTGGTTAGGGGCGTTAATTGCTCAAGATAAACTGCGTCATAAAACGCAGAAGCAACCATTTAGACTTATATTTTTCGTGACGGTGTCACTTAATGTTGTGGCTTTTGTCTGGACGTTAACGCCGAGTGGGCAGGCGACATTTGGTCAATGGCTAAGCGAGATTATTAAGCTCTTTTAAAGAAACGGATGGTTAGCACCGGTGTACTAACCATCAATAGATAAAGTAAGTCGATTAGATCATCGGAATCGTCGATGCTAAAAGTAACCCTGCCATACCATAGTTGAAGCTTTTGATTCGAACGGGTGTTGTTAGCCAATGCTGGAGCTGTTTACCTGCCGCTGTCCAGAATGTCACAGAAGGCAAATTGGCTAATGTGAATATACTGGCGATGATCGCGAGCTCCCACCATGAACTACCACTGCTGTACACTGAAATTGCCGTCAGCGCCATTGACCAGCCTTTAGGATTCACCCACTGAAAACTCGCTGCGCCAATGAAAGTCATGGGTTTGTAAGCCTCGGTGCTTTTGGCTTTGCCGCTCAATGCTATCTTAATCGCAAGGTACACGAGGTAAGCAAGACTCAGGTATTTCAAGATTTGGTGAGAGACCGGATAGGCGTTAAAAATCCCCATTAAGCCGAAGCCAACCAATAGCAACATGGCTGCAAAACCCAGAGCAATGCCTAGCATGTGCGGAATGGTACGGGCAAAGCCAACATTGGCTCCTGATGTCATGAGCATGATGTTATTTGGACCTGGTGTGAAGGTCGAGACAAACGCAAACAAGGCAAGTGCGCTAAGTTGTTCTAAAGGCATTGTGATTCTCCAGCAGTAAAATGAACGAAGTGACTGACCGGTCATGACTTTCACGTGTTGAGAAACATAGTAGGTGGAAAGTGAGGCAATTATGTGCTTTTATTTCCTCAATTATCACTTAATGCACAATAATAAGTACTTATGGATAGATTTGACGAAAGGATATTGCAAGAGCTTAAATTGGACGGCAGAATCTCCAACATTGAGCTTTCAGAACGTATAGGATTGTCGGCTTCAGCGACCTTAAGGCGAGTACAGGACCTCGAGCGTAAAGGGATCATTCAAGGTTACCGTGCGGTTCTGGATAATGGCCTGATGGGCGTTGGCTTTATAGCTTATGTTTCGATTGGCTTGTCGAGCCATAGCAAAGCGGCTCAGCTAGAATTTGAACAGCACGTCAGTATGGAAAAAGAGGTGGTGGAGTGCCACAACATTACTGGTGCCAACGAGTACTTGCTAAGGGTAGAAACAAAAGATCTACCGGGCTATAAGAAGTTTCATGCCGATGTGCTTGGGGAATGTGCTCAGGTGCAATCGATTACGACTATGGTTGTGATGGACACCCCCAAAGATGAACGTTAGTCGAGTTTTATTTCAGGAGAGGCGCATTGCCAAATACTAACCAGTTGTTGTTGTTCTTAGATGTGGTTCAACAAGGGTCGTTTACCAAAGCGGCAACTTTACACGATATGGACAACTCATCGCTCTCTAAACAGATCAAAAAGCTTGAGCAAGATTTAGGTGTTCAGTTGCTCAACCGATCTACTCGTTCGTTCTCGTTGACGTCGGCTGGGGAAGATATTTTAGCGCAAACCTATGTGCTGAAAGATACTATTAATCAGATCCAGGGCATTGCAGATTCATATCAGTCTGAACCCAAAGGTGTGCTGCGAATTACGTCGCCGATCTATTTTGGTCAGCAATATCTGCAACCTATTATTACTCAGTTCATGAGAAAGTATCCGGATGTTCAGATTGTGCTGTCATTGGACGACAAGATCGCCAACATCATTGCAGGGCAGTTTGATATCGCGTTTCGTTTCAGTAAGCTCGTTGAATCAAACTTGATTGCCAAGAAGATTGCCGACAGTAACTTTATGCTCGTTGCATCGAACGACTTTGTGAAAGAGCACGGTGAGCCGAAGACGCCACAAGATTTGCTCTCTTTACCTGCGGTTATCTATACCAATGGTGATATGACGGTTGATCACCTGCGTATCAGTGAAGAGCCGCATGGCAACACTTTCCAAAGCCTAACGATTCGTGGCAACTATAAGGTCAGTGATGTTCGTACTATGGTGTCTTGTGTGAAAGATGGTCTAGGTTATGGCTTCCTTGATCAATCAAACTTGTATGCCTCAATGAAAGAATTGGGCTTGGTTACGTTACTTCCTGATTATGCAATCTCGACGGTTGATACGGCTATTTATGCTGTGTATCCGCATCGTAAGCAGACCAAATTGGTGAAAGAGTTCATTACTACGGTTCAAGACTATATTGGCTCTCCGACCATTTGGGAGAAGATGCAGCAAGGTTAATTATGTCGCTAGGCCATAAGCTGCTAGATAAGATAGATAAGATAGATAAGATAGATAAGATAGAATAAGTAACGCCCCAAGACTTATAGAGAAAAAGCGAGCGGGATCACAGCATTAATGGAGTGCTGACGGATAGATACTCGTAGGCTTTTTATCATTATGTATTCCTGAGATACTGAACAAAATTCATTTTAGGGCGGAACGTTTTAATAACTGCGCTTTTCCCTGTCATTCAAACATACTGCTCGCTATAGGTTGATTGCTTTCCTGTGTAGGGTGCTATTAGCCGAGTTAGGATAAAATATTTTATGAGTACAATGGGAATCGCAATTGGTGCGACCGCTCTTTCGTTAATACTGATTGCTGTTTGGCTGGTCTCTTTGTCGCTAAGAAAAAAGCGCTTGGAACAAGAACGTAAAGCTCGCGCTGTCGCTTACCGAAAAGCGATTGAAAAAGCACGTATCCAAGAGCAAAAAGATCGTCAATTTAAGGCTGAAACAGGGCATGTGCCGTCGATTTTATATTTGGCGAAAGAGGCCGAACGAGTCAATCTTAAGGAAGCTCTGTATTGGTACGATAAAGCTGCCCATTTAGACAATGTCAACGGCATGTACGGCATTGTGCGTCTGAGTATGAAGTGCAAAGAAGACCTAATTTTAAGAGAAAAGGCCAATTTTTGGCAGTTAGCGATATCAGCACTGGATAACGATCCGCTTGCAAAATTCGAGGTGGGTAAAGCACTCGTGTTTGGTCGCGGAGTTGAGAAAAACCTTCCGAAAGGCAGCGCCTATATTGAAGAGTCTGCAGTTAGTGGTAACACCGAAGCGATGCTTTTCATGGGGGATTGGTGTTTAGATAGAGAGAACCCAGATTATTCTCCAGAAAGCTCTTTCATGTGGTTCAGAAAAGCGGCTGAAAAGAATAACCTAGACGGAAAAATCAAATTGGGTATGAGCTATTTGAATGGTGTTGGCGTTGTCGCTAATCATCGTGAAGCGGTTTACTGGTTTGAAACGGCAGCTGAAAAAAACTGTGCAGAAGCGATGTTTAAAGCCGGTGAGGCGTGGATTGACCATGGTGAGCACGGCAATGCTATCGCGTATATCTGGTTATTCTTATCGGCTCATTTTGGCTATGCGGATGCGAGGTACTTGAGAGATAAAGTTGGTGGGGATCTTGGTGTTGATGCCGTTGTGGGATTACAGGCTCTGACTAAGCCAATAATGACCAAGTTGACGCAAGAAGCAATCACCAAGCACTCTATCGTTAAAGCGCTCAACAAGCTCTACAAACGCGATATCCCAGTACATAAGAAAGTGAAAGAAGCCTCTGACGAAGAGGGTGATGAGTTAGGTGTCGATAAGGCGGATTTGGATACTGAAGCCTCAAATGCTCAAGCTTCAAGTGCTCAAGGTTTAAATGGCAACAATCACCAACAGGCGGCTGAAAACCATGATGGTGACAAGGCAAGCGTAAATCGAGCATCACAAGATAAGCAAGCTAACTCTAATAGCGGTTCTTTGGACTTTAGCCAACCGGCAGTCGAGTCTAACTGGAAGAGCAATTAATAAACCGTGTTTATGAGTTATTACCTGTATTCTGTACATGACTGAAACGAGTAGTTCTACAATTTAAAAAATCCAACGATGTTATATGAGTGTAGATGTTATAACTGACTGCATTAAGCCGCTAAGTCATACGGTAGGTATTATTGACTGCGGCGGGTAAAGCACTCAAACAAAAAAAAGGGAAGCATCTGCTTCCCTTTTTGTTTATGTACGATTTGCTTTTTAGAGCTTAGAGCTTAGAGCTTA
>NZ_AJZM02000402.1:65795-139343 GCF_000272405.2 Vibrio tasmaniensis 1F-187
CAGAACTGTTTAGGTTCAGAGCAGCTAAAGGCTTATAGCTCTTTGTTTTGCTCGGCTTTACATACAGCCGCAGTGAACACTACGTCTGTTGAGCTGTTAAGCGCCGTTTCAGCTGAATCTTGAATCACACCGATAATGAAACCAACCCCTACAACCTGCATCGCTACATCGTTTGAAATACCGAATAGGCCACACGCTAGCGGGATAAGCAGTAGTGAACCGCCAGCAACACCCGATGCGCCACATGCTGAAACTGCAGCAACAAGGCTTAGTAGAATCGCAGTGAAGATATCAATCTCAATACCCATAGTGTGTACAGCAGCAAGCGTTAACACAGTAATGGTGATTGCAGCGCCTGCCATGTTGATCGTTGCGCCTAGAGGAATCGATACAGAGTAAGTATCTTCGTCTAGCTTTAGCTTCTTACAAAGGTTCATGTTCACTGGGATGTTTGCAGCGCTTGAACGAGTGAAGAATGCCGTTACACCAGATTCACGAATACATTGCAGTACAAGTGGGTATGGGTTTTGTTTTGTTTTAATAAATACAAGCAGTGGGTTAACCACAAGTGCGATGATTAGCATTGAGCTTAGTAGTACTGCTAGAAGTTGACCGTAGCTTGCCAGTGCATCGAAGCCTGTTGTTGCGAATGTAGCAGAAACAAGACCGAAGATACCGAATGGCGCAAGACGAATAATGAAGCGAACAATGTGTGAAACACTGTGGCTTAGGTCTTCGAAAACCGCTTTGGTTGTTGCAGATGCGTGGTGCAGAGCAAGACCAAGACCGATTGCCCAAGCAAGAATACCGATGTAGTTCGCATTCATTAGTGCGCTAACTGGGTTGTCTACAAGCTTGAATAGAAGCGTATGAAGAACTTCTGCAATACCTTGAGGAGGGTTAGCACCTTCAGCGCCAGCAACCAGTGTCAAAGTGGTTGGGAACATGAAGCTCAGTACTACAGCAGTCAGTGCAGCAGAGAACGTACCAATCAGGTAAAGCACAATGATTGGACGCATATGAGTATGCTGACCTTTCTTTTGGTTTGCGATAGAAGCTGCAACAAGAATGAATACTAAAATTGGGGCAACAGCTTTCAGAGCACCAACAAACAGGCTACCTAATAGGCCTGCATCTTGAGCTGCTGAAGGAGAAACCATGGCGAGAACGACACCGAAAACAATACCAGCAAGGATCTGTAGAACGAGATTTCCACGAGCGATGCGGGCGAGCATGTTGTGATTTTGCATAAAATACCTGCAATTGTTAATTTATTATAGTGATGTATCTTTTTATGAAGTTGTACCAAATCCAACTATACACTAGCGGAATTGGCGGTCATATTAGCGGGATCTAAGAGGGTGTCTAGGGATAGTTTACTTTTAGGGTTATTGTTTGCGCTATGTGGTGTTTTTAGAGCTAAATGTTAAATAAATGTATTTTGATTGAGCTATAAATCTGCTGATTCTCATTTGATAGATTCAAAACACTGCAAATGTAGAAATGTAAACGGCTATAGGAAAGAACATTGTGTGCATAAATAACCACACCATTATCAAATTGAAACAAAAGCCCCACGTGATTAACACGATGGGGCTCATTGTCTTAAATTAAAGTTATCTTAAGTTAGGTTATCTTAAATACAGCTTATAGCCGTTAACCTTAAACCTTAGTCAGACGCTTTTTTAAGATTGCGGCCTTCTGATTGTACGGTTTTGTACATCTTGGAAAGCTGCTTATTGCTGGCGCGTTGTTCCGCTAACGAGGCGCCATTTCGGGCTTGTTCTCGCAATAACTTTCGATAGTTAGCAAATCGTCGCTCAGACAATTCTCCACTTTCAATCGCCTTGCGTATCTTGCAACCCGGTTCTGATTCATGATGACAATCAGAGAATCGGCAATGCATGGCTAACTCTTCCACATCAGAAAAGGTTTCACTCACGCCTTCAGCGCAGTCAGCAAGTTGTAGCTCTCGCATTCCTGGAGTATCGAGCAGTAAGCCGCCCGATGTTAGCAAGTGGAGCGATCGTGATGTGGTTGTGTGTCGGCCTTTGCTATCGTCTTCACGAATGCCACCTGTGGCTTGTTCAGCCTCACCAAGTAATGAGTTGACTAAGGTGGATTTACCCACACCGGATGAACCAATTAAAGCCACAGTCTTGCCCGTTTTACACCAAGGCGACAAGACTTGAGTTGAGTCTTGGTCTAGGCTATTCACCGCTTCGATCATCAGCATAGAATCTAAGCTTTGCACTTGTTGTACTTTGTCTTCGTAGTCATCACACAAGTCTTTCTTGGTGAGTACGATAACGGCTTCAACCTGTGCTTCATTGGCGAGCGCTAGGTAGCGTTCAATACGGCTTAGATTAAAGTCGTTATTTAACGAAACCACGATAAAAACCGTGTCGATGTTAGCTGAGATATATTGTTCGGCGACACGGCTACCTGCAGCTTTACGGCTGAAGAGTGATTGACGGTCTAATAAACGGCCGAATTGCAGTTCAGAGTTCAAGATTACCCAGTCGCCTACCGTCATTGAGGGTTGGTTTTGATGGATAGGGAGAACGATTTCGCCTTGTTCTGACGCTAGTGTATAGCCGCTGCGATGGTGCGCGGTAATACGAGCAATGACGGATTGGTCATAGTCTTCGAGTGTCAGTTGTTGTTGGAATACAGGTTGCCATCCAAGTTGTTGAAGTGACATTGGATTAGAAAATGCGTTTTGTGAATTCATGTCTATTTACCCAGACGTGCGAGCTTTCTTTTCTTGTGAGAGCATTAAAGTCTTATCACTGCATTAAAGTCTTATGAGAGCATTAACTTCTTGTGAGATCTCAATTTGTTGATGAGATCAAAAGAGTTAATGAGACCAAAAAGAGTTGCTGAGATTAAAAGCGTCGAGACGTCAAAAATGTTTTGAGTTTGGGTCGAATTCAAATAGATAGGACCCCGGATTGAGTCATGCTTTACAGGCATGCAGGAATTGATCACTTACGATCAACAGTAAACCGGGTAAAAGTGTGCGGTCGTCAAAGAGTGACGATAAGTTGGTCGATCGGTATTTAAGTTGGATTAACCAAACAAGTTAACGCGTTACTTTTACTGCCAGTTTTAGTGTCTTCATTACAATCATCTTCTATTCTCCTTGGTTATTAATGTGGTCAGGCTTTGAATAAAAAGCGAGCTCAGTTTAGCAAAAAGCCACGATGGCGAGAAGTCATCGTGGCTTAAATTATTTCATCGGTTGTAAATCTGATTAATGATGATCGTGATTCATCTTTTTCATACCGCTCATCACTTTCTTCACTGGCGCATCAAAGGTCTGTGTTTCACCGTTTGCGAAGGTCAGTGTCATTTTGATTTGTTCACCTTCTTTTAGGCTGCTTTTCAAGTCAAACAACATGATGTGTAAGCTACCTGGTTTAAGTACTGCTTTACCATTTGCAGGGATGGTGATCGCTTGAACTTGACGCATCTTCATTACGTCGCCATCAACGATAACATCATGAAGTTCAACCTTTCCTGCTGCTGGTGTTGTTGCAGAAACAATAGCGCGATCTTTATCGCTATGGTTCATCAGAGTCGTGAATACCGCGCTGTTCACTGCTGAAGGCGGGGTTGCGCGCGCGTACGCGTCATGAACCATAATGTCGCTATTCGCTTGAGCAAGAGGAGTGAGCAATAAGCCTGCTAGAGCAAGTGCTTTTAACTTCATGTTGTTGTCCTTAGTTTTTTGTTTTGGTCTGGGACCTGACTTTTTGTTCGAACTTTATTCGTTAAGTTCTTTATTTTTGTACACGTTGTTTCTCGTCGCTGATGACTTGGTACGTTAGCGCGTTAATGTGTTAATAACTTCAACAATTGGCGCTGGCGTTAACGTATGCGGCACTTTGGTAATCAGCGTGCCATCAGGTTTTAAAAAATAGAAATATGAGCTGTGGTCTAGGGTGTATTCCAACTCTGAACCTTCAAGCTTGGTCTTTCTAAAAATAACACCGTAGTTGTGTGCAAGCGTTGTTGTCACATCTAACGGGCCACTTAATCCTTCCATCATTGGGTGGAAGTATTGTGCGTATTCGTATGAGGCTTCAGCGGCATCACGTTCTGGATCGAGAGAAACAAACATCGGGCGAATCTTGGCTTTTGCTTCATCAGAAATCTGGTTAAGTGCTCCGGCTAACATTGCTAGAGAAGTAGGGCACACATCTGGGCAACGTGTGAAACCAAAATAAACGATACGAATTCTGTCATCGGTTTGGTCAAAGATTTCAGTTGGCTGGTTATCTTTGCCGAAAAGGGTTGTTGCGGAGAATTGTTGTTTTGCCGCGTGTTGTTTTTGAGCTTCGTTTTGCCCATCAAGATAACTTTTAACGCCAAAGCCAAGGACAAAAGCGACAACCAATGCTAACGACCAATTTCTACTCATCTTGCCATCCTTATTGCCGGATTTACAGTATCGACACCATCAGTGAGCTCACCGATCCATGTCATCTTGTCTAAAGTACATACAGGTAAAATCACATCACCTTCATAGGTATTATTGCCAATGTTTTTTAATTGAAAACGTGCCGAGCCCATTTCCATCTCTAAACCTGTAAGCGACAGCATTAATGTGTCAGAGGCTGCGCCTTCCCACACTACTTTGATTTTGGTGGGAGCCAGAGGTTGAGCTGTCTCGCGATCAAGTGTCATCGCAACTGTATTTTGCTCACACGATGTGGTGGAAAGCATGCAGTAATCATCTAAGTTAACCTCAGCAGAGGCTCGCTCCATCGCTGATTCAAATTGCTGAATTGCTTGCGGCCCATAAAAGCCTGCCACGAGAGCGATCCCAAGAGCTGCAACCTTTAATGCAGAGTGCATGTCGTGTTCTCATCTAATTTTATAAGAGCGGCGATGTTATCATATCCCTCAATATGTGCTTGTATCAAAAAGTAATTTTGTGCGTATGGTAGAACTAAAAAAGCGAAGCCATTGGCTTCGCTTTTGTCTGTGTCATAGGGGCGTGAGCTTAGTCTTTCTAAGCATTATCCGTTCTAAACGCTTTCCAGAAGTTGGCTGAATGATTAGTCAGCGTTGCGCTCTGCAAATTTCTCTAACCCAAGGACCAGAGCAATCGCTACAAGCATCATCAAAATAGCCATTACTAGCTGTGAAGGTTGAGAAGTGACGGCTTCAAAATCAAACGGTGACAAGTTTTCTTGAATCAGAGGAACTTGCTCACCTTTAGAGTTAGTGCGCCAGCTGATCGTTTCTTTCCACGGCCAAATCTTCGGCAGTGTACCGATCATCAAACCAGTCAAGAATACTAATGTGAAGTCGCGGAATGAGCGCAATAACCAAGAAAGTACGTGAGAGAAAGTCAGCAGGCCAATCACACAGCCACCAAGGAATAGGGCAAGTACATCAACCTGAAATTCTTTAACGGCACCAAGTACCGGGCCGTACATACCAATTAATAGCAGAATGAAGCTCCCTGAGATACCTGGCAAAATCATCGCACAGATTGCAATCGCACCTGCAATGAGAATATTGATACCGGTAGGTTCCATTTGCAGCGGCTTAAGCACGGTAATGCTGTAAGCGAAGGCGACACCAAGCAGCAAAAATACGAATCGAATCATATCGCGCTTTTCTACTTGTTTAAGAATATGGAAAACCGACACCAAGATAAGGCCAAAGAAGAAAGACCATAGTGGAACTGGGTGGGTGACTAATAACCAAGAAATCAGTTTTGCAAATGTCGCAATGCTCGTGAATACGCCTGCGAACAGTGAAATTAGGAAAAAACCATTGATGTGGCTAAACGCGGCTTTGAAACCTTCACGCTTCCATAGTCCAAGTACGCTAGGGTTAATTCTTCGAATGCTTTCTAGTAGCGTATCGTAGATACCAGTGATGAATGCGATGGTTCCGCCCGACACGCCAGGTACAACGTCGGCTGCGCCCATTGCCATGCCTTTGAAAAAAGTACTTAAGTAGTTCATTGCTTCATAGAGTTGAGAGTGATTTTGTGCAGTATACAAACTTTAGTGTAAAAAAAGTATGAATATGCCTTTGGCGAGGTGCTTTATTACCTCTTTAATTGTAAGGCAATACGTTGATGTGAACATCTGCCTTACATTTAAAATACAACTGCTTGGTGTCTTATTATTATCGGCGGCAGTGAAACCTGTTTTCTATCGATATTGCATCTTGGTTGCATTATGCAAATGCACTTTGCAATTCGCATCATGAATTAGAGGTTTTTATGCGATGCAGGGCTTATAAAATGGCTGAATTAAAGTTGGCACGCTAACTGCATTATATACATTGACCCTTCTTAAGCCGAGGGTCACCTAGCCAACTGACGTTGTTAGTGAACTTATGATTTGTTCACAAATATATAGAGCCAATCGCGATTATTGCGGTTGGCTATTTTTTTGTCTGTCGTTTGGCTCTTTATGATCAGCTATCTGCTATTAACCCCATGCTCCAAACGAAAAAAAAGCCAGTCACCATAGGCAACTAGCTTAAGCTTTTCTCGAATCAATCTCGAATCAATCTCGAATCAATCTCGAATCGTTTAGTACCCCATCAACTGCAGTAAATTCTCCGCTGTGCTGATCGCTTCTTTACGGTTAGCAATGTTTAGTTTTTGGTAAAGGTTACGGATGTGAGTCTTGATGGTGGTACCTGCGACATCGAGTTCTTGAGCGATCTGCTCGTTACTGAACCCTGAATAGATCAAACCAAGTACTTGCCATTCACGCTGGGTGAGTGGGCTTGTGCGCACAAGTTCAGGAATGTTTGGGTGATTGACTAAGTTTTCGACAAAGTCTTCATCAAAGTGAACCGAGCGGCTGCGTTGGGTGGTCGAGATATCTTTCATGATCTGTTGAGCGCGATGGCGTTCTAAGTCACCTAAGCCAGGCTTGTTACTCAACTTATCCAAGATATGTCCGATAGTCCCGCCGTCTACTAAGAAGTTGCCGACCATACCGGTTTGGTTAGTCATATGAAGCGCTTCTTCAAGTAGCACGCGTGCGCTGTCTTCATCGTTAATTTGTGTACGTAACACGGCTTCAACGATCAAGTTTCGGTTGGTGTCTGTAATCAGATGTGAACGCTGAGCTTCACTCTTAAGGAAAGTCAGCGCTTCTTCCGCTTCTTCATACTGCTCAAGAATGATGTGAGCGCGAACGATGTTTCTCCATTGCAGTTGGCAGAAGTGGTTGCTTGCCGATTCAGGTCGAACAGCCACATTCAACCAATCACGTATCGCCTCTTTATTGCCTTTTACTTGCCAAAAAAGAATCAAAGAAAGAGAAGCGTTCGCCGTCCAGTCCACGTGGTAAGTCGATTGACGCAATAGGTGCTGAATTTGGTCGATAAACTTAGATGCTTTATCAATTTCACCGCGACTCAGTGAAATACGAGCCAGCATTGAATAGCTGTGAAGGTGCTTACTTGGTGAATGGTGACCAAGGATATCCAAGCCTTTGTAACAGCACTCTTCCGCTTCATCTAATCGGTTCCAACACCAGAATATTTGAGCTCTAACACGCAGTAAGAATTCATGCAGAGGCACGTATTTTAGCTGGTGTTCTTCGATCAATTTGAACGCACTGTCTTGCAGCTCGAATGCCGCTTGAACGTAACCCTGTGCAATTAAGATCTCGCTCTGTTGTAGAATTGCCCAAAGCGCTTGGTGGTAAACTTGATACTGGCGTGCAAGTTTTTCTGTTTGCTGCATCATCGGCAGTGCACGGCTCAAGTTGCCCATTACGTGATTGACTTCACCAACAACAGACGTGGCGACAATTCGGCTACGATAAACGGTGGTGTTCAGCTGACTTAGCGAAAGCTCTGCCAATTCCAAGGCTTTTTCAGGTTCATTGCTGTTAATAGCAACTTGCGCGCGCAGGGCGTTGTATTGCCCTTGTTGTTGAGTATCGAGTTCAATATTTCGAGCTTGATATTGTGTTTCAGCCTCTTCCAATAATGTCCCTACTTGTTCGTAGCGGTGCTGACTTTGTGCTAGCCAAGCTCGTAACATGGACAGTTTAGGGTCGCTGTAAAGTTGATCCGTAGTCAGTTGCTTGATCGCCATCTCTAACGAGGAAAGCTCGCCTTGGTTGAACATCGGCCAACCGTGGTCTGTCAGTATTTGAATGATCAGTTCTGGGTCTTCAGCGCGCTGTGCATGGCGTAGTGCTTGGTGTGGTGTGTCTTGTTTAATCCACGCCTTCGCGGCACTTCGGTGCAACTCTGCTTCTTGTTGAGGGATTCGAGCTTGACGCTCATGTGCCAAAAATTCACCAAACAGGTTATGGAAACGATACCAGTTCTTTTCGCCTTCAAGCGGGTAGATGAATAAACCGAATCGATTTAATGATTCGATCATACCCAGTGCGTCTTCACGCTGCGTTAGCGCACAAACCAGTTCGTCGTTGAAGTGGTCAAGCACTGAACACTGCATCAAGAACTGTCGAGTTTCTTTGTCTAACAGGTCGAAAACCTCTTCAACCAAGTAGTCCCAAAGATGGGCTTGATTAAAGTGGGAGAAGGACTCAGCAGACTGCGCCAGCGTGCGTTTTTGATGTTGGGCTTGTAGCGCAATAAGTTGAAGTGCAGAAGGCCAACCCTCTACATAGGTACAAATACTGTCTGCCGTTGTGTCATCAATACCATCGGCAACACGCTGATTAAAAAAGCGCGTCGTCTCTTCGGTATCAAAAGCCAGCGAGTCATTACCTAATTCGATCATTAAGTCTCGAACGCGAAGGTTTGCCGTACCTAGGGGTGGTGTACCACGACTGGTTACAACTAGCGTGAGATTGTCGGGCATGTGTTTGAGGAAAAAGCGCATTGCTTCTTGAATGTCATCATTGTTGACTAAATGGTAGTCGTCTAAAACAAGAAAACATTCATGATGATAGTCCGACATCTCGGCGAATACTTCGCTCAATAAAGAATGCAGCGATGAAAACTGTCGTTTCTCTGCCAGTTTTTGGGCATTGGGACAGGAATTTTGAGTCGCTTTATTGAGTGATTGGAGTAGGTAGTTGATAAAACGGAAGGCATCGTTGTCACTATCATCGATGCTGTACCAACCCACATTCGGCTTATCTAACAGCCACTGTGCAGCCATGGTGGTCTTGCCATAGCCCGCAGGAGAACGGAACAATACAAGCTTATAGCAATCTGCGTTCTGGAGCAGATCGAGAACCCTAGGTCGTAGGATTGCATTATGTAAGCGGCCGGGACGAGTCAGTTTCGAAGGGATCCACATATCGAAGTTTTTCACCTATTCCGTGGCGTATGTTTTGGGGATTCTAAAACCGTAAAAGAGTTGCCCAATCACATCTGCCTAATTACTTAAGTCTGTGCTTATGTTACGTGAAGAAAAATGGCACCGACTATGATTCTCCTCAGAAACCTTGCGGTCTTGCATGTTTTTGGCTTTCTACGCCCTTAATTTGAGACTTCGCTCACGTTGCGTGATGGTTTGTGAATGTGACTTTGTTCGGTCTTACACTGAGATTTATGTAAAAGATGAGATATGGAAAATAATTTCGTGATCTCAAACTCAGATTTGCTAATCAGTTTATTCCGGTTAAATAAAACTCACATCAATTAACGTTAAGTTATCGAACGGGAGCTTGTGATCTTAGTCACTCCAACTTTTTGTTCGAAGTTAGAACATGAGAGTCAGATCACTAACCTTACATCGGTACGCCCCCTACGCCCTCTCATCTACTCCTAGTTAGTCGTATTAACGGGAGGATGTTTAGTTAATGGTGACCATGCACGATATGTCACAGATGAATTAGAACTATTAAAAGCGAGATTTCTGAAATGAAACCAACTCAGCAAAAAACTTTCGATAAAGTGTCGTTCCAAGAAAGCGTTAAAAAGCATTTATCTGCAACTTACGCAACAACGATTGAAAACGCAGATAGCCGCGCATGGTACCTAGCAATGGGGCGTGCGCTAGCAGAATTGACAACATTTGATCTGCTAGAAACTGAAAATGATGAAAAAATCAAAAACGCGAAGAGCGTTAACTACCTTTCATTAGAGTTTTTGATTGGTCGTCTAACAGGTAACAACCTGATCAGCATGGGTCTGTACGAACAGATTACTCATGCAATGGAAGAGCTAGGCCAAAACCTAACTGACCTTCTAGAAGAAGAACGCGACCCATCGCTAGGTAATGGTGGTCTTGGTCGTCTTGCTGCTTGTTTTATGGATTCTTGTGCTGCACAAGAGTACCCAACAGTAGGCTACGGTCTTCACTACGAATACGGCCTATTCAAACAGTCTTTCCAAGACGGTCGTCAACAAGAAGCACCAGACGCATGGCGTGGTGTTGAAGGTTACCCATGGGAAGTCGCTCGTCCAGAGCTAGCACAACACATTGGTTTTTACGGTCATGTAGAAGTTGAATTCATCGACGGTAAAGAAGTTCGTACTTGGGTTCCAGGTATGGAAGTAAAAGCAATGCCTTGGGATCTACCAATCGTAGGTTACGAGTCAAACACGGTTTACCCATTGCGTCTTTGGGAATGTCAGGCAATTGCACCATTCTCACTAGCAAGCTTTAACAACGGTGATTACTTCGAAGCGCAACACTCGCTAATCGATGCAGGTAACATCACTAAAGTACTTTACCCGAACGACAACCACGAAAAAGGTAAGACACTGCGTCTAATGCAGCAGTACTTCCACTCAGCAGCGTCAGTTCGCGATATTCTACGCCGTCACGAAGCAGCAGGTTTCTCTCTAGAAGATCTGCCTAAGCAAGAAACAATTCAGCTTAACGATACGCACCCAACGATTGCGATTCCTGAGCTAATGCGCATCCTGATCGACGAGAAAGGTCTATCTTGGGATCAAGCATGGGAAATCAGTGCACATACGTTCGCTTACACGAACCACACACTACTTCCAGAAGCGCTAGAGACTTGGTCTGAATCGCTGATCAACCGTCTTCTTCCACGTCACATGGAAATCATTTTTGAAATCAACCACCGCTTCATGCAAGAAGTTCGCAAGATGTGGCCTGGTGACGGTGAGAAACAAGCGAAGCTTTCTATCATCCAAGAAGGTTTTCACCGCATGGTTCGCATGGCAAACCTATGTGTGATTGGTTCTTACAAAGTAAATGGTGTAGCGGCACTTCACTCTCAACTTGTTAAGAAAGACTTGTTCCCTGAGTTCAACGAAATCTTCCCAGGTAAACTGACTAACGTAACGAACGGCATCACGCCACGTCGTTGGTTGAAGTTCTGTAACCCAGGTCTATCTAATCTAATCACAGGTAAGATTGGCTCTGAGTGGCCAGCAAAACTTGAGCAGCTAGAAGGCATCGCTAAGTTTGCAACAGACGCGAAATTCCAAAAAGAATTTATGGCTGTTAAGAAAGAAAACAAACAGCGTCTTGCGGATTGGGTTCAAGAGAATATGGGTATCGAGCTAGATACTAACGCTATCTTCGACGTTCAAATTAAGCGTCTGCACGAATACAAGCGTCAGCACCTAGATTTGCTACACATTCTGTCTCTGTACCACCGTATTCTTAACGAACCTGGTTTCGAGTGTGAGCCACGCGTATGTTTCTTCGCAGCGAAAGCAGCACCGGGTTACCACCTAGCAAAAGAAATCATCTTCGCGGTTAACAAGATTGCAGAGAAGATCAACAACGATCCTCGCATCGGTAACAAGCTGAAAGTGGTATTCATTCCTGACTACCGTGTAAGCATGGCTGAAATCATCATCCCTGCGGCAGACGTTTCTCAGCAAATCTCATTAGCTGGTAAAGAAGCTTCAGGTACGGGCAACATGAAGATGGCTCTAAACGGCGCTCTAACTATCGGTACTATGGATGGTGCAAACGTTGAGATTCGTGAAGAAGTTGGTGATGAAAACATCTACATCTTCGGCCTAGAAGTTGACGGTGTTGTTGCACTGAAAGCTCAGGGTTACAACCCATACGATTACTACAATGCAGACCCACTATTGAAAGCATCTCTAGATCTACTGACTGGCGATGAGTTCACTCCAGGTCAACCCGGTCTTCTACGTGCAACGTTTGATAGCCTACTAGACGGTGGTGACCCTTACCTATGTCTTGCTGACTTCGCATCTTATGTGAAAGCGCACGAAGACATGGGTACGCAATACAAAGACCAAGCAGGCTGGGCTAAGAAAGCGATTCTTAACACGGCATTGGTTGGTAAGTTCACATCAGACCGCTCAATTCGCGACTACGTGAACAACATCTGGAAACTTGAAGCGGTTAACCGTTAATAGTTGCAAAGTAGCCAAGGCAGTTTCTGCCTTGGCTCAATTAGCTTGTGAGCAAATAGACGGCTTATTCAGATAGCAATGCTTACAAACTGATTGTCACAAGCTAATTGATTAGTAAAAATTAAATAGACAACCCTACAAAAATTGAAAGCGTCAGAACGTTTTCGGAGAGAGCGATGAAAGAACAGACCGTATTAAAACAAGTCGCAGAAATGGCAAATATTGCCGATAGTTACGTTAGTGCGTGGGGCGATGAAGCACAAGTATCAGAAGAGACGATTACGTCTCTATTGGCTTCATTGGGCTACGATACAAGCAGCGATGATGCACTGCTTAAATCTGCAGAAAGAAAGCACAGAAAAGATGTACTAGACCCGGTTCTTGTCTTGCGTGACGGTGAGCCAGTAGAAGTGACACTCAATCTGGGTGTGAGTGCTCGTGAAAGTGAGTTCAGCTGGCGCTTAGAAACCGAGCAAGGAGAGGTACTTGAAGGCTATCTTCAATCTCAAGTCGTTCGTGACGAGCGTGCCGAGGGTGGCCCTTTAGTGTTTGCATTGCCAAGTGATTTGGCATGGGGTTATCACAAGCTCATTGTGAGTCGTAAGCGCCGTAAGAAACCTTACGAGATGACGCTGATTATTACGCCAAAAGCGTGCTTCAAACAGTCACCCATTGAGCAAGGCAAAAAGCTTTGGGGACCAAGTGTTCAACTGTACACGCTAAGAACTCAGCACAACTGGGGTATTGGTGATTTCGGTGACCTAAAACAGCTTGTTTCGGATATCGCGTCTCGCGGTGGTGACTTTGTTGGTCTAAACCCAATTCACTCACTGTTCCCTGCAAACCCGGAAGGTGCGAGCCCATACAGCCCGTCTTCACGTCGTTGGTTGAACGTCTTATACATTGATGTGAGTTCAGTTCCTGAGTTCGCATTAAGCGCGGAAGCGCAACAAACGGTAGGCAGCGCCGAGTTCCAGCAGCGCCTACAGAAAGCTCGTGAAGCGCACTGGGTGAATTACACTGAAGTGTCTGAGCTGAAGATGAGCATCTTACCTCTGCTATTCGCAGAATTTAAGACTCGTCATCTAGACAAAAACAGCGACCGCGCACAAGCGTTCTTAGCGTTCGTTGAAGAGGGCGGTGAAAGCCTGATGCATCAAGCGGCGTTTGATGCTCTGCACGGTGAACTGCATGCTGAAGATTCAGGTATGTGGGGCTGGCCTGTATTCCCAGAGAAATTCCGTACATTTGAAAGCCCTGCGACCCAGAAATACATCAAAGATAACCTAGATCAAGTGCATCTCTATATGTACCTACAATGGTTAGCCGATTGCCAAATCAACGATGCACAGTCTCTTGCTGAAGAGAAAGGCATGGCGGTTGGACTGTACCGTGACTTAGCGGTAGGCGTTGCAGATTCAGGCAGCGAGACATGGGCTGATGAAGGCAACCTAGTGATGGATGCGAGCATTGGTGCTCCACCGGATATTCTTGGTCCTCTAGGCCAAAACTGGGGCTTACCGCCACTAAACCCAGAAGTACTTCAAGAAACCGGCTACGACGCTTACATCAAACTACTTCGTGCCAACATGAAGCACTGTGGTGCATTGCGTATTGACCATGTTTTAGGTCTGCTGCGTTTGTGGTGGATTCCAAAGGGTGAGAACGCAACGAAAGGTGCGTACATCTACTACCCAGTGCAAGACATGCTGTCTATTCTGGCGCTTGAATCTCACCGTTACCAATGCAGCGTTATCGGTGAAGATTTAGGGACGGTACCGGATGAAATCGTAGACATCCTTGCTGATGCTGGCGTGCATTCTTACAAAGTCTTCTTCTTCGAAACATCAGAAAATGACGGTGGTTTTATTTCTCCGAAGCACTACGCGTCACAATCGATGGCAGCACTGTGTACTCACGATATGCCAACGCTTCGCGGCTTCTGGCACTGTGATGACTTGAAAATGGGTCAAGAGATTGGTTTATACCCAGACGCACAACAGCTAGAAACTTTGTTCGATAACCGCTTGGAGTGCAAGCAAGGTATCTTAGACTCAGTGGCATGGCACGGCTTCCTACCAGAAGGTGTTGGGCGTGATGCAAGTCAAGTACCGATGGATTCTTATCTTGCTGAAGCGCTTCAGTTGCACGTTGCGGCTGGTGGCTCAACACTCCTGAGTGTTCAGTTGGAAGATTGGCTAGAGATGGATAAGCCCGTTAACATCCCTGGTACGGTCGATGAGTACCCTAACTGGCGTCGTAAACTATCAATGAACTTGGACGAAATCTTCGCTCATGAAGGCGTGAATCGTATCGCCTCTAAGCTAACTGACGTACGAGAAAAAGCAGCTAAATAATGGAATCGAGTGGCTTGAAAAGAGGTGTTTTTTTGCTTACGCCGTACGAAACTACAACCTCGGTCACTCAATATTGAATGCTCATCTGGTAGAATAAACCGTCGTTATATTGCCCGCACTAATAGCGGGCATTTTTGTATTATGTTTTTTGGATGTTTGGTTAGGGAGAAGCGTTTTGGAACTAAGTTCGATTTCAAAGCAAAAACAAATATATACCCAACTATCACAGGCTTGCTTCACAGACCCATTTGCGTTTTTAGGGCCATACTTACCTTCTGAACAAGGTTCATTACGAGTGTGGATTCCTGGGGCAGATAAAGTCGAGTTGATTGTTGGAAAGGAACCTCGTATTAAGTTAGCGCGAGAGGGTGAAAGTGGTTTCATTCTTAAGCAAGAAAGAGACTTACGTTTTACTCACTACAAGCTTGCGGTTGATTGGAATGGAGTAGAGCAGATCATCGATGATCCATACCAATACCATGATCTGTACGCGAGTTATGAGGATCTTCATACACCTAAAGATATGTATCATCACATGGGAGCTCAGTTTATTACGCTAGAGCGTGATGGACAGACGATTTCAGGCACGCGTTTCTTGGTGTACGCACCTCATGCAACAGCGGCTAGCTTGGTGGGTAACTTCAACGCTTGGGATGGTCGTCGCCACCCAATGCAGCGTCTAGATTATGGTATGTGGGGCTTATTTATTCCTGATCTGGAAGAAGGCGCACAATACAAGTTTGAATTAAAAGGACCCGATGGCGAAGGCTTGCCACATAAAGCTGACCCATGGGGTTTCTACTCTGAGCAGTACCCATCATTTTCATCTGTGACTTACGATCACGCTCGCTACCAGTGGCAAGATTCTCAATGGCAGAATCGCCCAGTGACGCAAAAGCGCAAAGAAGCCCTTTCATTCTATGAATTGCATGCCGGCTCTTGGAAGCGCAATGCTGAAGGTGAATTCCTAAACTACCGTGAGCTAGCGGCAGAGCTAATCCCATATCTAACGGATTTGGGTTACACGCATGTAGAGTTGATGCCGGTTTCAGAGCATCCGTTTTACGGTTCTTGGGGCTATCAGCCAATAGGCTTGTTCGCACCAACGAGTCGTTTTGGGTCTCCTGATGACTTCAAATTCTTCGTCGATCAATGTCACCAAGCTGGTTTAGGTGTTGTTCTGGATTGGGTTCCAGCACACTTCCCTAGTGATGATCACGGCTTAGCCAATTTTGATGGAACACCTTTGTTCCATGATCCAGATCCACGTCGCGGTTGGCACCAAGATTGGAATTCGTACATTTATGATTTAGGCAAAGAGCATGTGCGCCGTTTCTTGGTTGCAAACGCACTGTACTGGTTTGAACAATTCCATATCGACGGTATTCGTGTTGATGCGGTTGCTTCGATGTTGTACCTCGATTATTCGCGTAGCCATGATCAATGGATTCCGAACGCAGACGGAGGCAACGAAAACTACGATGCTATCGCAACCCTTAAGTGGATGAACGAAGAAGTTTACAAGCACTTCCCTAATGCGATGACGATTGCTGAAGAATCGACGGCTTTCCCTGGTGTTTCAGCCCCAACCTTTATGGGTGGCTTAGGCTTCGGATTTAAGTGGAACATGGGTTGGATGCACGATAGCTTGTCTTACATTCAAGAAGATCCAATCAACCGTAAATATCACCACGATACGATTACCTTCCCGTTGGTTTATGCTCACAGCGAAAACTACGTATTGTCTCTGTCTCACGATGAGGTGGTTTACGGTAAAGGCTCTATCCACAACAAGATGCCGGGTGATGAGTGGCAGCAAACGGCTAACCTACGCGCTTACATGGGTTACATGTATGCACAACCGGGTAAAAAGCTGAACTTCATGGGCGCTGAATTCGGTCAAACGGCTGAATGGAATCATGATGATCAACTGCAGTGGTTCTTGTTGGAATATGAACGCCACCAAGGTGTTCAACGCTTAACGAAAGATTTGAACAATCTATACCGCTCTGAGGCGGCAATGCACGATCTTGATTTCGACCCGAAAGGTTTTGAATGGCGTCTACAAGATTCTGCTGAAGCAAGTATCTTAGCTCATGAACGTATTAGTGAGTCGGGTGAACGCGTGTTGGTTGTTTCTAACTTTACGCCCGTTCCTCATGAGCGTTTCCGCTTAGGTGTTCCAGCCCAAGGCCAGTACTCGCTATTGCTGAATACTGACTCGGCTGATTACGCAGGCAGCGGTTTTGAAGTGAAGCAGGTTGCTGAGGTTGAATCAATAGCAAGCGAAGGTTTGGAGACGTCGATTGAGCTGCGTTTACCACCACTTTCAACGGTGTTTTACAAATTAAACTAATAATAATCACAGTAAGTCAGTGATCACAAAGACGACAAAGGGAGCCCTGAGGCTCCCTTTTTTGTTTTGATTTTCACTCTAAAACGGCTTGAATTTCGTTAAGTAGAACATCAAGCAGCACGTTATATAAGCGTCGCTTTCAATGAAAAACCTAAAATGGATACCAGAATAATTGTGGTTCTAAAACACGTTTTACGATCGCTAACACAACGATAAAGGCGATAACCATTAGCCAAACATAATCGATACGTTTCAAAGGCGCATAGCTATACCAAGTCCGTGACTTATGTCTGCCAAAACCTCGTAACGTCATTGCGTTTGAAATCTCGTCTGCACGGTCTAAGCTAGAAAAAATGAGCGGACCTAGAACCTTAGCAACGTTTTTGATGCGAGTGAGTAAAGGTGCTTTCTTCGATAGTTCAACGCCACGAGCCTGTTGCGCGTGCATGATATTGATGAAGTCTTTTTTAACTTCAGGTAAATAACGCAGTGTTAAGCTGACCGCGTAGGCGATTTTGTATGGAACGCCAATACGGTTGAGGCTTGCTGCAAACTCGGTCGGGTGCGTGGTAAAGACGAATATTAACGCTATCGGGAACATACTCATGTATTTGAGCGTGACAGTGATTAAATAAAACAGAGTCTCTTGGCTCAACGAGTAGTTACCCGGCAGTGTCAGCAATAGGGTCTCGCTGCCGATGAGCTCTGTACCTTGCTGTGGAGCAAGCAGATACATGAACAAAGCATTTAGGCTTAATACACTCACCGTTCCCAATAACAAAGGCTTATAAATGCGCACAGGCACATTGGTGAGCTTTAGAAGAAATAAACCAGTCACAATAAGCAACGCAATCAATCTCAGGTCGAACGTAGTTAAAACCACAGTGACCCAAGCGAGAAAAAGTACAAATTTAGTGATGCCGTTCAGTGCGTGTAACGGTGATTTAGTATCAATGTAATTGATGCCAAATTTTACTTTTGATGCATTCATAGCGAGCTTCTCTCGTCGTCGATGAAGTACTGCATAAAAGCGTTGGTGTCGTCGATTTTCATCATAGTCGCAAGTTCATAAATGCTGGTGGTGCAAAGGTTCGCACGTTCTAAAAGCGATGGCTGACTAAACACTTCCGTCATGGCTGCATTAGCAATTAACTTACTGTCTGCGATTACGATCGAACGTGTGGTGTATTCTAGAACCAAGTGCATGTCGTGTGAGATGATCACAACAGTAATGCCCAAATCTCGGTTAAGCTTTTGGATGAATGCCAGCATCGATGTGTAGTTACGGTAGTCTTGGCCTGCTGTTGGCTCATCTAAGATGAGGAGTTCAGGCTCCAACACTAAGATAGACGCGATCGTTACACGCTTTTTCTGACCATAGCTCAGAGCTTCAATGGGCCAGTGGCGGAACTTACTTAACCCGCAAAGCTCAAGAACGTTCTCTACTTTTTCTGTGACCAGCTGTTCTGCCATCCCGCGGTTACGAAGACCAAAAGCAATCTCATCAAAAATCATATGATGTGAGATCATATGATTCGGGTTTTGCATCACCACACCGACTTTCTGGCTTCTTTCAAAGATGGAAAGTTCAGATAAGTCTTGACCATTTAGATAGGAAGAACCTGAATCAGCATCTATCACACCCATGATGAGTTTGGTGATAGTGGATTTACCCGAACCGTTCTTGCCCAAAATCGAGACAAACTCACCCTTACCAATTTTGAAACTCACATCTTCGAGTGCATTTTTTTCGCCGTCGTAAGAATAAGTTAAGCCATGAACTTCGAGCAAAGGCTGGTACTGTTTCTCTGCTACCGGTGCCGGGCGCTCAGCAAACCAAGCTTGAACTGCTGGGCGGAATCTTTTGTAATCCAAAGCTTTGAGGTTTGAAAGTTTATCTTCGTTAGTCAGAGGGGCTTTCGCTGCTTTAAGTGCAGATAAGTAGAGAGGTTCACGAATACCGTGCGTATCAAGTAACTTGGACGCTAAGAGGTCATCCGGAGTCATATCCGCGACTATTTCACCGCGCTCCATTAAGATCACACGATCGATATCGCGATGCAGAACATCCTCAAGGCGATGCTCGATAATCACGATAGTCTTGTTGGTTTCTTTATGAAGTTGGTCGATGATCTCAATCGTTGCTTTGCCCGTTTTAGGGTCAAGGCTTGCTAGAGGCTCATCGAACAGCAAGATATCGACATCATCGACTAAAATACCCGCTAACGATACTCGTTGCTTTTGACCACCTGAAAGGTCATGAGGAGAGCGCTCAAGCATATCCGCTAGGTCGACCATTTTTGCAGTCGATTTAACTAACGGGTACATATCAATGTTCGACATCAACTGGTTTTCTAATGCGAACGCGATATCTTCACCGATACTTAACCCCACAAATTGGCTGTCAGTATCTTGTAATACTGTGCCGACTTGCTCGGTATAGTCGTGCATTGAAAACTCAGAGACATTCTTGCCGTTGATCTCTAAAGAACCAGATACCTCACCTTTAATTGCATGAGGTATCAGACCATTGAGACACTGACCTAGCGTAGATTTACCACTACCACTTGGTCCAATAATGACGATTTTCTCTCCTTTCTCTATCCTTAGATTGATATTTTTTAGCGTCGGTTTATCCAGCGACTCATATCTAAAAGAGAAGTTCGAAAATGCTATAGTCATTAGCGTTTATGCCTCGGTCAGGTTACGGCTTTGTTTGTTACGTTTAGCGACTGATTTTAGGATCAGGAAGCCTACCACTGCGATAAGAATAGTGTTGCCCGCAGCGATGATAGACAGTTGAGTGAAGACTTTAGTAAACGGTTCTGCGTATAGGATGGTATCTAGGAACGCAGAGCTACCATAACCCACAACGTTACCCGCAAGGGCAAGAACCACGAACAGTGCAAAATCTTTCATTGGTAGTTCACCTTGTTGAAGGCGATTCTTAGTCATCATTGGGAATAAGCCGATAACCATACCGACAATACCTGAGCCTAATACCCAAGTTAACCATACCCCCCAACCTGCGAACAAATCCGTTACCCAGTGACCGATAAAGCCAACCAAGAAGCCAACAATAGGGCCAAACAAAACAGAAAACAGTGCTAGGACTGCCATTGCTGGTTTCAATGTCGTGTTAGCAAACACTGGGACACCAAACATAGGTAAACCACCAATGCCGTACAGTGCCGCGCCAATAGCAATAACGACGACTGTTTTAGCTGAAAAGTTCATAGATAACCTCGAATACTGAAAATAAAGCATAATATTCGCCATTATTAATATGCGTCTCAATGAGAACGTTTTTTGGGCAAATATAAAAAATAAGGCGCGCATTATACAGTAGAACCCTTCCATAAGGGAAGGTAAGTGTCTAGATGTCTAAAATTCCATCTAGACGCATTAATATCATGTAAAAAACGCAATTTTACGGTTAATCAAGCAACAAAAAAGCCAGAACGAGTCTGGCTTTTTGATTCATATTAACAATGTGTTAAGCGGGGGTGTCGTATATCTACGACCGTTTAGTGGTCTAGATACGGTTAGTGGTCTAGATATAGATAGTTTTGCCAACTCTTCATGCGAATAAGCACTTTACGCATGATAGATACGTGAGTGAAGCTGTCAGAATAAACGGCCACTTCCACGGCAGTACCCATAGGCAAATGGTACTCAGACAGATCATCAGTGATGGTCAGCTTAACAAATACACGGCCGCTAGTACGCAGTGCGTCAGTACCTAGAAGTGTGCCTCGAGCTTGAAATTGGCTTTCACCAATGGCTGGGATGACTTCATCAATGCGTCCTTTAAATACTTTTCCTGGTAGTGCTCTAAATAGAAACTCAGCTTCGTAGCCAGGTTGCAGGCGTTGTAGTGAGTTTTGTCTAAAGGCTGCGGTATAGAATTGCGCCTCAGTGTGAACAAAGGTCATCACCGGCGCTAATGGTAGTGGTACAGCCATTACACCAGGACGAAGAGCGAGTTGAGTTACGTAGCCATCGGTTGGTGCTCTTACTACCGTTTGGTCAAGATTGAATTCAGCTTTACGTAAATCAGCAAGTAAGCCTGCAACCGCTGTATTCTCACCGCCAATCTCAGAGTTAAGTGCGATCTGAGCTTGTTGTTGGTTTGCTTCGGCTACTTTCACTGCAGCTTCTGCGGCTTTGTATGCCTGTCGACGAGTATCGAGTTGTTGCTCTGTAAATGCGCCACTTTCGAAGCCTCGCTTGTATCGAGAGAATTCACGTTGTGCTTTGTCTCTTTCTGCAATGGCTTTTATTTTGGCAGCTTCAGCTTCTCCAACTTGCGACTCTAGACCTAAGGCTCCTTGACTCGCTTCTTTTACTTTGGCTTGCAGCTTAGCAACTTCAGCTTCAAAAGGAATCGGGTCTATTTTGAAAAGGATATCCCCTTGCTTGAGAGGCTTATTTGCTTCAACCGGAACCTCGATGACTTTGCCTCGAACCCCTGAAACAATCGGTGTCGTTGAGTAAACTTGATTACCGATTTGTGTGAAAGGGTGGTTGTAGTTCATCAATAGAATCAAAGTACCGATGAGGACAACACCACCCAGTACGGCAGTGGGGACAGTCCATTTGTTTAGTGGGATTTTGAATACTTTGAAAATCGTAATACAAAGCGCCGCGTAGGTCATTATCAGCAGTAAATCCATTACTTAGCCTCCTGATCTTGAACGTTGTTTGTCTGTTTCTCTGTGCTGTTTTGCTCAGTGCCCGCTTGCTTTAACTGTGCGATTTCGTTCTGAAGTGCACTCACTTGGTCGATGAGAGTGTCGACTCGGTGATGAATATCATGTTGTTCTTCTTCAAGCTTAGCGAAGCCCCAGCCACGATCTTTGCGCCACAACGTAGCCCAAATCCAAAGGAACGGCCAAATAGTGTGTAAAGTGAATAGGCTAACCCAGCCTGAGACATGAATAGCATCTTGATGAGGGTGATTACGTTCTTTCGCAATTTCATAAGGAATATCGTGAATAACGATGATGCCGTAAAAGATAACTAATGCTACGAAAATCAGTAGACCGAGTGCAAAGTAGTCTAAAAACATAACAGATCCTTGTAATGTTAGATGTTAGTTACAAATATACTACGCTATCATCCAAGTAATTGTTATAAAAATGATTTACCAATCTGAAAATAATATGTTGCTGCTAATAATGAGAATAAAATCATTGATGGATCTTATAAAATCCAATTGAACTTGAATAGGTTATTTCGGATTTCTTGCTGACAAGATGACAGTTCTGATTCAAACGATGCGCATAGCCATAATCATAGCCATAACAACAATAAATAAAGGATAAATGCGGATGTATATAGGTGAATTAGCGGCCATTGGCGCTGCGATGGTGTGGGCATGTGCGACATGGATCTATGGGCAATTTGGACATCGCTTCTCTGCGATGCAGTTGAACATTGTTAAGGGGGTTGTAGCCTCTGGCATGATGCTGTTGGTCATGCCGTTAATACCGATGCCTGAATTCGAATTGAGTGCTAACCATTTTGGGATCTTGGCGATCTCGGGAGTCATTGGTATCGCAGTTGGTGACAGTGCTTATTTTGCGGCATTAAAAAGAATTGGCGCCAATAAGACCTTGTTGCTGGAATCTCTGGCTCCACCTCTTTCTGGTGTTTTGGCATTAATGTTTCTTGGCGCGGCACTCACTTTGCAAAGTTGGCTCGGTGTTGTGATAACAACCTTAGCGGTGACCTTTGTGGTCTTTCCGCCGTCGAAATCAGCGAACGGTAATGATATTTCTAATGACAAAGCACAGTGGGTTGGCATTGGATATGGGCTTATGGCAAGTGTTTGTCAGGCGTCGGGTGTGGTGATCTCCCATTACGCATTGGTGGCGGGTGACATTCCACCATTGTTAGGTGCTTTGATTCGCCTGACGATTGGCGTGTTTGCCGTAATGCTGATTATCCCTTTCGTTGAAAAGAAGCCGTACTCGTCGATAAAAAGAGATTTATGGGCAATGACCAAGCTCGATAAACTTTGGTTATTAGGGGCAATCTTTGTCGGGACGTTTCTCGCTCTATGGCTTCAGCAAGTGGCGTTGAAAAATGCTAACCCTGCGATTGCTCAAACATTAATAGCGACCAGCCCGGTCTTTATTTTGGTGATTTATGCGATTAGAGGAGAGAAGGTGTCAAAGCAAAGTATCATCGGGACTCTGGCCGCATTAGGTGGAATCTCTTTGTTCTTTTATCAATAAGAGGCTGGCTTAGCTACAGAGCTACAGAGCTACAGACCCACAGACAGACGTGTTACTACTCTGTACACACTTGATTACGGCCGTTGGCTTTAGCTCGGTATAGGGCTTTGTCTGCACGATAGAAGGTACGCTGAGTATTTTCTCCATCGCGATGCAAAGTGATACCGATACTAACGGTTAAACCGCGCTCGCCGAGTATTTCATGCCACCCAAATTGGAAGATACGCTCTCGATAATTTTCAGAGTGCATTTCTGCTTTCGCAAGGTCAGTATTCTCAAGGATGACGAGGAACTCTTCTCCGCCAAACCTGACACATGACGCGCCTCTAAACTTAAAGTATGAACGCAGTTCTTGAGAAACGCTGACGATCGCTTTATCACCCACTAAGTGGCTCAGTTCATCATTGATTGACTTAAAGTGGTCGATATCGATAACCATTAATGCGAAAGGCGTTTCGTGTAGCAGTAGATCTTTCAGTTTCACATCTAACCAGCGACGGTTGTGTAACCCGGTCAGTGGATCGGTGAAAACATCTTGTTGTAGCTGAGCAACTGTATTTTTATGTTGCTCTGTTGTCTCTTTAAGCTCTTTGTTCTCTTGTTCGGAGAGAATGAGTTTAAGTTGTAATTCAAACCGTGATAGACGGCGCAGTTGGCTTGCACCGAGTTCGCTGATCGGGATCTGTTTCATCAGATCCGTTTCAATTCGGTAGCCTTTCTTCTCGTAGCTCAGCGCTTCTTCAAAACGACCTTGATTCAAACACACATCACTTAGAGAATCATAGAAGCGCTTCGCAAGCACTGGTGACGAGTCGGGCTTCACACGTTTGTGGGTGCTCGACAAGATCATACTTGCATAGTCTTGCTTTCCGATCGCACTCAAGCAATGTGCTAACTCTAGACGAGTCATGGTAGCGAGCCAACTTGCTTGAGTACTGTTGGCTGGATATTGAATCTTTGACAGGCAACGTAGCGCTTCATGGTGCTTTTTCTTAGCACGGAGCACTTTTGCTTGATACAACAATATTTGAGCTGTGAGTAGCTTATCACTCACTAAAATGCTCAGTTCTTCGCATTCGTTCAGTAAGTCGCTGGCCGCCGTTATTCGGTTGAGCAGTAGCAGACTTGCTACCATATAAAGCTTGAATTTCAAACGAAGTGATCGACTGCTTATCGCGTGATCTATGCTATTGATTTTTTGGTAGTAGCGAAGAGCTCTGCTGTGGTCTCCGTAAGCGTCACACAGGTTCCCCATACCTAAGATAGCCATTACATATTCATCGATATGTCCGTGCTCAACGGCGATTGTCGATGAGCTGACGAATTCATTCAGTGCCGACGTGTAATCACCAATTTCAACCAAGCGATTACTTAAGCTGGTCTTTACAGTAAGAATATCTTCTATATCTGTAGGAAGGTGGAGTAGGTCGAGTGCCAGTTTTAATTCATCAATACTGGTTTGATTTTGTTGTAACTCGGCGCGGTACTCAGAGCTGATGATGTAACAGTGTGCTTGTTCTGTTTGTGTCGTCGAAACGTGTTGGCGAATATGATTCCAGAATATGATCGCCTCTTCACCCGATACCGATGAAGGATCTAGACCTGCATCTGTAATCTTGCTTAATAGGGTTTCCATCATTCTGTTACCTCAGCATCGTCTTCTTCTAGTTGTTCAAGAGTGAACGGGAACGTCAAAATATCGTTGAGGCTGACGGTCGGTCTCGAACCTTTTAATCCTTTTCTGTGCCATGGATAGATATCTAGCATGGTGGTCAGAGTTTTGAAGATCTGGTCAGCAGCTTCGTCTTTTTCGGAAAGCATAAGAGCCACACGTTCCGAACTTAGCCTTGCAATGAAGTCGTTCTGATTACACAAGGTATGTGCTATCTCGGTACAGACATCTAAGTAATCGGTATCGATGTGATGGAACATGATGATGCAGTGATTAGAGCGTTTAAGCTCCGTCTTAAATAGTACCAGTTTTTCCCACCAGAAGGTTTCGGAAACGACATAAGAGAGGTGCTTTTCCGGGTCGTGTTCGTGTTGACCTCGAATGCGGTTAATTAGCTTACGAGCTCTCTGTTCAAGCTGGCGTTTTGAACTGCGCGCTTTGTCTAAACCGACACGATTTGTTTGTTCTTTAAGCATGCCGGTAGAATATTGACGATACTTCTTAAAAGCGATCAATGCGGCTTCAAAATCTTGATTTTCTTCTGCGACTAAAGACTGTTGATAACAAATTTGGCTAAGCAGTTCGCCATTATCGAATTCGTTTGCTGACTCTTCTGCCAGCCTTAGCAACTCGGCGGCTTGTTCTGGCCTCTTTCTTAAGAGCTCCAGTCTAGCTCGACTGATGTAGGAATGCGCTTTCATCCATACAAGGTTGTGCTCTACTGCTAGCTTGTGCGCTTTGGCTGTGGCTCGTTCTGCATCATCCAAACGTTCAAGGCCAAGTAGGGCAAGGCCTCGAAAATCCCATACTTCAGCGTGCCAAGTATTATCTTTATATTCTTTTAGTGCTTCTTCTGCACCGTCGAGCACCGATAGCATTTCAACATAGTTGTTGAGCAGGTAGTAATCCCATGCGAGAAGTATTCTTGCTTTGCCTTCTAACCAACCAATGCGGCTGTTATTCGCTACTTTTACAGCGAGCTGGTGGGTAGAGCGTGCAAGTTTATATTCGTGAGTCATTCGCCAAATGTTGCCAAGGCCAATGAGGCATTCAATTTGAATCTCCACTTCATCAACCAGTGCAGATTGTTCTAATGCATTGATCCAGAACTGTTGGGCGGAGTAATACTTGGCTTGTCCCCAGAATTGGAGAGCGTGTAAGTGGAGAATTTCAGGGAGAAAATGATCGGTATCTAATCGGCTTTGGCGTTTGTAGGCTTCCTTGATGTATTTTAAACCTTTCTGGTAATCCATAAGGTTCCAACAACATCTCGCCATTAACATGAATGACTGGATAGCGCCCTCTTCAAACAGAACTTGCTCTGATCTGACTAGGCATTGTTGTGCAATCTCTAGGATCACCAATGGCTCAGAATCAACGCGAGTTTTGAGTTGTTCTAGTTCGGTTTCAAGAAGGTACTGATTTTTGTCCAAGGCTTAGATCCATAATTATCGAACATATTGATAACACAATCATTATAGGAGTGTGATTGATGATAAGCATCAATTATCTCTCGCTGAGCATAAAGGGGACACGTATCTTTTCCAATTTTGGGTGTTATCTCATGCTTTTGCTTTGAAATCAATGAGTTCTAGAGTGCTTGTCTAGATGGTAAATTTCTATGAAAGCAATTGCTTAAGAGTTAATGGCTGCTCTGTCACACCTAAGCGTTGTGCTGCCGTCAACCCTTGCTTATCTTGGTAGCACAGATTGTGCCAAGATCTAAATATGTCGAGTAATGGAAGAATGCCCCCAGGACGAAGTTTACGTCTTGGCTCATTGATGAAGCTATCAAATAACAACTGAAAACGTTGTTGATAGAACTTTGTTTGCTGAATTGAAGCTGTATTAAGCCACTGTTTTGGTTCTGGATTATTACCCGTTAGGTAGCAGATACCTTTTTGACTGTCACCTTGACTCGCGATAGCCCAACGATCGCGCCACCAACTCATATGAACGATGTCGATCTTTTCAAAATTTTGGTCATCTTGCCAACCTGAGTCTTCCTCTACATACATAAGGTCAACATTTTGACTCTGAATACGCGGCAAGCAAACGCTTAGAGCGGCAGATCTTAGTAATGGATCTTGTGGCATATAGATCGTGACATGCTTATTCTCGTCACACATATCAAGCACGTGTAGGAAGTGAGCATAGGAAGTATAAGGCGGTCGAATTAGCGCGCCTTTCGAAGGGTAACTGAATGTCGTAAGGTTCCCCATTGGGTCCTCTACATTGCCTCTCGCAAGAATTACTTGATATTGCTGCTCAATGCGCTCTTTCAGTTTGTCAGACGGCTGAGGAAGTTCGAGATTCGCTTCTGAAGAGTGCTCTTTAGATACAAAGCGTGCAACGTCATCATAAGGGTTGTGATCAGCACTTCCAGATGGTTCTTCATTTTGAGAGTAATTTACGTGTTGGCAAAGGATGTAGCCAGAGTGTGCCTCGCCAGTCGCTATCCATACCACACCATTGTTGCTTTTCGGTTGCAGGCGTTGGTAGTGAGAAGCGAATTCGTAATCTTTAGCATGGTTGACCCAACGAGCATCGATCATCGCTAACTTGCGACGACAGCGACTGGCGATATGGTCAACATGATCATAGAAAGTCTTTGGATTGATCTCTAACTTTCTACAAATTTCACGTACTGAATACCCCATGAACAATAAGCCCATGAGGTTCTCTTGAAACTGAAGTTTTTTGTTGGATCCTGACCACTTATCAACGAAGGTTGATTGGCAGTCTTTGCATCTGTAACGCTGCCTATCGCCACTGTAGCCGAAGGCATGATAAAGATGTTTGTGGGTATGAACCGATAAGCCAAAGTTATCGCAATCATCATTACGACAAGCAGGGAGCCCGTCGCTGTGAAGTTGTCTTAGGCGATGAAGTTCGCTTAACACTTCACGATTGTTAAGTAAGGGGGGGAAAGCTCCACATTCACGACAAACCATCGCTGGACGCTTAGGGTTTGCGTGTTGCAAAACATACCGTTTTGCATCGCTCAAGCCAAAGTTGTCACACGCCAATGTTTTACAAAAGTTGAGTTGCAAACCATCCGCATCTTTTGGCAGCTTGTCGTTAGACACGATCTCCCCCTCGGGATTATTTGAGCAGCCAAGTGAGCTTGGCTGCGGGGTAACGCTTTTCAATGTATCTTATCAATTCGTTAGATGTTGATTGCAGTCTCTAGAGCAACTTTCATCATGTCGTTGAAAGATTTTTGACGATCTTCAGAGCTTAGTTTCTCACCACGGATGATGTGGTCAGATACTGTTAAGATAGTTAGGGCTTTAGCACCAAGATCCGCAGCAACACCGTAGATACCAGCTGCTTCCATATCAACACCAAGGATGCCTAGCTTTTCCATTTTTTCGAAAAGGTCAGCTTCTGGAGTGTAGAAAAGGTCTGCAGAGAATACGTTACCAACTTTAACTGGAACTTCTTGTGCACGTGCTTGGTTTACGGCTTCTTCTAGAAGACCGAAATCAGCGATTGCCGCGAAGTCATGGTTGTTGAAACGAATGCGGTTTACTTTTGAGTCAGTCGATGCACCCATACCGATAACAACGTCCATTAGTTTAACGTCATCACGTACCGCACCACAGCTACCTACGCGAATAACGTTCTTTACGCCGTACTCAGCAATTAGCTCATGTACATAGATGCAGCACGATGGAATACCCATACCGTGGCCCATTACAGAAACTTTCTTACCTTTGTAAGTGCCTGTGTAACCAAACATGTTGCGAACGTCACAAACTTGCTTCACGTCATCAAGGAATGTTTCTGCAATGTATTTTGCGCGAAGCGGGTCGCCTGGCATAAGTACAGTTTCTGCGAAATCACCAGCTTGAGCATTAATATGAGGTGTAGCCATGGTCGTTCTCCAAAGTTTTAACGGTAATTATAGGAACAGGGTTTTATTAATTACCGATTCTGTTGAATTGAATTCGTTTTGTTGAGGCAATATTAGCGAGTTAAAACGAGGATCCGTGAGATGTTTGTCACAAATTTGCTCTACCTTTAAAGTATTATTCATATAGATAACCAAATATGTTGAAAGTTTAGAGGCAATCGATTTTGTGTGGTTAAATTACGCTATGTCCAGAAGAAAAACGACAAATAAAAGCCTGTTGCATATCAGCTTGGAGCAACAATACGTTGTCGCGACGTTTGATCAGCGATAATCTAAACTTTGATAAAAAGACAAACCAAGGAATTGTATGTCGTATTGCGCTAACTCGACGCCTTTGCACTCAATGAGAACACAGATACGTAAGGTAGCTTTACCTCTAGTGAGGGTCTCCTTGTTTGTGGCAGCGATGGCTTCGTCGTGTGTGTCTGCTGCAACTTTTGAGTTGCCGCCAACTGAAAGTCGTATTGTCGGAAGAATACAGCAGCATGAAGTGGCAGCGGGCGAAACGTTGGCCATCATTGCTAAGCAATACGATATTGGTTTTCTCTCTTTAATGGCGGCAAACAAAGGCGTTGATCCTTTTCTTCCTGCTGAAGGTTATGTGTTAAGTATTCCTAGTCGTCTGATTCTGCCGGATACGCCGAGAAAAGGCATTGTGATTAACCTTGCCGAGTTAAGGTTGTACTTCTTTGAACCTGAGAAAAATCAGGTGCACGTATTTCCTGTTGGCATCGGTCGAGTGGGGCGAGATACCCCAGAGATGATCACTAAGATAAGCCAAAAAAGACCCAATCCGACTTGGACGCCTCCAAACTCAATTCGTAAAGAGTATCTAGAGAAAGGGATTGAGCTACCAAAAGTGGTTCCTGCTGGGCCGGAAAACCCTCTGGGCGAGTATGCATTACGACTTGCTTATGGTGCAGGTGATTATCTGATACACGGCACCAATAAAGACTTTGGGATAGGCTTGCGAGTCAGCTCCGGCTGTATCCGTATGGAACCTAAAGATATTGAGTGGCTTTTTGAACAGGTTAGTCGTGGTGAGCAAGTCACAATAATCGATGAGCCTATCAAAGTGTCTTTAGAGCCAGATAGAAGCGTGTTTGTTGAAGCTCACGAACCATTGACGCGAAGCGACGGCTCTAAGAAATTATTGCAAATCCCCGTTGAATTAAAATGGTGGCTTGAAGATGCAGATCTACCAAATTCAAAAGCGAAAGCGGTGATATTTGCTCAAAATGGCGTGCCTGTTGAGATAGCACCACCTGTGATTGAGTTCTAATTTGATTGCCTCTTCTGTAATAAGGGGCGTTTATCTTTGTTTACTCGAATTAGTAACGCCCAAAAAAAGCACCACATCCGTTAAGAGGTGGTGCTGTCTATTTACTGCATTTTGCGACTGATTTAATCTACAGCTTAATCGCACTGAGCTCTCAAACTATTTAGTGTAAGACTCTGCGATGTTGTCGATACGGTCGTTAGCACGATCCGCTTCTTCTTTTGCTGCCATAGCGGCTGCAGCTGCTTCTTGAGCTTTCATTTCAGCTGCCGCTTTATCGCCTTTAAGTGCTTCAACTTCACTGGTTAGCTCAGCAACTTGGTTAGTCAATTGATCCATTTGTGACATTGCAGCTTCTTCTGGCTCAGAAGAACAACCAGCTAAAATGAAAACTGAGGCTGCAGCTGCGATTAACGTCTTATTCATAAGAACTCCTTGCTTATTTATCATCAAAAGATGCGCTATACATTCTTTATCATATAGTCGCTTCATTAATGATTGTAGCGACTAATTTTTTAACTGCAAAAACAATAACTAGAGAAATTACTAAATTTTTGAGGTAATTAGCTGAGCGTCACGTTATGTCTCGTTTATGAGATGAAGGGGTGAGAGCCGGTTTTGATGTGTTTTGGAGAGTTATTTCTTTACGATCAATGCATACAATGTGCTAGCAAACGAGAGATAAAGGGATAAATTTTCTGTGATCTCTATCCTTATAAAGTACTTTCGCGGTATCATGTCACGTTAAATTAATTTTATTCAATACCATCATGACTGGAGAGTCCTTTGCACTTTAAAGATTTAGGCTTAGATAACCGCTTACTGAAGAACTTAAAACATTACGACTTCAAGAAGGCGACAGAGATCCAATCAAAAGCGATCCCTGTTGCTATTGCTGGTAAGGATCTATTGGCTTCATCAAAAACGGGATCAGGAAAAACATTGGCGTTTGTGTTGCCAATGATTCATAAAGCATTAAAAACAAAAGCGTTTTCTGCTAAAGATCCTCGTGGTGTAATTTTGGCTCCTACTCGTGAGCTAGCAAAACAAGTTTATGGCGAGCTGCGTAGCATGCTTGGTGGTCTGTCTTACGAAGCGACACTTATTTTGGGTGGTGAAAACTTTAACGACCAAGTTAAGGCTCTGCGTAAGTACCCTCGCTTTATTGTTGCGACTCCAGGCCGTCTTGCGGATCACCTTGAGCACCGCTCACTGTTTTTAGATGGTGTTGAAACGCTGATCCTTGATGAAGCTGACCGGATGCTAGATTTAGGTTTCGCACCTGAATTGCGTCGTATCGCGAATGCAGCTAAACACCGTCGCCGTCAAACGTTGATGTTCTCTGCGACACTTGATCACGCGGAAGTGAACGACATTGCAAATGAAATGCTAGATTCGCCTAAACGCATCTCAGTGGGTGTTTCTAACGAACAGCACCTTGATATCACTCAGAAGTTTTACCTGTGTGACCATCTCGATCATAAAGAAGCAATTCTGGATCGTGTTATTGAAGAAGCTGAATACCGTCAGGTGATGATCTTCACGGCAACTCGTGCTGATACTGATCGCCTAACCGAGAAGTTAAACGAGAAGAAGCTTAAAGCGGTGGCATTGAGCGGTAACCTAAACCAAACGCAACGTAATGCAATCATGAGCCAGTTCGAGCGTGCGGTTTACAAGATCTTGGTAACAACAGACGTTGCTTCACGTGGTATCGATATTCCAAACGTAAGCCACGTTATCAACTTTGATATGCCTAAGCATACAGAAGAGTACGTGCACCGCGTCGGTCGTACTGGTCGTGCGGGTAACAAAGGTGATGCAATCTCTTTGGTTGGTCCAAAAGACTGGGATAGCTTTAAGCGTGTTGAGCTTTACCTTCAACAAGATCTTACTTTCTCTGTACTTGAAGGTCTAAAAGGTAAATTCAAAGGTATTAAGCCGCGTAAACCTGCTTTTGCTAAAGGCGGTCCTGCGAAGAAGAAAACCAACACTCAAGCTAAGAAAACGCCGAAAAAACCGGTTAAGCGCGATAAGAGCTTCCACAAGAATGTGGCAGTGGGTGATACAGTATTTATCCCTAAGAAGAAAGTTGCGCCAAAAACTGACGACGAGTAATCAACTCGCGTGAGCTAAAAGATTATGTTTATAAATACAGATCTTTATACAAACTAGCGTAAATAAAAACCGCCGATGAAGGGCGGTTTTTTTGTATCTGGTTTCTGCACCTGAGAGGTGTTGTCTCAGGCCTCAGAGTCATTCGAAAAGCATTAGAAATCAAAGGTTGAGAATGAATACGCCAAAATATGGTCGGCAATGTATTTGTGGGTGGCGGTCGTTGGGTGTGTTACTCCCCAGAAGACATAGCTGTCTGATCCGTGCGCTGCGCAATCATTGGTTAAGCTGTGACTTTTTAGGTAGTCGGCTGCTGAGCTTCTATTGATATTAAGGCAGGCATCACTCGCGTTTCGAAAGCCATGTTGCTCTGGATTATCGGTAATGCTGGCGAACAACGCACTCGCATCGAACAACACCACGTTTTTACCCATGCTTTGGTAATACTTGGCCTGCGTCTTGATGAATTGATTGAACTCTAAAATCTTGCCACGAACTTTAATGATCTCTTGTTCAGTTGAGTATTTGAATTGAGGTGCTTTGGTTGCATCGGGCAAGGTGAACAGCAGGATATTGTTTGCACCAGATTCCGTTAAGCGTATCAAAGCGCTGCTGAAATCGGCCTTTACATCGGCCACTTCTCGGTTGTAGTTCATAAAGTCATTGAGGCCAAACTCTAAAGTAAACAACGAGTTTTCTGGGCGGTAGTTTTTGGCGATTTTCATATAGGTTAAGTAAGAGGTGACTTGGTCATATACTCCGGTTAATGCGACGTATTGATTGGTGCCAGCAGCCCCACCTACTGCCCAGTTATAAAGAGGCACATCTTTCGCCTTGGCTAAATACTCTGTCCAGACTAAACCGTTTGAAAAGTGCCCTAAAAACCATGAGTTAGCGTTCGGGAAAACCCATTGAGAACCGTTAAATAGGTTACCGGTGTCAGAAAGACTATCACCGAAGGTGACGATACGGTTGATGGTGTTCGCTTGGACAACGTTGTCATTTGTCCAAATCGAGTGGTTATAAGAGAAGCGATTGTCTGCTGCAAAGTAAGTGATGTCTGCGGCGTCATGTTGGATGTCGAGCGTCTGTTCACAACGCTGCTTGATTTCAGATTGAGGAGCGTCACTGTAGAACATGTTCTTGAAGGATACAGAAGACCACCAGTATCCATTGATTGTGTAGTAATCACCATTTTCCTTTTTCGCCCATTTCCAGTCGGTGGCTGGAGAGTCATGTGAGGCATCGGTTCGATACCAGCATCGAACATAAGAATAGGTCTCTGAACCTTGTGTACTAAATACTTGCGCGGATGTAATGGATTCAGGTGTCGGTATTGAATCTTCAGCAGCATAAGCGCCAAAAGGCAGGGTTAATGCGAGTATAAAAGCCGTATTTTTCATCACTGTATTCTCTTTTATATTTAGTGAGCCAAACAAAACGTTGTTGCTTGTGACTGTTTTAATAACTAAATTTCAGATAACTGGTATGACCTATATCTAAAACCAATAGCTCTCGTCAATACATTCAGGTTGTTAGCTGCTCATAACTGGCATAAGTGTCAAAGTTTCAACCACTTTTTGATTGAAAAACAATGGCTTCGAAGTGAAATGGCTAATATCTAACATTTGATTTTAACTAACTATCGCAGGCAAACACGTCGTCATTGACCGGTATGTGATGACTTGTCTATTGAATGCTAAATGAAAACGTTATCAGAAGGGTGGGAGGTAAATTATAATTTAATCAGTAGCTTACCCGTTGGTAATATCAAGCGACGTTGCATTTTCTATGTTCATCACAATTGTTTAATTCAAGTTCAATATCACAAATATCAAGTTGTTACTTTTTGTTTTATAAAATCATCATCTACGGTTTCTTTACTCATCAGAGGTCTAATCTGTTTAAGGAAAGAGCATTGAAAAAGATATTAATTTGGACGATAGCCTGCCTATCCAGTTTTGGCGTCTATGCCGGAACAAGCGCATCAGCATTAGAAACCAGCGGATACACTGCAACGAAATACCCTATTATGTTGGTACACGGCTTGTTTGGTTTCGATACATTAGCAGGCGTGGATTACTTCTATGGCGTACCGGAGTCTCTAACTAAAGATGGTGCGAGCGTATACGTTGCTCAGGTTTCTGCTACCAACAGTTCCGAAGTTCGTGGTGAACAGTTACTCGCTCAAGTTGAGACGCTGTTAGCCGCGACAGGCGCAAGTAAAGTGAATCTAGTTGGTCATAGTCACGGTGGTCCTACTGCGCGCTATGTCGCATCGGTTCGACCTGATCTTGTTGCTTCGGTGACGAGCATTGGTGGTGTTCATAAAGGCTCGAAAGTAGCCGACCTCGTACGTGGAACCGTATCAGAAGGTTCAGCCGCGGAAGGTATTGCGGTTAAGTTGGCTGGTGGATTGACGACGCTCATCAACCTGTTATCTGGTGGAACGGATCTTGACCAAGATGGCCTTGCATCGCTTGAAGCGTTGACCACTGAAGGTTCGCTTGCATTCAATCAGTTTTACCCTGAAGGCGTTCCGACGTCTGCGTGTGGTGATGGTGAATGGCAAGCAAACAACGGTGTTTATTACTATTCATGGACAGGATCTTCCACTTTTACCAACCTTCTTGATCCTACCGACGGAGCGATGACAATCCTTGGTTTAGCTTTTAATGAACCTAATGACGGGTTAGTGGGAGCATGTAGCGCGCATTTGGGCAAAGTGATTGGTGATGACTACAAAATGAATCACCTAGACGAGATCAATGGACTATTGGGTATCCACCATCTTTTTGAGACAGATCCAGTGACCTTATATCGTCAGCACGCCAATCGATTGAAGTTGGCCGGCCTTTAGGTAGCACTAACCGTTTATTAAGAGAATAAGGAAAGTATGATGAAAAAGATCGCCATTTTGTCGATAACCACGATAGCCCTGATGAGTACAGCGGCGGTCTTTTTATATCTAAAGAAGGAAGATACAAGTTCATATAATAACAGCGAACAAAGCGCTTCTTCATTGAAGGTTAGCTCTCAACAAGATACCGAAATCGATAGTGCGTCAGCTAAAGACATGATGGAATATTTCGTGTCAGGCAATACAGAATTAACCCTCGAAGATATTCGCGACAATGTGGCAAAACACCACGAGCAATCACAAGCTACGATTGTCGATGAAGCACTGTTTGCCAAGTATCTTGAGTACAAGTCGGCACTGACAGCATTAGACGTGCAATTCGACAACACCTCTATATCCGCTGAGGACTTACGCGCACTGAATCAAGCTCTCCTCGATCTTCAAGCACAGTTTTTCAGTGAGAGCGAGATAAGTATTTTGTTTACCCATGACAACAGAATGAGGGAAATCGCTTTAGAAAAGTTACTTCTGAAACAAGAAGGGCTAGACGAGTCAGAATATCAGCAAAGGCTTGAGTCTTATCTATCTGAACAGCCAGATTACGTTCAAGCCAGTCATCAAAATCAGGTGTTATTGCAGCAATTATCTAGCTCTAAGGGCTTAGATGAACAAGGCCTGTACTTGAAGAGAAACGAACTGGTTGGCGAAGAAGCGACACAGAGGCTCGAAGCGCTTGATCAACAAAGGGCGGACTTTGATGGAGCTTTAGAAATTTACTTTGTTGAACGAAATGACATTTTGAATGACCCTGCACTCTCTAAAATTGAGCAACAAGAGACTATCGCACAGCTTCGGACTACGCATTTTCAGTCAGAACAACTTCGAAGAGTCGAAGCGATTGAAAGAATCAGAGCTGCTGAGAGCGATCAGTAATCTCCAGCAATTAAAAAAGCCAACTACTGATGACTCAATAGTTGGCTTAATAATGAAGGTGGGTTACTGCAATCTATACATGCTAAGTAAGTGCTTACATTTTAAGGCTTAAAGTTTGTATCTTAGAGCCTATGCCATAAGCCGTTACAGCTGAACCTTAAAGATTATTCGCCCTTAACCCTTACCCCTTAAACCTTAAAGAAGCCCAACTGCTGCTTTTGTTGTTCAGCGAGGTTTGATAACTCGTGGCTTGCTGCTGCTTGGGTAATGCCGGTTACGTTTTGGCTTACTAAGCTGTAGATATTTGAGATATTACGGTTAATGTCTGAAGTCACTTGGCTTTGCTCTTCTGCAGCAGCGGCGACCTGAGTGTTGATTTCCGTGATATCCGTTACTGAGTTCGCAATGCCGGAAAGTGCAGAGCTTACCTCACCCGAAAGCGTCTGGTTATGCTCCAGCATAGACAGCGAACTGCTCATACTCTCATTCGCGTTTCCAGATTGAACCTGCAAGCCTTCAATGATGGTTTGGATTTCCTTGGTCGAATCTTGTGTACGTGCTGCTAGCATTCTCACTTCATCAGCTACAACCGCAAAACCACGTCCGCTTTCACCTGCACGAGCGGCTTCAATGGCAGCGTTAAGCGCAAGAAGGTTAGTCTGCTCTGAGATGCTTTGAATAACCTCAATGACATTACCAATCTTCTCTGAGTGCTCTTTTAGCGTGCCAACAACGTTCGCAGCTTCGCTAAGCTGAATCGCCATTTGCTCGTTTGCTTGGTTACTTTCATTAAACAAGCTCATGCTGTGTGTCGCCATTTCGTCAGCTTGCTTAGACGCGGAGTCGGCTTGTACTGCATTTTCGTTGACGTTTGCTGCTGTGCTCTCAAGTTGATTCACGGCAGAAGCAACTTGTTCCACTTCTTGCTTCTCTTGGTCTGAGTTCGCACTTGATTGTGTCATTACAGCAGCTAGTTCAGTCGATGCTGACGCAACTTCGATGCTGATTCGAGACAGTGAACTTACCGTGTCACGCAATTGCTCAACGGATTTGTTTACGTCTTGCGCAAGACGTGAGATCTCATTGTCTCCATGTTCTTCGGCTTTTACTAGCAGGTTACCTTTTGCTACTTCGCGCATGGTTGCCTGAATATTGTTGATTGGTTTAACAATGATGCCAGCCAGTGTCCAGCTAATAACAAGAGCAATAGAAAGAATCACTAAAAGCCCAATAGTCGCAGTATTTAGGGTGCTAGTGTGTTGCTGACCATTGGTATGGACTTGTTGAGTAGCAAGCAAGTTTAGCTTTTTAGAAAGACTGTCGATTGCTTTTACCATTTCGTTACCTGCATGGCGGTATTGGTCAATTGCCGTTTGGTAACGAGTATCAAAGTCAGAAGTTAGCACTGAATTACCGTGTTTTGCTTTTAACAGGGGAAGCATGGTATTGCGTGAAAAGTTAACGTAATGGTCCATCGCTTTGCTCATTGCTGCGACTTCATCTTGCATACCTGGCACTGTGTCTAATGAGCTCAGTAGGCGTGAGTTTTGATCGCGTTTTTGATTAAGCGTTTCAACGAGTGTGTTTACATCATCAGGGTTGAACAAGCTATAGATTGCTTTGATGCGCATGCCGTAACTATTGTCGACGATTTCGCTGAGTTCTTCTTTATGTAGAATGAGTTGATCTGTTGCTGTTGATACATCTTTAAATGCGTTTTCCAGCTTGTCACCTCCGATGATGACACCCGTCAAAAGTAATACGACGGAAAAGAGTACTGGAATAAGAATTTGTATTTTAATTGATAAGCCACTGAGAAGTTGGCGCATGAATTGTCCCTCTATAAATAAGTAAATGAGCCGATGCAATTGCTTTTATTATAATTATCCCGTGATTCTAACTACTGAGAATGACAATTCAATCAGTAATACATTCGATTTAGATATATGCGATAGGTAATTGATAAATTACGGTTATTTATTGTGCAAAATGAGCGTTTTTCTTTATTTCTCTATGGTTTTCCCGTTATGGTTTGGTGTGTGGTAATTGGTAATATTCGGTATTGGTGGAATGTTGAACGATTTGGGTTAAATAGATTGAAATAAGTGTTTAACGTTTATGAGTTATTTAAACTTATTGCTTCAAGGTTATTTGACACGAAAAAAGACGAAAATAAATGTCAGCTGTCATATAGGCTTCAATTTAATGAAACACAACTGTCACATTCAGATTCTAAAGTGGGCACCGTTCAAGTTAAACACAACGGCAATAACGCCACTTAAGGAAATTTGTGATGAAAAAGACAGTTATCGGTGCAATCGCTCTTTTAGGTGCACTAACAGTGACTCCAGCTTCAGCTAAAGAAACTATTTCAGCAGTTGGTTCAAGCAGCGTGACGCCACTGATGGAAGTTTTCTCTGAAACATACATGAAAACGAATTCAAACGTATTTATCGAAGTACAAGGTCCAGGTTCGTCTGCTGGTGTTAAAGCGGCGAAGAACGGCAGTGCAGATTTAGGTATGTCTTCTCGTAACCTTAAAGATAGCGAGAAAGAAACAACACTCGTTGAAGAAGTGGTTGCTCGTGACGGCATCGCAGTCGTGGTTAACCCTAAGAATGGTCTTGACGGTCTAACGGCTGAGCAAGTAACAGCTATCTACAAAGGTGAAGTAACAAACTGGAAAGACGTTGGTGGTGCAGACAAGCCAATCGTAGCAATCACTCGTGATACAGCATCGGGTACTCGCGGTGCATTCGAAGACATCATGTCTCTTAAAATGAAGATTTCTGGCACGAAAGTATCAGCAATCTCTCAACGTGCTCAAGTTGCTAACGGTAACGGTGCACTAAAAACAATGGTTGCATCTAACCCTTACGCAATCGGCTATATCTCTTTAGGTACAGTAGATAACTCAGTAAACGCGCTTGCAATTGACGGTACTGAAGCATCTGTAGACAACGTTAAGAACGGTTCTTACAAAGTAGCTCGTCCTTTCCTAGTACTTTACAAAGAAGGTAAGCCTTCTTCTGAAACTCAAAAGTTCCTAGATTGGATGCTAACTGACGAAGCTCAATCTCTTGTTGAGAACAAAGGCTACATCTCAGTTAACTAATCTATATCTCAATTAATTAAATATTGCTCAGCCTACCTTTTCAGGCTGAGCCTTTTCTATCCCACTTCGAGTTAATCCGTACGCTTAGACAGCGTGTTAAGGATTTCGATATGTGAGACTTGTTATGACCATCGCAACGAATAGTGAACAGCTTATGAATAGCGAAGCGACTCAACTGAAACGCGGCTTACGTAAAAAGAAGCGTGTAGATTGGAAAGAGCGTATTTTTCACGGCTTATTTTTTACTAGCGCAATCATCGGCATCGTATCCCTTGCTGTTATTGCTTTTTTCATCGTTAGAGAAAGTATCCCTGCGTTCCAGGAAGCGGGCCTATCGGGCATCGTGCTAGGACAGAACTGGCTACCACCAGCACTTTACGGTGTTGCAACCATGATTGTGGCATCTGTCGTATCGACATTAGGCGCGGTAGTGGTTGGTGTGCCGATTGGTGTATTAACGGCAATCTTTATTGCTGAAATCGCGCCAAAGCGTCTGGCGGACATCATTCGTCCTGCTGTCGAATTGCTAGCGGGTATTCCTTCGGTAGTTTACGGCTTCTTCGGCCTCGTTATTATCGTTCCCCTGATTCAAAACGTATTTCAAGTGCCTGCGGGTAACACGATTTTGGCGGGTATTATTGTTCTGGGTGTGATGATCCTTCCGACGGTAATTACGGTTTCTGAAACCTCAATCCGTGCTGTACCAAGAACGTACAAAGAAGGTTCTTTAGCGTTAGGTGCTTCAAAAATCTTTACTATCTTTAAGTTGCTCGTTCCGGCTGCTCGCTCAGGCATTATGACGGGCGTAATTTTGGGTATTGGCCGTGCTCTTGGTGAAACGATGGCAATCATTATGGTGATGGGTAATGCACCGGCAATGCCTGAAGGTATCTTAGATTCAGCTCGTACACTAACCGCGAACATTGCGATTGAAATGTCTTACGCGAGTGGTATTCACGCAAGTGCGCTCTATGCGACGGGTGTTGTTCTCCTTGTTTTCATCATGTCTCTGAATGCAATTCTCCTTTACTTGAACCGTGAGAAGGCGAGGTAACATTATGTCTTTAGAAAATAACGTAGCACCTCAAACTAATCCTACGAACCCGCAAGGTAAGACGATGAATAAAATCGCGTTAAAGAAAGCCCGCGCACGTAAAGACGCCGTTCTGAGTGGTTTTATATGGGCTGCTGCCGCGTTAACGGTGGGCTTCTTGTTCTGGATTATGTGGTACATCCTCTCAAACGGCTTACAGCACGTTGATTGGAATTTCATCACGGATGACTACACGCGAACGGGCGATGAGCACGGCATTTTTCCGATGATCATCTCGACCATCTACATGGTTATTGCTTCGATTGCGGTTGCGGCGCCATTGGGTATCATGACGGCAATCTACCTGACTGAATACGCAAAAGTAGGCAGTCGCTTAGTTAAGATCATTCGTTTTTGTACCGAGTCATTAGCAGGTATTCCGTCAATCATCTTCGGTTTGTTTGGTATGACATTTTTCGTAGCTATTTTAGGTTTAGGTTTCTCTATCCTATCGGGCGCGTTGACATTGAGTATCTTGATTCTTCCAGTGATTATTCGTACTACTGAAGAAGCATTGATGGCGGTATCTCAAACTTATCGCGAAGGCTCTTATGGTTTAGGTGCTTCTAAAATCTACACAATCTGGCGTTTGATTCTACCAAGTGCAATGCCGGGTATTATCACTTCAGTTATTCTGAGTATTGGTCGTGTTATTGGTGAATCAGCGCCAGTATTCTTGACCGCAGGTATGGTTGCTCGTATCCCAGATTCATTATTGGATTCTGGCCGTACATTAACCGTTCACTTATATAAGTTAACGACGGAGCTATTTACCATTGAAGAATGGAATCAAGCATACGGCACAGCAACAGTACTGATTGTTCTTGTACTGCTGATCAACACACTCACGAAGTTGATCGCAAGACGTTTTAATACTGCAACTTACTAAGCAGGGTTTTCTAGAGCCAAATGAGCTCCTAAAACAAAAACAGTACAGACTTTGACGAATTACGAGATTACGAATATGAACAAATTTAATATTAAAGACCTAGACCTTTTTTACGGCGAAAACCAAGCGCTTAAATCAATCAACCTACCCGTACCAGAGCGCCAAGTGACCGCTTTGATTGGCCCGTCGGGTTGTGGTAAATCAACGCTATTACGTTGCTTGAACCGAATGAACGATCTTATTGAAGGTGTAAAAATCACCGGCCTTCTTGAGATGGATGGCGACAACATCTACGGCAATATAGATGTGGCTGATCTACGTATCAAAGTCGGCATGGTTTTTCAAAAGCCAAACCCATTTCCAATGAGCATCTATGAAAACGTGGCATACGGATTACGTGCTCAAGGGATCAAAGACAAAAAGCACATTGATGAAGTGGTTGAAAGTTCACTTCGCGGCGCGGCGCTTTGGGATGAAGTGAAAGATCGTTTGAAAGCACACGCATTCGGTTTGTCTGGTGGTCAGCAGCAGCGCCTGTGTATTGCTCGCACCATCGCAATGCAACCTGACGTAATTTTGATGGATGAACCTACTTCAGCACTTGATCCAATTGCGACTCATAAAATAGAAGAGTTGATGGAAGATCTGAAGAAGAACTTCACTATCGTTATCGTAACGCACTCAATGCAGCAAGCCCGCCGTATTTCAGATCGCACGGCTTTCTTCCTAATGGGGGAGCTTGTAGAGCACAACGAAACCAGCGTTATCTTCAGCGAACCAAAAGATGATCGCACTAAAGGTTATGTAAACGGTGACTTTGGTTAATTGCTTAATCGATAACGTGGTCAATACCACTAACTGAAACGCAGGTTAGATAATCGATTCGATTTACAGAATTATCACTATAACTATAAGCGATGGAAGTTTTGCCCCACTTTAGGTGGGGCTTTTTTATGCTGTTAAAAAGCATCACATGTCGACGAAATTTTGGGCAGGAAATCCCATTTTTGTAGTCCTTCTCATGCTTGTGATAATGCAAAAGGTCAAATTGCGACCCACTTAACATCTCATTTTTAGTTATATTGATTGCATATCAAGGCTTCTGTATTTTTGCGTTATTCTTATTAGCCAATGGATCAACGCCGTGCATGTTAAAGCCTTTGCAAAACAGATATCTGCTACGCGTGACCACCGTTTATTGGCTGAGTCTCTGTTTGACTACCTGATTAAAATGCTTGGTCCCCAAGGGATCGGAATATTTTCAGAGCCAATACCAGAAAGCGACTCGTTACCGTTGTTTTCCTACGGTGAATTAACCTCTCTTGATCATTACCCTTCAACATTTTGGCCATGGGTTTCACAGTTCGACACTGCAGACGGTGTGTTACCGATGTCGCTCAATACGTGCAAGTGGGATCACAGTAAAGCGCTTGGTGGAGAGTCGTTCATCATGATGCTCGACAACGCCCCAGCCTGTAGAACTTATTTAATTATTCAAAATTGCATCGCAGAAAAAGTTAATCAAACCTTTGACCAAGGGCTGGATGGCCTTCAATTAGCGGCAGCTCGCTGGCAGTGTATTCGCGCAGAAAAAAATGCAGCTATCGAGATTAAGCATAGGGATACACGTGAAGCGCAATATCTTGATGAAATTAAGCTTCGAGAGTTGTTTGTCGAGAATATGAAATTGGTTCATCAGGTGGCGTTAGAGCTCTCGAACCCTGAATCATTGGATGCACTCTACAAAGCATCGGTAGAGGCGGTACGCGATAGACTTGGTTTTGATCGCGCCATATTTATGTTGCTTGATATGAAAAAGCGTTGCTTTAGTGGCACCTACGGCACCGATGAACTAGGAAAAACCAACAGCGAACATCACACTCAATATGACCTGCATCAGCTTGAATCGGAATATATCGAGGCATTGTCTGACAACCACACTAACTTGGTCGTTATTGAACAGGCTCCACTCTACACTGAAGGTAAGGTTGTAGGGCAAGGGTGGAATGGCATGCTTATTTTGCGTGAAGGGGATAAACCCGTAGGTTGGATTGCCATGGACAACTACATTCACCGCTCGCCAATCACCAATTACCAAAAGCAGATGCTTGAATCGTTCGGCTCTCTGCTGTCTCAGATATACATTCGTAAACGCCAAGAACTGAACATCCGAATGCTGCATTCGAGTATGGTTGAGTTGTCTCGCTGCGATAGCGTCAGTGCTGTGTGTAAGTCCGCCGTCAGTTTTGCTATTCAGCATTTAGGCATTGATCGATTAGCCGTTTTCCTTACCGATAAAAATTGCAGTTACATGCAAGGTACTTGGGGTACCGATATAAAAGGCGATATTGTCGATGAGTCTTATTATCGATCAGAGCTGGTAGAGCGTGACATTGTGTCTGCAGCTCGTACTTACCCTAACCAAGTCGCTTTTGAAGAATCGGTCCCTATTTATCATGATTACAATATTGTCGGGGTTGGCTGGACGGCAATGACAATGCTCACCACAAATACAGGCGTTCCGATTGCGTTTATCGCTGCGGATAATTTGCTAACACGAAGCCCTTTAACTTCACAACTGCGTGAAGTGATACGTATCTTCGCCTCTAGCCTTGCTGAAGTCTTACAAAGAACCATGGCGCAAGAAGAGATCAAAAAGCTCAATGAAACCCTAGAACAAGAGGTTAGCAAGCGAACTCAAGAGCTTGAAAATGCGAATGAACAGCTCGATGTAATTTCTAAACTCGACCCGCTGACTCGTCTTGGTAACCGCCGTATGCTGTCACAAGTTTTAGATGATCTGAATTGTGAGGAACACGGTGCATTTGCTACGCAGAATGAGGTCACCTTTGGGTTAATTCTTGTCGATCTTGACCATTTTGGTTTGTACAACAGTGTCTATGGCCATACTGAGGGGGATGTCGCTTTACGTGCCATTGGCAAGATACTGAGCACTCATGTTTACGGTGATCAAGAAACCTTCTGCCGTATCGGCGGTGAGGAGTTTATGTTGTTGATGATCGGTACCAATCACACAACAACAAAGCAGCGTGCAGAGTCGATTCGACAAAGTATTGAAGATGCAAAAATTCTCCATTGTAAAAGTAGCACTAGCCAATATTTAACCGCATCTGTGGGTTATGCATCGATAACTTCGGATCAGCGCCAGTTCGATTTTGATTTGTTGTATGGCAAGGCTGATAAGGCTTTGTATAAGGCGAAAGATTCAGGGCGAAATAGAGTTGTCTCGGCTATGAAGCGAAGAAAAGTTGCGGCTACACTGACTTAGTGTGGTATCTGTTTTTCCCGTTCTCAAAAACGACTGAAGCCGTGATGTTCACAATGTGGTCATCACGGCTTCATTTTTTCTGCCAGTTTTATTTTTTGGTTAATTAAAGCGTTTCTAGTGAACTTTTACGCGTTTTGTTAGAGACTCGCTTTGGCTTCTTAACTATTTTGATTGTCTCAGTAGGATCCCATGACTGACTTGGTGAGCCAGCTTCAGCATAGAGGCTCTGATTTAGCTTGGTGAGCTCAGCTTCGATTGTTTCTAACGTCTCATCACTCAAGTCTGGGTTTTCAGTTTTCCACTGTTCGAACAAAGTTCTCGTCTTCACACCATCTTTCATCTTCAGAGAGGCAATCAGCGCTTCTGCCGTATCGGATTGACGTTCATCTTTTTGCTTTGGTTTTACTGCTGTACCGCGGCGTGACCAGAAGTAGAAAGCAAACGCCGAGCTGATTAACCATAATGCTGCAAACAGAGCCGTTAGATAAGGCCACATTCCTGGTTTTTCAACGGTAACAATTGTCGGGCTGGCTTGCTGAGTTGGTGTTTCAATAACAGGAGGCGGCGTGCTTGAGGTTACGCGATCACTTGCCTGAACCGACAACTCAAGCCCAAGAGCTTTATTGGTCTCTTGTGATTGCGAATCAGTGTTAAACCAAGTTTGAGAAACATCAGGCAGGGAGATGCTTCCAGATTCCTTAGGGATTAGAACTTGCTTATACACCACGATAGCATTACCGGATTGGGTAGTGCCAAATTGCGGTTTCTCTTCATAAACACGCACCGATTTAGGGTAGGTGGTGTTCAGTTTTGGTAACTGGTGTTGAGTCAAGTTGCTGGCTGTCATTGTGATGGTACGAGTTAACGAATCACCGGCTTCCATTTCAATATTCTGCTTGTCGCCACCTAAAGTATTACTACCTGTCAGCTCATTGCCTTGGCTATCTGACCATTTCTGAATCAACTTGAAGTCCGATGTTGGTAACCACTCACCTTGATAGCCTTTTGGTACAGGTTTCACTGTGACATCTAAGGTTTCAACGGGCGTGTCGAGTTGGAAAAGGCGCGTTGTGCTTGAGTTGTTGGTTGAGTAAACAACAGCACCGGTTAACTTTGGCCCTTGAAGCTGAAATTGTCCTGCTTGTTGTGAGGATATATGGAAAGATTGCTGAACAACGGTGACTTCTTGTCCGTTGATAACATCTTGGAACTGTTTCGACTCACCGATGGGTTCCACGTCCAAATTTGATGAGTTTGGTAGAGAGATCTGGGGATCTTGTAATCTTCTTGGATCCGCTTTGATGATGAGCTTTACATCAAGCTCGGCGACTTCTTGTGGATACAAGATGTTTTTGCTGAGATTTAATTGGAATTCCGCCATATCACTCTGCTTTGGAGCGGCTTTATTAATCGAAACGTTGATGGTGATCGGTTGGGTTTTGGCACCTTCAATATCAAAGCTAGGTATTTCTAATCGGCCTAATCGAAGTGGGGCAAGGGTAATATTCCACTCGCTAGACACAGTGCGGCTACCATTGACGATTCGCATCGATGACCCAAAGCTTGGGGTGCCGACGTAGAAATTCTTCTGAAGGAAGGTTAGATCTAAAGCACCGGACGATACTTTTTCATCGGTCGCCACTCTAAGTAGGAAGACTTCATCTTTGGTAACACTGTTTTGCGAAACACTCGCCACAGCGGTCGCTGCGAATACAGAGTGTGACGAGAAAACACCGATTAGCAGTGTCAGTAGCATTGATAAAAATGGCTTGTTTAAAAATCGCATGGTTACCACTTTTTGTTTTGGTTGTTAGGGGCACTTTTTTGTCGTGCTTGTAGAATCATTTGCGCTTTAAGCAATTGGCTCGGATCACGAGCGCTTTCTACTTGCTCAAGTTTTCGCATATCAGGATCGCTCGACATAGGTTGACCGGATACTTGTGCTGCAGCTTGTTGAGCGTTGTTATCAGTGTTTTCCTTAGCAGTCTCTTGTGCTTGGGCTGCCTGAGATGCTGAGTCACCCTTGTCCTGTGACTGTTTATCTGCTTGATCCGCTTTGTTTTGTTGCACAGCTTGCTTGTCGCTTTCTTCATCCGCCTTGGAATCAGAGCGACTATCATCAGCTTGGCTTTGGTCAGTATTCTGATCTTGGTTTTCACTTTGATCTTGTTTGTTGCTTTGATCTTGGCTACCACTTTGACTTTGCGACTTCCCATTGTCAGCTGAGCTTTGTTGTTGATCCTGCGAGCTTTGCGAAGAATCGTCTTGCTGACCTTGCTGACCTTGCTGACCTTGCTGGTCTTGTTCGTTTTGGTCTTTGGACTCAGAATCGTCTTGCTGTTGCTGTTGCTGTTGCTGTTGCTGTTGCTTCTGAGCCTGCTCTACAATCTTTAGGTTCTTCTTCGCATAAGCATGTTCAGGGTTGCTTTCGAGAATACGTTGATACTCTTTTATCGCTTGGTCGTACTTACCTTGCTTTGCTTGTGCATTGGCGAAGTTGTAGCGAGCATCTTCGCCAGAAAGACCTTGTAGCGTCTGTTCGGCCGCTTCGAAATCACCGGCTTTGTATTGCGCGATGCCTTTCCATTCTTGTTGTTCGAATTGTTCTGCGGCTTGTTGAAAGTCCTCATCTTGATACAACTGATAACCCACTTGGTCATCGGTTTTCCAAGGATTTGCAAACGCAGTATTCGGTTGGCTGAACGAGACAAGTACAGCTAGGCCACACCAAATGACCCCTTTTCGAAATAGCCCAAGTGCAGGAAGTAACAGAAACGGCAATAACCAGAAACCGTTGTTCACTCTGGTGTTGAGTGAGTTATTGGTTTTAGTCACTTCTGATGTTGTCGCAACTCGGTCGAGGTAACTTGCGATGTGTTCAACGTCTGAGTTATCCAATTGCAATTCAGTGAATGTGCCGCCAGAGCGACGAGTCAGGTCGCGCATATTGTCTACGTTGGTTTTCGCAACCACGGTTTGTCCTGAGTCGGTCTGTAACATCGAACCTGTAGGTAACGAGATCGGCGCGCCGCTTTCCGTACCTACAGCCAAGACTGATAACGTCCAATTACTACCAGAGAGTAGCGAGTCGATATCTTTCTTCTCTTGACCATCAATATCATCAGCAATCAGTACTAGATCGCCTTGGTAGATATGAGCACGAGTCATCATCTCAATCGCAAGCTTAACTGCCGATGCTGCATTGCCGCCTTGGAAGGGCATGATATCTGGTGATAGGTTGGGTACGAGGTTCTTGATGGTGTTGATGTCAGACGTTAGCGGACTGATGGTGTAAGCATCTCCGGCGTATGCCACCATTCCCGTTAGGCCTTCTTTCCAGAGTGATAGTAGATCCAAAGCTTTGTATCGCGCCTGTGTTAAACGGTTTGGTTTAATGTCAGTGGCATACATAGACATCGACATATCCATGATCACAACTCGCGCCTGTGTTTTTTCAAAGCTTGGTTGTTCATTTTTTTCAAAGCTTGGACCGGCCAATGCGATGACACCGACCAACCACCAAACACCGAAATAAGTGCCGCGGTTTTTCGATGGCTTGCTCGATTCAGGAGCCAAATAACGGGCGATGTGTGACGCTAATAACCCTTGCTTGGATTGTCTCTTGCTAAGCCACCAAATAGCGGGCAGCACGGCAAGAGCCAAGAACCAATATGGGTAGATAAAAGTAAAGTTAGACATTGTTTCTCCTAATGGCTAACAGCATAAATGCGAAAAACATTGCCGCCAACAGTGGCCAGACAAACCACTCTTGTTGTGGTCGCCAGATCTTAGTGGCGTTCGTCACGGGCTCTAACTGGTTGATGGTGTCGTAAATCGTTGCCAGCTCTTTGCTGTCACGCGCACGGAAGTACTGACCGCCAGTGCGTTTGGCGATTTCCGTTAGAGTACGCTCATCCAAGTCTTGAGCAGTATTGACCTTACGAGTCATGAAGAACTCTTTGACCATCATTTCACCCGCACCGACACCCACGGTGTAAATCGTCGCGTTGTACTTCTTAGCAATATCCGCGGCTTCTAGTGGATCTAATACGCCTGCGGTATTGCTGCCGTCACTGAGTAGAATCATCACACGCTGAGGGGCGTCACTGTCGACAAAGGTTTTGGTGGCAAGGCCGATACCATCACCAATCGCGGTTTGAGTACCAATCAGCTTTAACACAGCCTGATTGAGTTGTTGTGAAAGCGTGTCTCTATCTAACGTCAGTGGCGTCTGCAGATAGGCGTGATCAGCAAATAGCACCAATCCGATTCGGTCGCCTTTTCGTCGCTCAATAAAGTCACTCAATACATGTTTCACCGCAGATAAGCGATCGATGTATTCGCCATTGAACTGCATGTCTTCTTGGCTCATCGAGCCGGAGAGGTCGACAACCAACATCAAGTCTCGGTGTTTTGGCTGAAACTCAACCGGTTCACCGTACCAAACTGGACGTGCCATGGCCGTTACCAATAAAAGCCAGATGATGACCGACAACGCCTTGGGTAAGCGACTGCTCGGTGTTTTGGTATTGCTGTCCTCGGGTAGAAATGGAAGCCTTAGGGCATTGTTCGATTCCGCCTTAGGCGAGAGCAAGTAAACAAGGATTGGCAATGGCGCTAGGAAAAACATCCACCACCAAACAAACTCGATATTTAGTAAGCTCGTGTTTAAAAGATCAGTCATAACGACCTCGCTTTGGAGGAAGGGCTTTACGAAGCCAGATTTCGCAGTCGTTAACCAATTGCTGTTGAGCCTTTTTCTGTTCGTCGGTCATTAAGGTTGCATCTTGGTAGAGCGCTTGTTGCCATTGCGATTGTTTTGCGGCGAACAAAGGTTTTGCCAATTGCGCATCTAAGAACGTCAACCAATCATCACCAGATAAGCCTGCCACTTTTTCGCGTGGGAAATAGCTTAGTGCTGCCTGACGAACGATGTCTTGAGCTGCACTCGGAGACAAGGTATTTGAAGGCTGACTATCACGAAAGCAAGCAAGTGCTTCGTTCTTCGCGTATTGGTTCTTTTGTCTTTTGTTTACAATGAAAAATACTAAGGCGATCAGAACGATGGCCGTGATAATGATTAACCACCAACCCCATGCCAAAGGCCACCATGACGGTGCGCTTGGCGTAATAATAGGGCTCAAGTCGAGAGGTTGATTCATGACTGAACTCCTGATACTTGGCTCATTAACGATTGCGCACAAGACAATGAACTGTATGGGATCGCCAAAGAAAGGCTCATTTGCATAAGCTGTTGTTGCTTCTGATCAAATGCGTGACTGAGCTTTTCCTTTTCCTTGCTTGATGAAAAGTTAAACCATTGCGTTTTATTGCCGTCGGTGATCTGTTTTGAACCTTTGAAAGCAGTGACACCTTGCTCTAATGGATCGTAAAAATGCACCAAGCGAACCCGATTATGTCGACGTATTTGATTGATAAGTGAGTAATTACTTTCGCTATAACGAACAAAATCACTGAGCATAATGATATCGCTGCCTTTCGGGCAAAGCTGATGAAGAGACTTCAGCCCATGCTCTAAGGTTGTGTTGCTGTGATTGTTTGGGTTAGTCAGCGCTGCGTTATTGATTTCTATGACTTTTTGTAAAATACGCAGCGGAGCGTGGTTGCTAGCACTGGGTTTAATCTCAATGATCTCTTGGCCAGTATCGATCACTGCACCAATACGGTCTTTTTGAGCGACGGTTAACCAGCAAAGTTGGCTGGCAAAGTGTGCGAGTTGAACCGATTTAAGCAACAAGGTTGAACCGAAAATCATACTGCTCGACAGATCTAAGAACAAAATCACAGGCTGTTCTCTTTCTTCAGAAAACAGTTTGGTGTGCGCCTTGCCTGTTCTCGCCGTGACGCGCCAATCAATGCTGCGGATATCGTCGCCCGCCTGATATTGACGAACCTCAGAGAAATTCATCCCGCGACCTTTACGATTGCTTTCGTGCTGGCCGTTAAGTTGCGACCACAGGCTCTTGGCTGGAGGCAACCAGCGAACAGACTGCGCTTTGTATTGCAGCAGTTCGTCCAGGTTTAACGTGACGCCGTCACTATGGTTGGGTAATTGATTCTTCATGCGCGTATCCCTATGCGCTACCAACCAACGAGAGAAGGTGTGCGATCACTTGGTTTGCAGTGACCCCTTCGGCTTGTGCGTGGTAGCTACGAAGCAGGCGGTGACGCAGTACAGGGAACGCCATCGCTTGAACATCTTGTGGAGTGACGTAATCTCGTCCTGCAAGCCAAGCGTGAGCGCGGGCACAACGGTCTAACGCGATGGTTGCACGCGGGCTAACACCCATGTCTAACCATTGATCAAGCTGGTCGCTGTATTGCTTAGGTTGGCGCGTCGCCATTACCAATCTGATGATGTACTGCTCAATGGTGTCTGCCATGTGAATGTTGAGCACTTCTTGGCGAGCTTCGAAGATAGTTTGTTGAGAAATAGGCTCTGGTTGAACTGGTTGATTGCCTTGAGCTTCGCCTCTGTTTAGGCGCAAAATCTCCAGCTCACTTTCCATGTCTGGATAAGCCACTTCTAAATGCAGCAAGAAACGGTCTAATTGAGCTTCTGGTAGCGGGTAAGTGCCTTCTTGCTCAATTGGGTTTTGCGTTGCCATTACCAAAAACAAATCGGGTAAGACATAGGTTTTTCGTCCCGCCGTCACCTGCTTCTCAGCCATCGCTTCTAGCATTGCGGCTTGCACTTTCGCCGGAGCACGGTTGATCTCATCCGCTAGAATAAGTGAGTTGAAAATCGGGCCAGATTGGAAAGTGAATTCTCCCGTTTCTGGACGAAATATATCGGTACCCGTTAAATCAGCAGGTAACAAATCTGGCGTGAATTGAATGCGGTGGAAGTCTCCCTCGACACAGTCAGCCAATGATTTTACTGCGCGAGTTTTTGCTAGCCCGGGAGGCCCTTCAACGAGGATATGACCATCGGCCAAAAGGGCTATCATCAGCTGCTTAACAAGCTCTTTTTGACCAATGATTTGAGACTCTAGATAGTTTTGAAGGACTTCGAAATTTGTTTTGTGCATTTTGGACTCTCTGGGTATCCATTTGATTTTTATTTTGAGTATTGGTCACTGATTACTAGAAAAAAGTTCCAGTACGTTTGTGGAATTTATTTTTTCAAAATTGGAATTATTTACAAGCGGTTAACGAGAAAAACCCACTAAGCCATGGTTTGTACCATATCAATCGTTTTTTATATATCAAAGCTTCATTGGTCTGTCGTTAAGTGAGCTTCGTGGAACCTTATTGTCCAGATAATTAAAATGAATGGTTACGTTTTACTGCATTAGTCTTGCTTATAGTTTTCTCTATAGAAGAATGATTGCTTTGTTTCACCATGCTTACAAATTTTTGCGAAATACCTCTCTAGTTTGATGGTGTTTGGCCGATATATGGTGGAGAGAGTGCACTACTGGTTTAAGTGCACCAAAAAATCCTGTTCAGGATATATAAATAACGAGCGATTCTTTTTAAAGGTCCAAATATGTTGAAAACTAACTCTCTGAGTATTAAACAAAAAGTTGTACTTGGAATTACCTTCGCAGTTCTTGCATCAACGGTGATTGTCGGTGCGATGGCACAAAAGCAAGCAAGAGATGTTTTGAGTCATCGATTAGTCGATATTGAGCTTCCGGGAATGTTAGAGCGAATTAATGGTGAAATTGACCGTGAAGTCTCTCAGCTATTGTTAGCTGCAGAACAAATTGCTTCGAATGAATTCATTTTTGACGCTATCGAATCGACCGATCGTGATGCCGTCTTAGAGAACAAGCTAGTAAAGCAATTGAACAATGTTCGTAACCAATACCAGCTAAATGATGCCTCGGTAGCAAACCGTCAAACGGCCTACTACTGGAACCAAGATGGCTTCTTGCGTCAACTCAATCAACAGCAAGATGGTTGGTTCTTTGGCTTTACGCAATCTGGCCAGCAGACAATGGTCAGTATGTTCCAAGAAGCGACAGGTGAAGTGAAAATGTTCGCTAACTACCAACAACCTTCTGGTTTAGCGATGTCTGGCTTATCGAAATCGATGGGTGACATGGTAAGTCTACTCAATAGTTTTAAGATCGAAGATACCGGTTTTGTTTTCTTAACGAATAGCCAAGGTGATGTTCAAATTCATCGCGAACGTTCGCTTAGTGATTCATCACTTCAACAACTTTACGGTCCTCAATCTAGTCAGTTGTTAAGCAAGTCAGGATTTAACCTGATTACAACGGAACATAAAGGACAAGAGTTGTTTGTCGCGAGTTTGTATGTGCCGTCAATGGATTGGTTCGTTGTTGGTGAAGTTCCGACGAGCGAAGTTTTTGCTGAGCTTGATGCAACGGCTAAACAGATGCTGATCATGACCGCTGTTGTAGCGTTAATCTTTATTCTGATGGGCGTGGTGCTAGCAAACAGTATTACTCAACCGATTAAACTTTTGGCTAAGCGATTCGGTGACCTTGGCGAAGGTGACGGTGACCTTGCTCAGCGTATCGAAGTGAAAGGCAACGATGAAATTGCACAGCTTTCAAAGGGCTTTAATGGATTCATCGAAAAGATTCACGAGTCGATGAAAGAGGTGTTTTCTACAAGCCAAGCACTTCAAGTCGCGGCTGAGAGTGTTTCTAATAAAGCACACATCACCCACGACAATAGCCAAGAGCAACGAGATCAAACTCTTCAGGTAGTTGCTGCCATTAACCAGATGGGTATGACAATCAGCGAGATTGCATCGAATGCGGCAACGGCTGCGGAAACGGCAACACAGGCTTCAGGCAATACTGAAGTAGGCCGATCTGTGGTAAATAAAGCAAAAGACGCGATCAGCCGTTTAGCGCAAGACATCGAAAGTACAGGTCAAGTGGTAGAGCAGTTGGCTTCAACAACTCAAGACATTGGCTCTATTTTGGGTGTAATTCGTGACATCTCTGAACAAACCAACCTACTAGCTCTGAACGCTGCTATTGAAGCTGCGCGTGCGGGTGAACAAGGTCGTGGTTTTGCCGTGGTAGCCGATGAGGTTCGTAACCTAGCAAGCCGTACCGCAGATTCTACGGAAGAGATTCAGAAGATGATCAACCAACTGCAAAGTGATGCTAAAGATGCCGTAACGGCGATGAGTGCAGGTAAAGTGATTACACTTGAAGGTGTATCGGCGTCGGATGAAGCGGTGGATGTATTGGGTGGTATTTCAGACCGTATCGTTGATATCACTGATCGTAACACTCAAGTGGCAACGGCAACGGAAGAGCAATCAACCGTAGTCCACACCATCAACCAGAACATTGAAGAGATCAACGCGATCAACGAAGTGACGACTGGAACCGCAGAGCAGCTTGCTGAAGCGAGCCAAGAACTTCAACAGCTTTCTTCTCGTCTAGATAAGATGGTTGGCTCGTTTAAGCTTTAATAGCGGATAAACTTGCAACACTTACATTGGAGCCGGATTCATTTCACGTGAATCCGGCTTTTTTACGTCTGATGCTGCTTGTTACGTTTGGTATCGCTTTTTACGTTGAACGTCGCCATTCAAACCGCAGCTTTGCATTTAAGCTGACGTTCACTTGATCTGGTTTCGGGCTTTGCACCTAATCGCCCTAGCATCATAGAGCGTAAATGAGTAAAATCTCGCTAGGTTTAATATTTAGGTAAGTATCATGAGCGATTTTGAAAAAGAACTAGAGCAGATGACTCAAGAGATGGGCGATGAGCCTGAAGTGAAACTTCCATCACTTGAAGAGCAAAAAGCGATCGTTGCTGAATTTAAGCGACTAGAAGCGGAAGGCAAACTGACACCTGAAGTGTTAGAACAGCATTTTGGCCAGTTCAATAAAACAAGTGATACGCCAATTCACTAAGTTATTTACTACGATTGGTATTAAAGTTGAGCAAGCCTATATCTTTATCGTATAGATAGGGTGGCTTTTAGCTCCAACAGATAAAGGTCTAGCATTCGCTAGGCCTTTTTTGTTTTTATACTGAACAGACAACAGACAACAGACAACAGACAACAGACAAAGCGCGATCTATTTAATGAAAGTAAAACTCGTTGTCAGAAAATGAGAAATCCCCCTTACAAGGTAAGAGGGATTCGATATGGGCAAGTTATATCCTAAAAAGACGAACCGATTAGTCGGTGCCGTACTCTTTGTACAAGCGACGACATGCTCTACCATCGCTATGGAACAAGTGACAACGGTGTGCAGGAATACCAATCGCTAGCTTGTCACCAGACTCAATCGTCAACGTGTCTGGCTGGCGATAGATAACGTCAGCATCGGCACTGTCGAGGTTTAGGTAAACTTGTGTTTCGTTACCGAGCTTCTCGACCATCAACACATCAGCTTCAATCGTCGCATCACCTGTTTCAGCAGACAATAAGTGCTCAGGACGAACACCTAGAGACATACGGTCACCAGCGTTGACAGTCGTGCCATCAACTGGGATCCAGAAAGTCATGCCGTTTGAAAGTTGTACCAATACGCGTTCAGCTTCAGCTTGTTCGATGTGAACCGACATAAAGTTCATTTTTGGTGAGCCAATAAAGCCAGCAACGAAACGGTTTTGAGGATAGTGGTAAAGATCAAGAGGTTTACCCACTTGAGAAACAAAACCACCATCAAGCACAACGATTTTATCCGCCATTGTCATCGCTTCAACTTGGTCGTGTGTTACATAAATCATGGTACAGCCCAGTTGACGCTGTAGCTTGGTGATTTGTGAACGCATTTGAACACGAAGTGCTGCATCCAGGTTAGATAGAGGCTCATCAAGTAGGAATACGTTTGGTTGAGAAACCAAAGTACGACCAATCGCAACACGTTGACGTTGACCACCAGACAATGCTTTAGGTTGACGTTCAAGAAGGTGACCAAGCTGAAGGATTTCTGCAGCATGTTCAACACGCTTGTCAATTTCAGCTTTATCGGCGTTTGCCAGTTTAAGACCAAAAGACATGTTGTCGTAGAGATTTAGGTGAGGGTAGAGCGCGTAAGATTGGAATACCATACCTACACCACGTTTTGATGGCTCAACATCGTTCATGCGTTGATCACCAATGTACAAATCACCAGACGTAATATCTTCTAGACCTGCGATACAGCGTAATAGCGTCGATTTACCACAACCTGATGGTCCAACGAATACTACGAATTCACCTTCGTTGATGTCTAAGGTTACGTCCTTAGAAATCTGTACATCACCATATGATTTATAAACGTTTTTTAACGTGACACTCGCCATCTAGCTTGTCCTCGATCGATCAAATTTTAAGTTTTACTGCTTATCATTATAAGGAATTTTTGGGTCAGCAGTAACTGTAGGAATTGGTAAGTATTGAGTGAGTAAGAAAAAAGTGGGTGGGACTTGAATTCTTTAACCAAGCCCACCCGTCATAGCCAAACTGGTGCCTATTTCCCCCACATCCAGCTAAATCTCCCCCGTGATTCAATCACAGATTTAGCTCGATGCTTAATAAAGACAACAGCGGGCAGTGAAGCCAACTAAATGAAGAATGCGTCAACGCATAACATTCGCTGGTAAAGGGTTCTTACTATCCACTCTTGGATGAATGCAGTTTCGGTGAATTCGCGTAATGGTACATCCTCCCAATAGAAAATTAACTAGGGGGAGTAGGAGGGGAGGAGTAGATAAAGGGGGTTATCTATAACTGGCGATCCAGTTCAAATAAATCCACCGCATAACGGTGATGTGGATCACGATGAGTATCTACTTTGTGACTTCGCTCGCCAATCTTACCGGATGACGATCACGAAATTAGGCCATAATAGCTAGGGCGTAGTGGCTAGGATGATGAGCTGTCATTGATTTTCTCAGATCATAGCCTCCGAAAACTGGCTCGTCTTAATTGAATGCGCCCTACGTATAAATATAAAAAGGATATTGACATGAAAAACGCTCTAAGCGCTGTAGCTCTAGGCACAATCGTTGCTCTGGGTTCTTTTGGTGCAAACGCTGCTATCGAAGAAGGTCAACTAACTATTTGGGTTGGTGGCGACAAAGCTTATGAAGGAATGGCTGAAGTAGGTAAACGCTTTGAAGAAGATACTGGTGTTAAAGTAACCGTCGCTTTCCCAGACAAACTAGAAGAGAAATTCTCTCAGGTTGCAGCAGCTGGCGATGGCCCAGACATGATTTTCTACGCACACGACCGTTTTGGTGGTTTTGCTGAAGCAGGTCTTCTTGTTGATATCAAACCTTCTAAGGAAACTAAAGAAGGTATCGTAGACTTCGCATGGGATGCTGTTTCTTACGAAGGTAAAACAATCGCTTACCCAGTCGCGGTTGAGTCAGTTTCTCTTATCTACAACAAAGCACTTGTTCCTAACCCACCTAAGTCTTGGGAAGAGATCCCTGCACTAAACGCTAAGCTTCAAAAAGATGGCAAGAAAGCAATCATGTGGCCTCTACGTGGTGGCGCTTACTTTACATGGCCTCTACTTGCAGCTGACGGCGGTTACGCGTTCAAGCAAACAGCGGAAGGTTACGACATTAAAGATGCAGGCGTAGCGACTGACGGTGTTCAGAAGTCTCTAGGTTTCATTGAGAAGATGGTAAAAGACAAAGTTATTTCTGCGGATATGGATTACTCAGTTGCTGAGTCTGAATTCGTAGCAGGTAACGTTGCAATGACAATTAACGGTCCTTGGGGCTGGGCAAACATCGAGAAAGCTGGCGTAGATTACGGCGTAGCAACATTGCCTAAGTTCAACGGTAAAGCGTCTAAGCCATTCGTTGGTGTATGGGCTGGTGGTATCAGCACCGCTTCTCCAAACCGTGATCTAGCCGTTGAGTTTATGGAAAACTACCTACTAACTGATGAAGGTATGAAGAGCTTGAACGACGACAAGCCACTAGGCGCTGTTGCTCTTAACTCTTTCCAACGTCAACTAGACAGCGACACTCGTATTGCAGCAACAATGGATAACGCGATGAACGGCGAAATCATGCCTAACATCCCTCAGTTCACAACATTCTGGTACAGCATGGAAGAAGCTATTGGCAACGTAGTTGATAGCCGTCAATCAGTAGAGCAAGCACTAAAAGGTGCTGAAGCTCGAATGACTAAGTAACAACCAAGCACTACCTTTTAAGGAGGGGGCAACCTCTCCTTACTTTTCTATTTTTATATCTCGTTAGCAGGTTCCTCTATGCAGTCAGTTCAAGGTTCAGATGCGATCCCGGCACCATCAAGCCTTCCAGGCAGTAAAAGCGTCTTCATCAAATGGGGGTTGCTTGGTAGTGTTGGCTTAATTAATGGCTACGCTACAATTTTAATGTATTCTCGCGGTGAGCTCGCATTTGCGCTGCTTACTGTGATTTTAACGGCTTTGGCTCTTTACATTTTTGGTAGTAAGAAAACTTACGCCCACCGTTATATTTACCCCGGTATTGCCGGAATGATCTTATTCATTCTTTTCCCACTGGCATATACCGTAGGGCTTGCGTTTACTAACTACAGCGCAAAAAACCAGCTCTCTCTAGAGCGTACTCAAACCGTTCTTTTAGACCGTTCATTCCAAAGCGGTGAAAGCTACCCATTCACTTTGTACAAAACAGATAACGGTCACCAGATCGTTGTGAAAGATGGCGACCAGCTGTTAGCAACTGATGTATTTTCTCTGGAAGGCATGACATCAACAGAGATGGACCTATCTGCAATTGACTCTGTACAAGGTGAAAAAGAGAAGATCAAAGCGATCATCCAAAATCGCTCTGTGATCAGTGGTGTCGATTTCCATCTGCCAAATGGTGATGACATCCGCATGAGCGGCTTACGTAAATTTGCTGCCGTTGCACCGCTTTACACTCTTCAAGATGACGGGGAAACGTTATACAACAATGAATCTGGTGAAATATTGAAACCAAACATGGAAGTGGGTTTCTACCAACCGGTTGACGAGAAAGGTGAGTTTATCGGTAACACCATTTCTCCAGGATTTGTTGTAGACATTGGTACAGCCAACTTTGAACGTGTTTGGAAAGATGACGGCATCAAAGAACCGTTTATCAGCATCTTTATTTGGACGGTTGTGTTCTCCATTTGTACGGTAGCCTTCACACTTGCAATTGGTTTGGTTCTGGCAAACGTTGTGCAGTGGGAAGAGCTGAAAGGCCGTGCTGTGTATCGTGTTCTACTAATTTTGCCTTACGCCGTACCAGCATTTATCTCGATTCTTATCTTTAAGGGCCTATTCAACCAGAGCTTTGGTGAGATTAACATGGTGCTTGAGAGTATCTTTGGTTTAAGCCCAAACTGGTTCTCCGACCCGATCTTAGCGAAATCCATGGTGTTGATTGTTAACACTTGGCTAGGCTTCCCTTACATGATGATTCTATGTATGGGTCTACTAAAAGCGATTCCTGAAGATTTGTACGAAGCGTCAGCAATCGATGGTGCTAACTTCCTTGATAACTTCAAGCGAATCACTTTTCCATTGATGATAAAACCGTTAACACCACTATTGATTGCAGCGTTTGCCTTTAACTTCAATAACTTTGTAATGATTCAACTATTGACGAACGGTGGCCCGAACATGATTGGTACTTCTGAGCCAGCGGGTTACACAGACTTGCTTGTAAGCTACACGTACCGAATTGCATTCGAAGGCGGCGGCGGTCAAGACTTTGGTCTAGCAAGTGCAATCGCAACGCTTATCTTCCTATTGGTTGGTGCCCTAGCGTTACTAAACCTTCGTTTCACTAAATTGACTCAAGATTAAGGAGCACGACAATGGCTATGGTACAAGGTAAGAGCCTTAAATACCGAGTATGGGCAACGCATATTGCGCTGTGGTGCTTCTTAGCGCTAATTATTTTCCCACTACTGATGATTATTGCTATCTCATTCCGCGAAGGTAACTTTGCAACCGGTAGCTTGATTCCAGATAACCCATCTTTGGAGCACTGGAAATTGGCTCTGGGTATGTCCGTGACGAATGCTGATGGCTCAGTTACTCCGCCTCCATTCCCAGTACTGACTTGGCTGTGGAACTCAATAAAAGTAGCGGGTATTACGTCAATTCTTATTGTGACACTGTCGACAACATCGGCTTACGCATTTGCTCGTATGCGCTTTAAAGGTAAAGAAACTATCCTGAAAGCGATGATGATTTTTCAAATGTTCCCTGCGGTATTGGCTCTAGTGGCTATCTACGCACTGTTCGACAAATTAGGGCAATACATCCCATTCTTAGGCTTGAACACGCATGGCGGTCTGATCTTCTCGTACTTGGGCGGTATTGCATTGCACGTTTGGACGATTAAGGGCTACTTTGAGACGATTGATAACTCTTTGGAAGAAGCTGCAGCATTAGATGGCGCAACACCTTGGCAAGCGTTCAGATTGGTTCTATTACCACTGTCAGTACCCATCCTAGCGGTTGTATTCATTTTATCTTTCATTGGTGTTGTTGGTGAGGTACCAGTTGCTTCCATCCTATTATCGGACGTGAACTCTTACACGCTAGCGGTAGGTATGCAGCAGTACCTATATCCTCAGAACTACTTATGGGGCGACTTTGCGGCAGCGGCTGTACTTTCCGCACTTCCGATTACTATCGTGTTCTTACTGGCTCAGCGTTGGTTAGTTGGCGGTTTGACGTCGGGTGGTGTAAAAGGATAAGCTGTCCTTATAAGAAAGACAAAAGAGCGACCGTTAGGTCGCTCTATATTGGCATTTTTATTACATCACTTGGTTTGGCCGCCGATCAGTAATAAAAATAACCCTCAGGTTACGCATAGCTGGCTACTAATCAGGTTCCTTACGCTATTAATGATTAGTGGTTTTTGTAACTCTAACCCAGGTACTTACTTGGGTTTTTTTATGCCCGCTACTTTTATCTCTATCTCTATCTCAGTCTTTTTGGTTTCTTTCAGTCATTAAATACTGAAGTACCTCTTTCCTGGATTTTTCCGGTTTCATCTCTCTAATTGAAGACATCAACGAGTCTCACAAATCAGACACTCAGTATAGGGGGCCACAGCTCTATTGATATATGTGTAATATTTCCATGCGTGATACTTCAATAATTTGCATGCAACGGATCGGTCTATTACACAGAAAGTGCCTATAAAGGCAGGCTCGTGTTAATTTTTGTGGTGGGTATTCTCGGTAGTTATTGATTTAGTGGTAAATATTTCAAAAAGGGAAGGAGAAAAGGAAGAGGTGATGTGAGACTAGAACTCTTTGCTAGAAGGTGCGCAACCTAAATGCTGAAGTAAAACATAGATGCTGTCTTGATAAAGAGCTACGCGACGAAACAGATCCGCAAACGTCTGATCACCGCCAAAACAAGCTTGGATATAGTGGTTAATTTCATTCGTGTCGTAGCCTTCGACGTACAAACTTCTAACCCATTGATACTCAACTGCCTTCAAGTTCGTCAGTGTAGATTCGCAAAGGGTGGGAAATGTTGTGCTCAAAAGTGGCTCCAAGAAATTTAAATACATCCATTATGATTGGCGGTATTTAAACAGAGCAAAATGACGACTTTATTACAGTCAAAATAAATCCGTGAACAAGTATCGGATCATTTTAACTTTTGACTGGGTATCACGCGTTATAGTCAGCATTAGGTGTGTAACGGATTTACTTGGGTATAGAGAGGGAATTGAAAATGCCAAGCAAGTACTGCCTGGCATCGTAATAAGGTTTTGTAGAGTATATCTGCTAGCTGCGCCTATTTAAGATACTTTACGTGTGCTTCCATCTCTTCACCGATCTGTTTTCGCATGTTCATTAGGCGAATAGCAGAATCTCTTAATTCGATGTCTTCTGATGTTTCTGGTACCCATTCTGGCACTTTAGTCGGGTTACCATTTTCATCAACAGCGACCATAATCACGATACAGTGAGTCGTTAGGCGGTTGTTGAGTTCTTTTGGGTCGCTGGCTTGAACATCGATAGCGATGTGCATAGAAGATGAACCTGTATAAATGACCTTCGCACTTACTTCAACAAGGTTACCCACATGGATTGGAGCAACGAATCGAATACCACCAGCGTAAGCGGTAATACAGTACTTACCACTCCATCCAGCAGAACAAGCGTAAGCCGCTAAATCGACCCATTTCATTACGGCACCACCATGAACTTTACCACCAAAGTTCACATCCCCGGGTTCAGCTAAAAAACGCAGAGTAACGTCTCGTTTACCATCTTGTCGGCTATTGTGACTGCTCATCTATCTTCCTTCATTATTATTGTTCTGAATAACATGCTCGTTACTTGCTAATAACAATATACTTAAGATGACATAAATTAAAGCGGATAATCTCACGAACAAGACTATTTTTTCAAACAGATGGCGAGTTGATGACTATTGATGTTTAAAGGAGGTGGACGTGACGCTCCAACAGAGGAGTACTCTATCGAGCAAGCTGGCGGAAGGGGGGATTGCAAAAAAAAACACCTAGCGGAATGCTAGGTGTTTCTAAGCCGTGTGGTACTCATATCGGTACCTTTTTGAGTTAGCCAACTAACCGTTGCTTATCCGGTTTAGTTTAAGTGATGGTATCTTAATTAATCCCAAAACGATAGTTTTGATTGTTTTCTTATAAGCTCACTTTCTGTTCGAAAAGTATAGAACCTTCGCGTAGATATTTCCTTTCGTATTATTGCTAGAAAACTCTTTTAATACATTATTGCAATAATAATCTGTATTTATCGGTAAGTTAAGGTGTTAAAGCTAAATTTATATCGATTTTAAAGTGTTCACTTTTGTATAAACCAAAGTAACTAGACGGTTATTTCGTTGCTGTAAATTTTCTAAATGGCTCATAGTGACCTGGGTTACATGAGCCGTGTTACCATAGGAGAGCGATTAGATCAACAGTTACCTGCTTTCTGGAGAGTTATTCTAACGCTTTGAACACTTAAACCGTACTTAGTGCATTAAATGGAAGTTGGCGAGATATTGCAATAGCAAACACCATTATTAAGTGTACTTAAAAGCTTCATGAACGAAAAATAAAATTAGAGAGCATGAATCGAGAAATCGAAAATAAGCAAAAGTACCTGCTAACGAGGCAGGTACTGAGTGGAAAATGGAATGGGGCATTGTCGCTGGTTAAGCGGGGTTAGTTTTGCTGAGGTAAGGGAGCCTCAAGCCTTGGTTTTCTTTTGATTTGAGCAAGGATGACACCGGAAATCACCATTGCACCACCAATGATGTGGAACTGGTTAATCTTTTCACCCAGCCAGGTGGAAGCTAATACAATCGCGATAACTGGCATCAGATTCATAAACATCGCGCTTGAATCCGCGCCAATGGTATCAATCGCTTTCACCCACATCCAAGGCGCTAAAATTGAAGCGGCCACCGCGGCGTAAGCTATCAATGGTATCGCTTGTTGCGGTGGTAAAAGCTGTTCGCTGGTAAGCCAAAGTGGCGTAAGCATCGCGACAGCAAACAGTCCCTGAATGTAAATCACCACCCAGCTACTGATTGGCATTTTCCAGCGTTTCAATAACACACAGTAAGACGCATAAACAAAGGCCGCAATTAACATATAGCCATCGCCTTGAGTCAATTCTTGATGCATGAAGAATAACGGGTCGCCTTTACCTAACATCAGAGCTAAGCCTGACAGTGACAACACACCGCCCACAATACTCAAACTAGAAATCGACTTGTGCAACAGAGGGACGCTTAAAAACACACTGATCAATGGAACCAAAGAAGTGATCAGTGCCATGTTAGAAGCGGTTGTGGTTAAGCCCGCGTAATAACCTAGAGATTGGTTCAACACCATGCCCAAAAAGCCGAGGAACGCTAATTTTGATAGGTTTGGTTTAATGACCGCCCACTGTTTCATTACTGGGCGAATACAGAAAGGCGTGAGAATTAACATCGCAAAAAACCAACGGTAAAAACTCATCGCGCTAGGTTCTATGGTGCTTGCAGCAAGCTTGTTGACGATTGCATTGGCGCCCCAGATACAGACTGTAAAAAATGGTAAGAGATAATGCATGTGAATTCCGTGGCGAATGAGTTGATGCGGCTAGTTTGACAGGTCGTTATACTTACAAGTATCTTTATAAAGACATCAGGCGCGATAGGAAGACAAGTTTGAAAAAACACTCCAGAAACCTTCATCCATCCTTATCAATTGACAAGGCACCATCCAACGTATTTATGAATTTTGAAGCGTTTCTTTCGAACACTGAAACCCGAGTTCATAGCCACTCATGGGGACAGGTTCAATTGATCAGTGGCGGTATATTAGAGATGGAAGCGGAAAGCACTCGATTTCTAGCGCCACCACATCTAGCGATTTGGGTACCGGCCGGGGTGATGCACTGCAGTTATAACCGTAAGCCTTTGGACTACTGCTCGCTAAATATCGCCCCAGAACTCACGCAACACCTGCCAGATAAAACCAGCCTTATAAAGATCACGCCGATTGTGTCTTCTATCATCGATGATTTTCGCGATCGTGGGATAAATGTTGCGGAAACAGAGCAAGACCAAAGGCTCGTTCAGGTACTGCTTGACCAACTTGCGCAGCGTGAGGTTGAACACCACTTCTTGCCTTCGACCGACAATAAGTACCTCGCGCCTATATTGGCTTCTGTTGAAGAAAACCCAACCGATGAAGTGACACTGAAAGATTGGGCTGAACGTGTCCACACCACGGAAAGAACCCTTTCTCGCCACTGCCAGACGGAGCTTGGAATGAGCTTTACAGAGTGGCGATTACGTGTCCGCTATCTGTACTCGATGGACTTGTTAAGAAACGGCCAATCGGTCAAAGAGGTGGCTCTTACATTGGGCTATAACCAAGCCAGCCCATTTATCACCATGTTCAAACGTTACGCGAACCAGACGCCAGAACAGTATAAGAACCGTTTGTTGTGATTGGTTTCTTTCATCCGATGTATTAATAATTGATGTTTCCCTTTTTATATTTAAGTTTTTGTTATTAAAAGATTAAATTCGGTGTTGATAGCGGACGTACACGTCTGTTTCGTCAATGGTTTGAATTTGGTTATATAAGCATTTAGTTTTTTGATCGTATTTGAGTGATCATTTATATAATCACTTGCTCAAAATGCCGAGGAAAAATTTGAAATTTATTATCCCAACGATATCAGTATTAGCTGTAACACTTTCTGCATGCGGTGGTGGTAGCGATAGCGCTGCGCCACCACCTAAAAAGACTAAAACCGTAGTTCCTCAAATGTCCATAACCCCGGCATCAGGAAGTGTTGCAGATCCAAAAGATGACGTTGCAAAAAACTCTTATAGTAGTCCCGTCATGTATACAGCTAATGCTATAGGTAGTACTGATATCAAAGAGTGTATCAAGTCTCTAAACCTGTTTAATATTTACAGTATTGGTTGGGACGATGAATTTAATGAAGAGCTATCATCTAAGCAGCAAAAAGATCTCAAAGGTTTCTATGGTGTTTATGGCGCAAACGGAATTGTCGATTACTCTGCTCACACTACAGAAGCTATCGAAGCTAAAGATTGGATCAGTTATTTCTACTATGATGCAAATTTTCAAGATTGCGAAGCGCGTCGTTACAAGTCATATGCCAAGGTCAATAAAGTAGGCCAAGACATTACCGAGCTTAGTTACAAGTACAGTGTAGATGCCGATGCTACGACAAACACACCTCAACAAGATATAAGTAACTATACTGCTTGGCAAAGTGACGCTGCGAAAAACACAGTGGTTGGTTTAGTGACGAACATTACAACGGGTAGCATTCAACATAAGCAGCAACTGAAAAGCTTCAAATCCGACAGTGGCCGTTCTGTAGATAACGTCAGTTTCAGCAAGATGTTTAGAAATAGCTATTTCTTAGAGTCTTATAAGAATGGCGAAGTCGAGTTCCAAGTTGTTGGTGGTAAGGTGATTGATAAATATGCAAAACCAAACCAGTCAGCCCCAGATACATACTATGCAGTTAACTTGATTTCGGCATACTTCCCTGGTGTTGGAACAAGAATTAACTGGTGTGTGCGAGGAAGCCAGTTCGTATTAAACAAAGAGACGCCTATCAGCGAAGCACAATACAGCAGCATTATTGAAAATGGTGACTTAGGAGCGGCTTACTGTGACCCATTTGATGCGAATATCAGCCAAGTTCGTTACTACGATACGAAAGGAAGTATAGTCTCAGACAGCTCCGCAATTGCGCTTGAGTTAAACAATAAGTTGGCACAAGGCACTATTGTTAAAGACAAGTTGGATCAACGAGTAGCAAATAAGAAGTTGTACTTAGGAAAAACACACAGTGAATATTTCCAAGATACTTCTTTGGCGAATCAAGTTGATCAAATCAAAGCCGATTTGACTAAATAGCGTTTTGACGAGCGTTATGAAGGTATGCCTCCATAATCTCTAATCGTAAATAGCCATCCTCGTGATGGCTTTTTCATATCACTAGTGGGTTGGCAAGCAGTCGCGTGGCAAGACCTTCGAAATCTTAAATATTTGTTTGCGCTTATATCCAATCATGGGCTACCGCCATTAACGAAACAAAACTGGTCAGTACATTCGAGAGGATGGTAACCACATGAATGAGATGCACTAATTTCTTCCCTTTAAAGGCTTTAAATGAGTAGATTGTTGAAAGCAAAGATAGGACAAAAAACAGACCAATAGGCCAATACCAATAATACAGGGGGTCAAACTGAGTAAATTCGCATGCAACAACAGCATAAAAAAATCCAACTAAGGATAATAGGCCGTGAGCAGATTGAGCAATCGACCTGGAATTTAAGTAGTAGAGATAAGAAACCATGGGGTAGAAGGCTAATAAAACCCAAACTTGGCTAATCACAGTCAGTTGGTAGTCACTCATAATTCTCTCGAACACCTAATGCCTTGTCAATTTGTGGAAACTATACGACGAAGCTATATACGTAAACGTTATATACGCAAAAAAATATGCGAGTACGCTAACCAAAAAAACTAATCATTACAAAGTGCTATTGGAGTCCGTTGAATCGATTGATAAGTAGTTTAATAATGAATAAGGCTATAAGTATTTACCTGCATTTTCATAAGCTTCGATTTCTATCGGTGCTTCAACGTAACCAAAGATGGCTAGTTGCAATAAATACTTTTTAGTAAATGCTTCAAGCCCCAAATCTTCGACTTGTTTTACATGAATCAATTCATGAGAAAGTAGTAATTTGTCACCTTTTGCTTTGTTAGCGATCCAAATGCCATAACCAAATGTTGAACCCGTAAAGTAAGGAGAGTCAAGCCCCAAACGTTGCATTTGAAATAGCAACGATTCATTTTCAGGCAAAGGAATTGAATCGGCATAATGTACGCGGATTTTTTCAGGATATTTGATGCCAATCTTATGTGCAATTTCAACGTATTGAGGTAGTAAAGGGATACCTTGGGTTAGTGCTATTTGTTCATTTTTTCTTACATACTTAATAGACAGTGGGAAGTATGCTTCTAGTTGCTCTAATAGATGGCTAGGAGGGTTAGCATAGACGTCGTTTTTATCTTCACATCCTAGAATTGAAATAACTAAGATCAAAAGAGTGATAAATTTAAGTGATGCTTTCATTTGTTGCGAACTCCTTTTTATCGTTATTTGTCTTGTAAGAAAAGTAAGTGTCCATTAGCACAATAACAATATTCTCGAAATATATGACTTTGCCTTAGCGAAGGTTCTTAGGGTATTACTCTTTAAACATCGTTGTATTTGAAATAGGGGTTGTATTGCGATGGGTTTCACGTTTTCCCTCGACAAAACAATGAATTAAGTCGAGATCTACAAAGTTATATCCACGGTAGTAAAATTTTCGGTATAGCAAAAACTTTGGATCGTAATGGTGTTCGTGCCGGTATGCTTAGTACCCAGTCAACTCCATATAGCCCGTACCAGAGTGTGTTCCTTCAATAACGATTGGCCCTTCCCAATAGGGTACAGACAGTGGCATTTTTGCTTCTGGATTGAGTGCCGAGACGGTCAGTTCGATTTGTTGAGTTGGAATCGAAACTTGCCATTCTGTTGGATAATCGCGTCCGTCGATTTCTGTTTGCTTGATAGCGGTTAAGCGGATGTCTTGCTGCTTAATCGCGATGCCAGAGCCATTTTGTTTCATCAGCCTTGCATGGGAATAACTGGCTTTGCCTGTTGTTGAGTTTCGAAGTTGAAATACCACCAAGCTGGTTTCATCACTCAGCCTTAGCGCAAACCAATCCCAACCTTGTTGCGAGTCGAGTAAAAACTGAGAGCTCCATTCTCTGTCTATCCAACCTTTGCCAGAAACCAGATGGGTTACTCCATCAATAGTTACCTCGCCCGATACATTAATGAATGGTTGGCTGTAGTAGTAGGAAGCCACTTTGCCATCGCTACTTTTAGTGCTGTAGCCTTGTACGCCTTGCTTTTGATAAGGCGCGTTGCTGGTTAACTTAAGCGAGTAGCCAAACTGATCTGAATTAGCGTCCAAGGTTGCGGGGAATAGATCATCGCTTGAAGAGTTCCATTGCCAGTCATCAAGATAGACACGAAATGGGGAAGTGCTGACACCCGCCAGTTTAGCTTGGTCACGTGACCATTTTTCATCGGCATAGTGTTTGTCTTTAGTGGTGACAGCGCTGTGTGCCATGTAGATCTGTTGGCTTTGCCACGTAGTTTCCTTGGTGCTATTGCCACTTCCCTGTGGTGCAGCCGCGAAGCGGAACTGAGTCCATTGCACGCCTAACGTATTGCCTTCTTCATCAATCAAGTTTGCGGTTAAGTACCACCATTCATGACGAAAATCAGAGTGTGCTTGATGGTCGGCAGGGAAGGTAAGATCGACACCTTTAACTACCGGCGTGAATTGGTCAGCCTCTTTTGGTTTTTCATCGTCGGTTTGTGTTTCTGCGCCAAGTATCGAACCCATATTTTGAGCTGATGGTTGAGTGGACTCCTCACATCCTAGAACGAGCAAGATGCCAAGTGTGAGAACGAAAACTCTCATTGATCGATTCATCACAACACCTCACTTTGCAAACTGGATACCACGGGTTTACTGACCAAACGCCACAGCGGAATCAAGGTCGCAATTACAGCCACTAAAATGGTGATGGCTGCGATGCTGAGTGCGTCACTCCAATTCCAGACGTAATTTAAACTCCAACCAAAGGCGCGCAGGGTGACGATGTCCGTCAATACATAACCGACCATAGCGCCGAGTGGTAAAGCGATAACCAGAGTGAAGGCGACCAGAACTACGATTTGCCCGACCACCATCGCCATCAATTTTCGCTGACTAACACCGAGCGCGTACAACCTTGCAATAGCGGCTTTGCGTGCATCGAGCAACATGAAACAGGCGCAGAACAAGCCAATCACCGCCACCATTAAAGTGACGCCATTAAGCGCCCGAGTGATAGCAAAGGTTTGTGAGAAGATATCTAAAGCGATCGATTTGATCTGTGCTTGATCGTAAAGCTGGCTAGGGTGCAAATTGAGTTGTTGGCGTAGCTGTTCGTACACCACTTGTGGGTCGCCAGAGACTTTGATTCCCAAGCTGGTGGGTAAGTCAGTAAACCCGCTTTCGAGCCATAAATTAGGTGCAAGTAACACTTCGCCATTCGGTGAGCCGTAATCGTGGAAAATCGCCCCGACGATGAGTGTTTTGTCTTGGATAGCGTCGAGCTTGAGTTGGTTTCCAAGGGACAAGCCGAGCTTCACCGCAGTGGGTTCACTGATCGCCACGAATTCACCTTGGTAAAAGCGCGTCCAGAAATCATCAAGGTGGGATTGAAATACCATGGTTTGCTCAAGTGTGTCTTTGTCTTTGGTGCCGAGCAAAGTAGGTAAGCCCTGCAAGTTATCGTCGACATAATATTGCTTATAAACGGTTTCAACATTTTCAAACTGCTCTAACGCACGTTCCACATTCGCGATTTCACCTTGGGCAGGGCTAACGTAAATATCGGCATGTAAGCGCTGTTCAAGCCATTGCTTTAACGTGGATTCAAAGCTGCCGACTAAGGTATTCATTCCCACATTGGCGGTGACAGCGAGAAGCAACGCCATCATGGCAAGGGAGAGCGGGGAGATAAGTTCACGCAGCTCAGCGAACAGATATTGTATTAACCCCGATTGGGTGCGTTTTTCGCTCCAGTTCGCTAGCACGCTGAGCGTTTTGGGCAAATACAAAGGAATCGACACCACTAACACTCCAAGCCACGCCATGGTGAAGCGATGATGTTCGCTCATCCATAACCCTGCTAACGCGAGAATAGTTAATACTGACCCGATAACAAACAGCTGATTTTCGTTAGACGTTTCCGGCGCTTGATAGAAACCGCCATGGGAAGAGAGGGGTTGTCGCACTCGCTGTTTAAAGTGCTGCCAACACGCGACAAGCGTTGCGGCTAGCGTGAGTAGCAGTGCCTGCACTAACCATTGCCACTGCCATGTGCCGGGAAGCAGTGTTGCACCATAAAGTTGCTCAAGCGTTATTGCGACGGTGGGATGTAGCCAATGGCTGAGTTGAATGCCGAGAATGAAACCAAGCGACGCGCCCAGTGTGACTAAAACAGTCAGCTCGACTAACAGAGCTGAAAATACGATGCTTGGCTCAATCCCAGCTTGTTGAATTTGTACCAACAGCCGATTACGTTTCAGCAAACTGTACTTCACACCGTTGTAAGCGATGAACAGGCCAACTAAAAACGCCAACAAACTCATGGCGGTGAGGTTAAGGTGAAAGCTATCGGTAATTGAACCGAGATCCGTGCTTTGGTTGTTGGATATCCATTGCCCTTGCTCGCCAATAAGGCTTTGCCATTTATCCTGAGCATTGCTGTTAGTGTCGCTCTTAGTGTCAAAAATAGCGATGTAGCTCAGTTGCCCTTGCTTGTTAAGCAGTTGCTGAGCGAACCCAATATCCATCAACATTCGGCTACCGAGCTGCCATTCATCTGGTAGCACTACCACTTGAGTGAGCACTTCATCCAAAGTGAGTGTGTCTACTCCTCCCAAGTTCTGGTGTTGCGACTGGCTCATCATCACAATGGGTTCACCCGCTAAGAGTTGCGGCAAAGGTAAGGCATTGTCGAACAGGGAAATGTTTGGTTCTTTGGTTTGAGTGTTGCTTTGTTCGTCGACGCGAGCGTGACGAGATCTTGAAGTGAGGGCGGCGATCAACTCACTGCCTTGAACTGACCAACGTCGACCTTGCTCGTCTCTTACTCGCCCTTCTATAACAGGTAGCGCTGCGCTTAATCCACTTTGTCTTAAGCTGAAGTAGAGCGATTCCGGCAAATAGTTTTGCCCTGCTGGTGGAATGATAAGGTTCTGCGCTTGAGTGCTAAGTTGCTCGGTCGATTCTGCATAACTGCGCTTGGCATTGAGGTTGATGGCTTGCACTGCGACAAACAAGGTGACCGCTAACACAATGCCGATCAGAATCGCTGCGGCTTGCAATGGTGATTGACGATAGTGCGCCGCGAATAGATTCAGAGTCAGTTTGGTATGGGTGAGCTGGTTCTGAGCAAAGCCAGTTTGCTTCATTGGATTACTCACAACGCTGCTGCTCTTGGGGTTAGATCTATGTTCCTTAAACAACCATCATCTAGCACCAATTTTGTCTGCATAAAGCTGGCGCATTCTGGGCTGTGCGTAACCAAAAGCACGGCAGTGTTGCCTTGTGTAGTGATTTCACTCAGCAGCTTCATAACCTCTAACCCTGCTTTTTGGTCGAGGTTGCCAGTGGGTTCGTCGGCAAGCAATAGTTTGGGTTTATGGGCTAGCGCGCGCGCTATTGCGACTCGTTGTTGCTGACCGCCAGAGAGTGCGGATACATGTCTTTCGAGTAGCTCGCTGATACCCAATGCGTCAACTAAATAATCGCACCAGTCGCTCCACTTCTGTTGATTTAAATGAAGAGGGAAGGCGATGTTTTGTTTTACGTTGAGTGGGGTTAACAAGTTGAACTGCTGAAAGATAACGCCTAGTTTTTGATGACGGAATCGGCTCCACTGTGGATCTTTCCAATTTGATGTGTTCTCGCCATCAAGCCACAATTCTCCACCAGATAGTTCGCCACCGGATAGAGGTTCAAACCCCGCAATGATGTTAAGCAGAGTACTCTTTCCACTACCACTCGCCCCAGTCAAAGCCACGCTTGCCCCTGTCGCCAAAGCGAAGTCGACATTGTCCAACACGTGATGGGTATCGTTGCCATCAACAAAGCTTTTGCTGGCATGTGTAAGTGTGACAATTGGGCTTTCCATTTCCTTTCCTTATAACCAAAACTAACCATCAAAAGGTGTCGTTACTTGTGGCAATTACCGAAGCGACAAGCTCTATAAAACTGTAGACAACAATTTCAAACAATAGAGCGATTTATATCGAATTATTAATAACTTGTACTTCGAAAAGAGGGAAATAGATCAGTGTGAGGGAGAATACAGATGTTAGTGGAAGCTATGAGTCACCGAGGAGGCTCTTGGATTTTTCGTCAGATGGTTCGTGATCACGTTTAAGTGCAATAAATCATGGTTTAACGTGTTAAAGGTTTTCTTTATGAAAGCGGGGTGGGTTGGTGTTGTTTTGCTAACTTGTTTTAGCCCCAAGACGTGTTTAGAACGCGTGAAACCATCATGAGATTTATTTCTGCCCCAAAAGTAAAGCTCATTCACAGTGCCGTTTAGCCCAATATCACAATACCGAAAGTTATTCTAAATGCGTCCATGTGTTGCCAGTTGGTACTTGTAAAAAGAATCTATATACCCGTATTTATCATTCTTCAAAACCATCTGACATTTTTTGTGTTCCATACTCTTTCAGTTGCTGATTGGTAATCCTCTAGAACAGCCCGTAAAGTGTGGTAGCAGATGCTAATTGATCTTGTTAGAGGTCTTTTATCGATGTTCACCGCTTTGGATCACATAGCGCCTCGAAGAGGTTTAGTTACTCAAATGGACTTTGATGGCGAGAACTTGATGAAAATACAAAGTTAAACAGAGCACAAAGATTTGAAAATGTTGGCCACCTACAACAAGTGGCCAACCAATTTTTAGACGGTGTTTAAGCGATCATCAAGCTTAAACTCATAACCATTATTACCAAGAATATTATTAATTTTTACCATGGCATTCTGTAAGAACTTCAATTTTTCAGGGAGATTATCAAAATTAGCTGAATAGCGGCCAGAAAAAAAGTTAACGTAGATAGTATCTGGCTCATCCTGTTTTCTTATCAATTCACCGCCAATTCTAGCAGGTTTAGCCCCTGTTAATGTCGGGTGGCCAGTTTCGCTACTATCTTCACCGATGAATAATGCGCCATATTGCGAGATAACCCAAATTAGAGTTTGCCTATGAACAAGATCTTCACACCCTTGTGCCCACTGTTTTTTAACCATCGCTTGTTCATTTAACAGATCAATAAAGCGGTCTTGACTAGTGTCCGATTTATTATCAAATGAATTCTGAAGATACAGCAAATTACTTTGATTATTTAGGTGATAATCAGCGATTTCCGTGTCTTTTATCTGTTGCGGCATTCTCGCCACTCCAAACTTTTCATCGAGATAAGCAAAGTGATTATTTGTTTTTAATGCTAAGTTCCTAAGGATTGGTAGGTGATAATTTTCCTCAGGGTTGGTTTGGCTCATTAATATTTGGAACTGGTCTTTGTAGAGTTGGTCGATATGTGGTTCAACAAACTCTCTATTATTACCGTAATAAACTACGTCCATATAAGCATCACCTTGCGGCAAACTTGTTGAGTCTAATACGATATCAAACATATATCCTTCGCTGCCTGAAATAGTGATGACCCAGACGTTTTTAGGTAAGCTCCTGGTTAACAGCTTTAGTTTTGAAGCGAAGTCGAGAGCAGGATTATCTTTTACCTCTCTTTTGAATGAAGTACTTTTAAGTAACCTAGCCGACCATTGCAAACTAAACAAAGGCTCCGATGACTTCGGATTAATATAAAGCGTATTTGCTAGGTTAGTAAACATAGTGGTCAGCATTTCTGCTGTTTGAGCAATCGCTCTATAGCTAACTCTTACTCTTGGATCTGTCGCTATAGTCAGTGTATTACATGACATAACATCGTTGTATTTTCTATCATCTTGATCTGCTCCAGTAAGACTGGA
>NZ_AJZM02000403.1 GCF_000272405.2 Vibrio tasmaniensis 1F-187
CCAGCCGAATTAGAAGGGCGGTTTTACGGTGGCGGTGTTCTAGAACTTGTTCCATCCGAGATTGAAAAGTTATATATACCAGTTGTTGAAGGGCTTGAACATAATGTTGATGAACTTAATAAGTTGATCAAAGAAGGTCAAATAGAAAAAGTTATTCATCAACAAGGTTCGTTTATCTTAGATAAGCTTGGTTTTACTCAAGAAGATAATGATAAGCTTGTAGATATATGGAAAAAGCTCAGAGACAGAAGGTTACGCAAGTAGAAGTAAATCAAATCAATGCAGCTAACACGCTGCATTGATTTTATATTGGACACTTACAGGCTTTTGTAGAGTTCTTCCACTGTTGGAATCTCTGACTCTAAATCCCCCAAGTCAAAGAGGTTTTTAATAGAATCGTCAATTTTGACTTTTTCTTGTTCAAATTGCCTTTCGAGGATGATTTTTTCTCTATCACCTGCTTTTTGAACTTGGCCATATAGTCTATTCAAAGACTGTTGTTGTAAACTAATCTTATCGTGTGTTGCTTTCTCTTTTGGTTTTTCAAAATCAATAGTCGGGATAGGCATTCTCGTTTGAACCTTTGTCCCACGAGCGACAAATCCACCTCTAAAAATCTCACCATAAATTGATGCAAACCACTCAAGATACTTTGATGTAAGAATTGCTTGGATATAATAGATAGAGTATTTAACGTCATTAGGAACGTTGACAATGCTATAACCCGCAGTTCCACCAGAAGAAACGAAAGTTCTATGATTATCAATGCTGTATTTATAACCATTGGATAGAACACCAACAATCAGCTTTTGGTCAACATCGCAGTTCTCTAATGCTTGGCTGCGTCCGTATCTGTACCATTCTTCAGGTCCTGTAGGATCGGGTTTAATTGAACGTTTATTATCATTCAGGTGAACTTTAACAACATGTAGAAACTCCAACAATTTCGGATAGTGACGTTTAAGATCATCGTATTTAATAAACTGAATTCTTTCGCCTACTTTTTTATATGGATAAATAACAAATGAATTAGGCTCGACATCTTTATAACTATAAAAACTATCATCACCTGAGCGATTAGTTTCAAAATAAGGGCGAGTGAGTTCTTTTTCGATATGGTATTCAACATCATTATACTCGAAATATACAAATCCATTTTCAGATTTTATTTCTTTATGAATATAATATTTATTAGCACTTGTTTGAATGCCATTCGCTACGTTGTTTTTTCCTACGATCTCGCCTAGTGGCTCAGATTTTGAGAACATTCTATTCAAAATATCATTTGTTTTCTTTTCTAAAACCCAAGTATCAGAATCAAGTGAACTTGTTTGATATAAACTTGATAGAAATGATTTATCTTCACGAGTTAACCATTTTTTAAAGTCTTTTACTTCATAGAAAGAAAAGTCATCGTGATTTGATTTATTTAAAAACAATAAACAAGTGTAAGTTGTTTTGTTTTTAAATACTTGATGTGAACCAAAAGAAATGAATTTTGATAGATATTTGTTGTCGGCTAAAAGCTTCCGTAGATTTTTACCTGAACCTACCTTTATGAATTTAGAAGGTAGGATATAACCTAAATAACCGCCATCTTTAAGAACTTGCATTGAGCGTTCAACAAATAAAAAATATTTATCGAATTGTTTAAAGGCAGATTTATATTTCTTCTTATAAATGTCTAGCTCCTTATATGTCAACTGCTTCATATGTTCAGTTGCCATATAAGGTGGGTTGCCAACAATTACATCAAATTGGTAATTAGATAATTCAAAAGGATTTATCGAACAAATGTCATCTTGTTTAACTTTGTCGCCACTATCAATCAAGCTATTACCAAACAATATATTTGTTTCTATTGCAGGAAGAATAGGCGTATTTTTTCCTATGGTTTCTTTCGTCTCGCCTTCGAGAAGCTTCAAAAGTAAACCAAAAGCACAAGCTTTTTTTGCGTTGTAATCTTTATCTATACCAAAGATACATTTGCAAAGAATTTCCTTTTTTACCTCAAACTTGAGTTTGTATGTATGTTCTGAAAGCTGTTGAAGCTTAGACTTGTCATGTTGTAAATAATAATCGACAAGAATATCTTGAAGAGATTGGAATACTTCAATGATGAACGCACCTGAACCACAAGCTATGTCAGCAAACTTAGAGTTTAAAATCTCAACATCTGATTTATCTTTACAGTATTCAACAACCGTATTTCTAATTATTTCTTTTACTATATGGGTTGGAGTAGTAACAACATCCCGATCAATATGTTCTTCTTTAGGTTGAATCTGAACGTTTCCAAGTTCATCAACACGAACTTTCTCACTTAAGAATATTTCATAGATGTTACCTAAAATATCGGAAGAGAAGACAGAGAAAGAATATGTACTTTGAGGGAAGTATAATTGTTCGATAATACTCCAAATACAAGATTTTGTGTTATTGATTAGTTCATCGATGTACTCTAGTGCAAATAATCCCGAATTATATTTCTTATCTGATGTTTTTAACTTATTGACTAAAGACTTAAAATCTTTTTCCTGTGCGAAGTGATAAAGAGTTTCATACTCTTCCAAGTCTCTATCTTCACAGACACGAAGAAAAACAATGCTATTAATGTAATTCTGAGCAAGGTCATTCAAATTTTCTTCTGAAAGTTTACTTTTTATTTGCAAAAACTCATTTGCAAGACGCAAACGCCAGTCGTTTATTTGTTTAAGAAATAGGTCATCAACACTAAACTTTAGTATCTTATTTTCAATTTCTGACCATTCATTTTCGAACTGACCAGTGTAAACACTTTCACGCCCAATCAGGTTGTTAATCTCATCAAACTTATCGACCAGTTCAGTGAAGTGATACAGTTTGATTCTAGAGTTTGATACTGAATCTGTTTCTTTTACTTGGTTAGAGCAATCATAGATTGCTGTATATTCGAAGTTAGATAAGACAGAAATTTTCAACTTGGCGGTGAAACCATAACGCCTAACTTGTAGAGCAGGATCGATAGCTTTTGATACATCGACACTAGGCTTTTTGGCTTCAAGAAAGAATTTACGTTCAGAAAATAGTCTAAAGGTATAATCAGGCTTTTTGGTGTTATCGCCAGCTCTAGCCTTTAAACCCTCTTCAACTAACACTTCACGTTCGTTTGTCGGTTTTCCTGCTGCGTTAGTTATGTCCCAACCTAGTATTGAGAAGAGCTGATCCAAAAAATCAGTTCTTAGTTGAGTTTCGTTATATTTGGTAGAGCTATAATAATCAATATCATTTTGATATTTATCAACCAATGACTTTAATTGCGTTTTTTTATTCATTAATCATTCCACCAATCAACTCACATAATTCTTCATCATTTATAGAGAAATCTCTAAGTTTCTTTGAAGATATATGAATATTTTTATTATTTAAAATTCTATTTAGATCTGACAATCGACTTCGAAAAGAGTCTAACGAGTACAATTCGCCACGTTGACTATAAAAAACCATATTATCTGGTAGTTCATTCCTTACTTTCTCTAATCTTGATGATCGCCTGTTAGACTTAACATAATTTTCTAATTTTTTTCTTAACTTATTGTCATATATTAGAGATAGTTCTTCTACTTTAAGTGCAATAATATCTTCAACTTTTAGCTGTTTCTCTCTCAAAGTGATTAGAAAAATCAACTTAAATTCGATAGAACATTTATTCAGCGTGTTTATTTCAAAAAACAAGGTATTTGAGCTCAAATCCTTAAAAGAGTTTTCATCTACTACGTTTGAGAAAGTATGACGGATATCGGCCTTTTTCAGTTCTGTATCTTGATTCAACCAAGTCATAAACCTAAAGCATAAATTGTAGTAAGCCTTAGCCGTGCTCGGCCTCAACTTCTTTGAGCTGACCAGGCAATGTAAATAGACGGATAGAAAATCATCCACAAACTGCTGATTTAACTGATGTTGAGGATTGGAAGATACAAATTTATTAAGATGTTTTAGTGACCTAACATAAATTCCAAGGTCTTTTACTTTATTGTTAGTTTCCAACTCGCCTAACCACTTTTTCTGGTCGGAGCTTAAACTGATCATATGGTTAAGAGTCATTTCTAACGGGTTTTAACTAGGTTACTGTTGTCGGGGTCATGATCTTGAAGTGTCTCATACCATACTCGAGTTATGTCATAATTTTTATCTAAAATGCGGTTAGTCGAAAGCTGAATGTGATCTAAATCAAAATTAGCTAGCGCGTTTCATATGCACGCTACGGTGACAAATGTGCGTAAGCATTGATAAAACAAAGAATATCGAGCTGTTTCTTATAGTAAATACTGAATTAGGAAGAAGTTGCCCATACTTCTAGTTATTAATGGAGCGCTAATGTTCGATTTTTCGAAAATGGTAATTGTCCATTTTCGGAAAATTGGGGGTTAAATTGTCGCTAGCCAGCTTTTTTAAGTAGGGTGTACTAAGATGTGGGCTTGATGTGTCTCGGCGTTCCACTCTTTCATTTCTGCAAGGAATAGGCCGTGAGTATTAATCGAATTGATGAGATCTGGTGCACGCTCTAGTTGGATAAGCATCGATAGCGGGCTGACTTGTTTGTTTTCTTGGTCAAAACCGTGTTCGACTTGTTCCTCTAGCATATAAAGTATCCCAGGCTCAGCTTCATTGCCCTCCTCAAACAGTCTTGATTCGATACCCTCTACGTCATAAAGGTGTACGAGTAGGTTATAAAGCTTCTCAGCACCGACGAGTTTGGTATGCTTCGACTGTGAATTAAGTTGATGCAGTTTCATTTCTAGGTTCCCACCTTTTTTCCTTGCTACGCTGAGCATCAGTTTGATGTCTTTTTTGATATTCGATAACGACTTATCGTTGAGCTTTGGCTTAAGGTACTTTATCAGTATGTCATTGCGTGATGTTACTGGAACAAAACGGGGAGATGCGGATACCTGACACAGCAAATGAAGCAGGGCGTGGGTAATGATGTTGTGAAGGTTGTGGTAGTAGTCAAAGTCTCGTTTGATTTGCATAGCCAGGGTAGCGTTGTGGGTCGGTCTTGAAGATATGGGGGCTTGCTGTGTTTTATCAACCGTAATACTGAGTTAGGAAGTGGTTTCCCATACTTTTAGTTATTCATGATTTGCTAATGTCCGAACTAACTAAACTGATAATTGTCCAAAGGTTAGTTTCAGTTAT
>NZ_AJZM02000404.1 GCF_000272405.2 Vibrio tasmaniensis 1F-187
CGCGCAGCGGCTTCGTTCAACAAACAATTTAAGAGTGATTCCTCACGCTTGGCGTTTTTGGTTTTGGTGTAGTTTAGTGTTTACGGCGTCCAAGTGCAGTGCTGTGGTAGCGTGGCTCACACCTTAATTGGGCGTTAACTGTCATTGGCAACATATTGGAAAGTTGAAGAAAGTATGAAAACACTTCGTATTGGCGATATTTACGAAAAAGAAGCTCAAGACTTGCTGAACAGCAAAAGGTCAGTATCTATTGTTCATGCAACAGGAGATATAGACGCGAGTGGGGACGAACTTGAAATTCCAATCCGTAAGTTTCTCCGAAAGCGATTACCCGAAAAGTACTATGTTGGGCATGGGCATATTGTAGACAAGAACTTAAATATCAGTGCACAGTTTGACGTAATTATAGCTGATTCTAGTGCTACACCGATTTTATATGACACTGAAAATGGTACTGAGTACTTTCCATACGAATCTGTTTACGCTATCGGTGAAATAAAATCCACGTATAACAAAAACAGCAAGCAAATAGTTAATTTTTCCAACTCAATTGATACGCTAAAAAGCCAAATGGTTCGCGAGGCTGTCAATAAGCACTATATTGGACATGGAGTTCAATTAGGAGAAGAGTTTGGAATTTCAGGTGTCAAAGATATCAGAAATAACTTGTTTAACTTCATGGTTTTTGGAGGTTCAGGTAACTGCACGACTGCAGATGTGAGAGCACAGTTAGCCCAAAATAATCGTAATAGCAATCCAAACGTAATGTGCTTTCTGGATGGTGCCATCGTTACTCAGCTAGAAACTGACAATCAGGGTAACCCGATTAGCTCATATGTATTTGAACCTTGGGATGAGCAAATCATCAAAACTAAACTGGCTAGATTGAAATACACTCATGACAAAAAGTCAGGTATGGCTTTAGCTGTGTTGTTACTTAGTTTATCCAACCATCTATCTAAGACTCTCCTAAAATCGCCTAACATGACTGACTACTTAACAACGATGCTTGCGGAATCTAGTGCGGAGGGAGAGGTAGTCGGTATCTAATGACAGTTAACAAACTGTTTAAGAGTGATTCGCAACGCGTGGCATTTTCACTATGCGTTGCGTTTAGTGTTTAAGGTGGTATGCGGCGGCTTAGGTATTGCGTTGCTCACACCTTAACAGGGCGTTGATATGACCCCCACTGTC
>NZ_AJZM02000405.1 GCF_000272405.2 Vibrio tasmaniensis 1F-187
ACTGAATTACGCAACAAAGCCTCTTATATGGTAAGAATGCTAGATTTTGAAAGTAACATTATTTTTTCTTTCATATTTTGTAATTTAATGTCTATAGCCGCATTGTTTGTTGTAAAAAGTTTATCTTATTCCGTTCCAGAATCTTTTGGCGTCAACTATAAAAAATTAATTAATCCAATAAAAATTGAAAATTCTAGAATTAATTACAAAAAATGGTTTGAAGATTATGC
>NZ_AJZM02000406.1 GCF_000272405.2 Vibrio tasmaniensis 1F-187
AACCGCTCTTCCGATCTTATGTGAACAGGATGTTGTTGAATACTTTGTTGAAAACTCGACTCGCGAAATGATCCAAATGGAACAATGGGGCTGCCCATGGAGTCGTAAAGAAAACGGTGAAGTAAACGTACGCCGATTCGGCGGTATGAAGGTAGAGAGAACGTGGTTCGCAGCGGATAAAACCGGCTTCCACATGCTTCATACTCTGTTCCAGACTTCGATGAAGTACGACACAATCAAACGATTTGATGAGTACTTTGTGGTGGATTTGCTCGTTGAAGATGGCGAAGTACAAGGCCTAATCGCGATTCACATGTCTGAAGGTGAGCTTGTTACCATCAAAGCAAAATCTGTTGTTCTAGCAACGGGTGGCGCAGGTCGTGTTTACCACTGTAATACCAACGGCGGCATCGTAACTGGCGACGGTATGGCAATGGCTTATCGCCACGGTGTGCCACTTCGTGATATGGAGTTCGTTCAATACCACCCAACAGGCCTACCGGGCACTGGCATCTTGATGACCGAAGGTTGTCGTGGTGAAGGCGGTATCATCGTCAACAAGAACGGCTACCGTTACCTGCAAGATTACGGCATGGGCCCTGAAACTCCAGTGGGCGAGCCGAAAAACAAATACATGGAACTGGGTCCTCGAGACAAAGTTTCTCAAGCATTCTGGCACGAGCAGCAGAAAGGCAACACCATCAAGCACCCGCTTGGTGATGTCGTACACCTTGACCTTCGCCACCTTGGTGAAGAGTACCTACAAGAGCGTCTTCCGTTTATCTGTGAGCTTGCAAAAGCGTACGTAAACGTAGACCCAGCAAAAGAGCCAATCCCAATTCGTCCAACCGTTCACTACACCATGGGTGGTATTGAAACTAACGGTACGTGTGAAACTCGTATTAAAGGCCTATTCGCCGTTGGTGAATGTGCTTCAGTTGGCCTACACGGTGCAAACCGCCTAGGGTCTAACTCACTGGCTGAGTTCGTGGTATTTGGTCGCGTAGCCGGTGAACAAGCCGTGAAACGTGCAGCTGAGTTCAAAGGCTGGAACGAAGAGTCTATTGCTAAGCAAGTGAAAGCGGTTGAAGATCGCATCGCTGGCATCTTGGCTCAAGAAGGCGATGAGAACTGGGCTGATATCCGTACTGAAATGGGTCACACCATGGAAGCGGGTTGTGGTATCTACCGTCAAGAAGACTTGATGCAAGAAACCATCGACAAAATCACTGAACTGAAAGCTCGCTACAAGAAGATCAGCATTAAAGACAAAGGCAAAGTGTTCAACACTGACCTACTTTACGCTATCGAAGTGGGTTACGGCCTTGAAGTTGCCGAAGCGATGGTTCACTCAGCGATCCTTCGTAAAGAGTCTCGCGGTGCACACCAACGTCTAGACGACAACTGCACAGAACGTGATGACGTGAACTTCCTGAAACATTCTCTATCTTTCTACAACGAAGATGCAGCACCAACTATCGACTACAGCGGCGTTAAGATTACTAAATCTCAACCTAAAGCTCGTCTATACGGTGAAGCAGCCGAGAAAGCCGCTGCTGCTGAAAAAGCGGCAAAAGAGAATGCGAAGAAGAGCGAAGAGGAGCAAGCATAATGTCAGCGAATCGAATCCAAAAAATTGAAATTCTGCGTTATGACCCTGAGCACGATGCAGAACCTCACTTTCAAACCTTTGAAGTTCCATTTGATGAAACCATGTCGGTACTTGATGCGATTGGTTACATCAAAGATAACCTAGATAAAGACCTGTCTTACCGTTGGTCTTGTCGTATGGCGATTTGTGGTTCTTGCGGCATCATGGTTGATGGCGTGCCAAAACTGGCATGTAAGAGCTTCTTACGTGACTACCCGAACGGCTTCAAGATCGAGCCTTTAGCTAACTTCCCAATCGAGAAAGATTTGATCGTCGACATGACGCCGTTTATCGAGCGCCTTGAAGCAATCAAACCTTACATCATTGGTAACGACCGTAAGCCAGAAGACGGCACTAACATCCAAACTCCAGAGCAAATGGCGAAGTACAAACAGTTCGCTGGCTGCATCAACTGTGGTTTGTGTTACGCAGCGTGTCCTCAGTTTGGTCTAAATCCTGAGTTCATCGGCCCTGCAGCACTTGCTCTTGCTCACCGCTACAACCTAGATAGCCGTGACAATGGTAAAGCTGAGCGCATGAAGCTTATCAATGGCGACAACGGTGCTTGGGGCTGTACGTTTGTAGGTTACTGTTCTGACGTTTGTCCGAAGAAAGTAGATCCAGCAGCAGCTGTAAACCAAGGCAAAGTTGAGTCTTCAATGGACTTCGTTATCTCGATGTTCAAGCCTGATGGATCGCAAGTAAAAACAGCAGAGGAGGCATAATATGAGCAATCGTAAGCCTTATGTTCGCGAGATGAAGAGAACGTGGTGGAGCAACCATCCGTTCTACCGCTTCTACATGCTACGTGAAGCGACTGTACTGCCTTTGATTCTATTCACTCTGTTCCTAACCTTCGGTTTGGGTTCGCTAGTGAAAGGCCCTGAAGCGTGGGAAGGTTGGTTGAGCTTTATGGCTAACCCTATCGTTGTTGGTATCAACATCGTAGCACTGCTAGGCAGCTTACTGCACGCTCAGACCTTCTTCAGCATGATGCCTCAAGTAATGCCAATCCGCCTTAAAGGCAAATTGGTAGATAAAAGAATCATCGTACTGACCCAGTGGGCAGCGGTGGCATTTATTTCTTTAATCGTTCTGATGGTGGTGTAAGGAGCTTCGTTATGAACACAAATTACAATGTTAACCACAATCCGAAACGCTCTGATGAACCAATCTGGTGGGGCCTATTCGGCGCTGGCGGTACTTGGTTCGCGATGATTACACCAATCACGATTCTAGTGCTGGGTATCTTGGTGCCAATGGGCATTATCGATGCGGATGCAATGAGCTACGAGCGTGTCTCTGAGTTTGCCACCAGCATTATCGGTGCGCTATTCATCATCGGTACGCTAGCACTGCCAATGTGGCATGCAATGCACCGTCTTCACCACGGCATGCACGACCTTAAGTTCCACGTCGGCGTTGCAGGTAAAGTGGGTTGCTACTTCGTTGCAGGCCTAATCAGCGCGCTATCTGTTATCTTCATTTTTATGATTTAACAGTTAAGAGCAGATTCGAGATTCGGGTAACTGAGATTCGAAGAGTTTAAGAACGAAAGTACTAAAAGCAGAACAGGATTATCTTGTTCTGCTTTTTTGTTGTGTGTCGAATCTCGTTTACTCGAATCTGCTCTTCTCCGATCGCCAGATACAAAAAAGGCCGCTCATAAGCGACCTTTTCTATTTCACTGAGCCACCTTAAACAAGATGGACACAATCAAATTACTTCACACGACCAACGTATTCGCCAGTACGAGTATCAACTTTAACAACTTCACCGATAGCGATGAATAGAGGTACGCGAACTACCGCGCCAGTTGCTAGAGTTGCAGGTTTACCACCCGTACCCTGTGTATCGCCTTTCAAGCCAGGATCGGTTTCAGTTACTTCGATTTCAACAAAGTTTGGCGGAGTAACAGTGATAGGGTTATCATTCCACAACGTTAGAGTACAAACGTCATTTTCAACTAACCATTTTGCTGAATCAGCGACTGCTTTTACGTCTGCTGCGATTTGCTCAAATGTTTCGTTGTTCATGAAGTGGTAGAATTCGCCATCGTTGTATAGGTAGCCTAGTTCAACGTCAACAACATCTGCAAGCTCGAAGCTTTCGCCTGACTTGAATGTTTTCTCTAACACTTTGCCTGACAGCAGTTTACGAAGTTTTACACGGTTAAACGCTTGGCCTTTACCTGGCTTAACGTATTCATTGTCGATAATTGCGCAAGGCTCGTTATCTAACATGAATTTTAAACCGCCTTTGAATTCATTGGTGCTTACTGACGCCATGATTTTCTCTTCCACATCTTTGAGTTAATTTCAATGCCGCATATCATAACCCGAAAAGTCGAATCTGTTGAGCAAAACTGGCTCAAACAACTATCGAATGCGATCTCTGACCCGACAAAACTGCTTGAAGCATTGGAAATAGACCCAACACCGTGGCAAAAAGGATTCGCAGCACGTGAGCTGTTTTCACTTCGAGTTCCTCTTAGCTTTGTTGAGCGAATGGAAAAAGGCAATCCACACGACCCTTTGCTAAGACAAGTTTTACCGCTAAGTGAAGAGTTTGAGGTGCACCAAGGCTATTCTGCTGATCCACTGGAAGAACAAGACAACGCGATTCCGGGACTACTACACAAATACAAAAGCCGCGCGCTAATGATCGTGAAAGGTGGCTGCGCGATTAACTGTCGTTACTGCTTCCGTCGTCATTTCCCTTATCAAGATAACAAAGGATCGAAGTCTGTTTGGCAGACCAGCCTCGATTATGTGGCTCAACATCCCGAGATCAACGAGGTGATCTTATCTGGGGGCGACCCTCTGATGGCAAAGGACAGCGAACTAGATTGGCTGATCAATGCCATCGAACAAATTCCACATGTGAAAACCGTTCGAATTCACAGCCGATTACCTGTCGTGATTCCGGCGCGAGTGACTGACGAACTATGCCAATTGTTAACTCAAACTCGCCTCAATGTGGTGATGGTCAGCCATATCAACCACGCCAATGAAATCAACTTAGAGCTCAAGCAAGCCTTTCATAAGCTTAAGCAAACTGGTGCGACTCTGCTCAACCAAGGCGTAATGCTAAAAGGCGTAAATAACAGCGCTAACTCATTGAAAAAATTAAGTGAAAAGCTATTCGACGCCGGTATTTTACCTTACTACATGCATGTACTTGATAAAGTTCAGGGCGCTGCTCATTTCTATATCTCCGATGAAGAAGCGAAACACCACTTTAAGGGATTAATCTCTGAGGTTTCTGGCTATCTAGTACCTAAGTTAACCCGTGAAATTGGCGGACGCAGCAGCAAGACACCACTCGATCTGCATATTGAATAGCGAGCGAGCTTCAAAAAGCGACTAAGCTTATCTGTAACGACAACACGTGCTAAATGCACCTTCACGACAAAAATTTTTTGTTCGATCGTCCGGTCTATTATTAGCATACTCGGCTCTATTCTAAATTCTTAGGAGGGGTGATATGTCACAATTTATAGAACAAGCTCTCAACCTTGCCCCCTTTAGCTGGGCAGGCCTCGCAGCATGCATGTTGTGTGGTTCTTTAATCGGAATCGAAAGGCAAACACGCGGTAAACCCGTCGGGATCCGGACATCGATCCTTATCATTAGCGGTACTTACTTCTTCCTCACCATGGCGATTAGCCTATCCCCCAACACACTCGATCAAGCTCGTGTACTTGGTCAGATAATTACGGGGGTTGGATTCCTTGGTGCTGGGGTAATGATGACATTGGATGGAAAAATTCATGGTGTCACGTCAGCGGCGATTATCTGGGTACTCGCTGCATTAGGTATGATGATCGCACTTGGCCACCTTTCGCAGTCGGTTATTATCACGCTAATGGCGCTAGTGATTCTGCTTGGTGTCGACAAAGTAGAAAACAGCTTCCAGAGCTTACGCCGTGGTGTTCATCAGAAGTGGATGAGAAAAGTCCGCGTGAAGAAGTAACACCTCGTCGGAAGACATTTGGCCTTAGCTGCATTTTATTCTTAGCTACTGTTTCATCTTAAGAGTCTTTTTCCTTAGATAAAAAAGAGCCTAGCAAACGACTAGGCTCTAAACTGCAGTTCACGGATTAATGTACGTGAATAGACACTTGATTCTTGCCTGCGGCCTTCGCCTTATAAAGCTGCTCATCTGATGAACGAATACTCTGGTTTTCCCACAAGTGTCCAATGCTGTCGAACTTGTACAGAGAGTAAAGCGTCGCTCCCCCGGAGACTGATATATTAATCTTGTCACCGGTCGCGCATCGATAACTTTGTAAACTAATGTCATTTTGAATTCGTTCAAAGATCGATGAAAGTAATTCGGATGATTCGCCCGTAATCGCGACAACAAACTCTTCACCACCAAATCTAGCCACGATATCTTTCTGCCTAACGCTGTTCAGCATTAACTGAGCAACATGGCAAATCACCTCATCTCCCACCTTATGACCATACTGGTCATTCACCACTTTGAAATCATCGATATCAAATACTCCAACACCAATAATTGGCTCCTCATTTTGGTTCAGCAACCGAGCTTCAAAACCACGCCGATTATATAAACCAGTCAATGGGTCGAGCATCGCTAAATTCTTCAATCGCTTGTGCTCTTGCTTGGTATAAAACCGCCACAACCATAGCGCTGAGATAAAGTACAAAGCCAACAAAATCAGTAATTGAACCCGCTCCAGTTCCAGCAAATGTAAGAAGTGCTCACTCTTTCCTTCTTCAATAGTCAGGTATAACTCAGTATTAATTCCATCGACGTACAAAGGTCGTGAATAGGTAAAGTCCAACAGCCCATATTTGTTTACTCCTCTTGCGCTCGTCACCTTGTATCCATGAACGGGATTCGAGACGAGATTAGAGACGTAACCATCAACACCGAGCACTCCTTTAAACTCACCATCAACATAGATACCTTTGGTTAAGGTCACTACCTTATTCCCTGTTAGGTAGTCATCGTATTGGCCGGTATACACCACTTGGTCTTGACCCTGAGCTAAGCCAAAACGAATCGTATTCACCCAATAAGGGCGACTATTGACGACTGAATCAAAGGTGTCACCTTTAATGTAACGGGCGAAATCGGAAGGCGACGATATAATAAATTTATCTTTGGAGATAAAGTAAATCGCAGAAATGGTATCAATGGTATTCGCAAAGTAAGCCATGGTGGGTGCGATAAACATGCGCCTACCTGCTTCTAAATGAAGCTCCGACTTTAGATCGCACATCTCACTTGGGCCAGAGAACATAAAATCAAATCGAGGGGCAGCTTGCTCTTCACTAATGAAGTAGCACGTATCACCTTCGACCTTTTGCTCATGTGAGAATACGTAGGTATCCCCATGCAGCGGATAAAGTGCGGTAATATTATATTCAAGCGCATTAATAATCTGTGTAAGCTCCGCTAAAGAGCGTGTCACGCCTTGGTTTTCAATTCCATACTGCTTTTCTGACTCTTCCGCTGAATCAACAAGTAACAAGCTAAAAACCACTAAAAAGCTGGCGGTCAGACTTAAGAAAGCCTTTTTAAAATCGACGGTATGGGGATTAATCAAAGCATGTAAGTCATCGTTGAAAATTTAGCGCACATTGTACTCACAAGTGAGAACATCGCAACAAGAGTATAAAACAACATGCTTACAGTAACGTTTAAGGAGTGAGATAGCAGATGTAAAATAACGCCTAAACATAGAAGTAAAGGCGTTGATAGGTTCAATAAGCATTAACTAAATAGGGAATGTAGAACTTAATTTATCAAACTTCTGAGCATCCCCATTCAGGGAAATGCTTTCTTATATAAGTGTTTAATTCTTTTTCAGCTTGCGAGTAAATGCGCTTATTAACTCCCTCTTCAGAATGCAGACGCTGCACAACCCCAGCCCCTACTGTCACATTCGTATGCCTATCGATCACCACAAAGGCACCTGTCTGAGGCAGATCTTTGTATAAGTCTATAGCAACTTGATCGGTTAAATTGATAGAAGTTAACGCGATTTCATTAAGCTCTACTGTTTCAGAATTTTCAGCGTGTTGTTCAAGAGTATTCACATCAACTTTATGTTGAATACCTGACAACTTACCTGTGCAAGATTTCGTTGCAAACTTGAAACTATATTCTTTATGGCAACGCAATGGGTTTTCATCCATCCACACTAAATACGCATCAAACTTGTTAACAAGTTGCAGCTTTGAGCCTTTATGAATCAACATATCCCCGCGAGATACATCAATTTCATCGTCAAGTGTTATCGTAATCGCTTGACCAGGCAGTGCTGACTCCAACTCACCATCATAAGTGAATATGGACTTAATTTTTGATGATTTTCCTGAAGGTAACGCTGTTATTTCATCACCAACACTGACTTGGCCAGAAGCCAACGTGCCACAAAAACCGCGAAAATCTAAATTCGGACGATTAACGTACTGAACAGGAAAGCGCATATGCTCTAAATCTTTATCTTGATCGACTTTTACTGTCTCAAGCAGTTTCATTAAAGTCGAGCCTGGGTACCACTCCATGTTTTCACTTGGAGTTACCACATTGTCACCCTTCAACGCTGAAATGGGTACAAAGCGAATGTCGTCAATATTGAAGCTCTTAGCCATCTCACGATAATCAGCTTTGATTTGTTGATACACATCTTGACTATAATCCATCAGGTCCATCTTATTTATAGCAACTATGATGTGCTTAATACCCAATAGTGAACAAATATAACTGTGACGACGCGTTTGAGTTTGAATACCATAGCGGGCATCCACCATCACAATCGCTAAATCACATGTTGACGCCCCAGTTACCATATTACGTGTGTATTGCTCATGCCCAGGAGTGTCAGCAATAATGAATTTACGTTTATCTGTCGAAAAATAACGGTATGCCACATCAATAGTAATACCCTGCTCACGCTCAGATTGCAGGCCATCGACCAACAGTGCTAGATCAAATGATTCATCGGTTGTATTGAATTTTTGAGAGTCTTTCTCAATCGCAGCCATCTGATCTTCGTATATCAGTTTACTATCAAAAAGCAAACGACCAATCAGTGTTGATTTACCATCATCCACGTTACCGCAAGTTAAAAAGCGCAGCAGATCTTTGTTCTCGTGTACTTTTAAGTATGCTTCAATATCTTGAGAAATTAGCTCTGAACTATGTGACATGGTCTTTCCTTAATGGTCCCGGTTTAAATACTCAACTCTTCAAACCGACTTTGATTTATTGATAAAATTTATTTAAAACTTTAATGAATTCGTTTTTATTTTCAATAGGTAAGGCGTTAATCCCCGCCGCAGCTTTACGGCCACCACCAGTAACAAACTGACAGCAAATTTCATCTGCACCAGTACGATTATTTAAAGGTGCACGAACACTCACGGTGTAATCTTTCTTATTGTCATTCAATGTGAGTACTGCATGAGCCTTGTCTGGTGATTGATTTGCAAGCACGTTTCCAAACACACCACTGATACGCTTTGCCCATGCTTCACATGGCAGTAGATAGATTTCAGACACGTCAGTGCACACTATCGGCGTTAGCAGTTCAACATGTTGATAATCGGCCTGATACCCTTGTTTTAGAGCATAATAAGGAGATATTAAATCTCGCTTGAGGTCAAAAGGTGAAGAATAGCACATAAGCTGTTGAAACAATTCGGCTGGATCAATGTGCAAATCGTCAATCGAAGTTCCATAACTGTTGTAGTTGATTAAGGTACCCAACTCTTTTAAAAATGTTCTTTCATTGCAACTTAATCCGATAACATCGGCTAACTGATCAGCATTGACATACATATTGTCACCGTAAGCACCAACTATAGCCCAATCAGCATACCGCCCCGCTAACTGCTGGTTGATCAACAAACTGGTACAAGTATTCGCCTCCAAATCAATGAGGGCTGTAAAATTATCAGCTTGTGGCACTTCTCCCGTACGATGGTGGTCACAATAGAACAGAGGTATATCCAGATCTATCAATTCATAGAGTGAATCGATATTTTTTTCCATCGATATATCTAAGATGGTGCAGCCACTGATATCATTTTGTTTAACCACTCGCTGTAAAAGAGCAATGTCACGCTTTACACCAGTGACAAGCTTCGAGCATTTTGGGTCGGCCTTACGTAACTGAAGTAAAGCAATTATTCCATCAGCATCACCATTGAATACATCGTAATACATGATTAAATGTACCCTAACTTAGTAAGTTGATTAACTACAATATCTGCACATGCCTCAATAGATTGACCTTCAGTCTCGACATGAATATCTGGAGTTAATGGGGCTTCATACATTGAATCAATACCGGTAAAATTCTTAATCTCGCCCGCTCGTGCTTTCTTGTATAACCCTTTAGGGTCTCGTCGTTCGCACACCGATAATGGTGTGTCAATAAACACTTCCAGAAATTGCTTTGAAGATAAAAGCTCACGGACTTGTGCGCGGTCAGCAATAAATGGCGAAATAAATGCAGTTAATACTATCGTTCCCGAATCCACAAACAGTTTTGCTACCTCACCAATACGACGAATGTTTTCAACACGGTCCATGTCGCTAAATCCAAGATCCTTATTGAGGCCATGCCGGACGTTGTCACCATCGAGCAAATAGCTATGTTTACCTAAACTTAGAAGCTTACTTTCGACTGCATTGGCAACAGTGGACTTCCCAGAGCCACTTAATCCCGTAAACCAAAGCACCGTTGGCACTTGTTGCTTTTGCACGGAGCGTTGCTCATGCGTCACCGTGGAGCTATGCCAAACTACATCATCGCTAACAGACTCATTATCTTTTACTACATAGGGAGAGGTCATTCTTACAACTCATATAAAACTAAAATGGGAACACCATCGGAATAACAATGGCAGCAACTACAATGTAAGTGACGGTAACTATCCAACCGACTTTAAAAAAGTCTATAAAAGTATAGCCACCAGCGCTCATCACCATAAGGTTAGTTTGATAACCAAAAGGACTGATAAAGGATGCACTCGCACCATAGGCCACCGCCATCACTAACGGTAAATACTCGATCTGGAATGTCGATGCTAATGCCAGAGAAATAGGCAACATAATCGCTGCAGCTGCTGTGTTGGTCATAACCTCCGTTAAGATAACGGTTAACACCAATATACCAACTAGCACCCAAATGGGAGGGAGTTGTCCAGCTACAGATTCAAAGACTTGAGTTAATGCCAATGCCAGACCACTGCTAGAAAACGCACTGGCGACACACAAAGCTGATACTAGAATAATCAACAACTCAAACGGGAAACGTCGCCTTAATTGAGTTCCATCAATGATTTTACTCGTCAAAGATAAGAGCAAGAACCCAGACAATGTATCAACAAGGTCTAAACTGGTACACGCAGCTAAGACAATGGATAAAATAAAACCGACAATACCCAATAGGTTTTGAGTGAATGATAAGGGACTTTTAAGCGATTTATCACTTAATAGAAAAAAGTTTCTAGTTAGATTTGGGCGTTTTTTAAAGTCATCCCCGACAGCAAGAATCAGTTTATCACCACTTTGAATAACACACTCCCCAAGCTTGCCAGAAAGCCGCTTTCCTTGCCTAGCGATCGCTACCACTGCCGCATCAAAACGAGAACGAAACTCAACCTCTTTTAAAGTTTTATCTATCAATACAGATTCAGGGCTCACTAAGACTTCAACTAAGTTTTTACCTAACTCGAATTCATCTTCAACGTACAGCTTAAGGCCATCAAAAGAGGCCAGTTGTTTAACTTCTGAAACATCACCACTGAATACCAGTTTATCTCCTGCAAATACCAATTCACTCGGTGATACAGGGGTTATCAACTGTTTATCTCGAATAATTTCAGTTAAGAAAAGACCATCGAGTGATCGTAATCCATTTTCTAATATACTTCGACCTACGAGCTTACTTCTGCTCTCGACTTCAGCATCAAGGAAGTATCCCCCTAACGACTCAACTTTCACAAGGTCATCAGGAAGCCACCTGGAAACTATTATGACTACGAAACCACAACCGAGTAGTAAACTTACCCCCACAGGGAAAAAAGCAAAGATTGTCAGCGCAGGATAGCCTTGGTCTTCAAGTAAACCACTAACTACAAGGTTGGTCGCAGTTCCTATTAAGGTTAGAGTCCCCCCTAAAATAGAGAAGTACGATAAAGGAATCAGAAGTTTCTTAGGAGCATGGAATGGATTTTTGAGAACCCCCCCCATCAAAGTAGCGACCACTGCGGTATTGTTAAGTACACTAGAGCTTAGTGCTCCCAGAGCTCCCAAACGCAATAGCGATTGCCCATAATGACGATGAGATAACATTTTTGCCACCCAACTAAGCAAAGCTGTCCTTTCTAGAGCGAGAGAAGAAAGTAGTAACAATAATAAGATAATCACAGAACGGTTAGTGACGTTCGAGAAAATAACGGCTTGTGAAAGCTCACCAGAAACGTACAGCACTGTCACTGAAAAAATAAACACATAGCTAGCTCTAAAACGGTTACTGACCAGACCAGCAATCAATCCAATAAGGACACACGCAGTGACAATCATGCTCAAACAACTCAATTTATATTCAAAAGTGACGATATAATATCGTCAATGTTATTAGAAGTAGCCTTCACGCTTTTTCTTCTCCATTGAACCAGAGCTATCGTGGTCAATGGCGCGCCCTTGACGCTCTGAAGTAGTCGTTAACAACATCTCTTGAATAATTTCAGGTAGCGTCGTAGCTTCAGATTCTACAGCGCCGGTTAGTGGGTAACAACCGAGTGTACGAAAACGTACCATTTTTTCTTCTGCCACTTCCCCTTTTTTAAGCTTCATTCGCTCATCATCGACCATAATCAACATGCCATCACGCTGAACGACAGGGCGAGGTTTTGATAAATACAAACCCGGAATTTCAATATTTTCAAGATAGATATACTGCCAAATATCTAGCTCTGTCCAGTTAGATAGTGGGAACACACGAATACTCTCACCTTGGTTAACCTTGCCGTTGTAAATATTCCATAGCTCTGGTCGTTGATTTTTAGGGTCCCAGCGATGATGTTCGTCACGAAACGAGTACACTCGCTCTTTCGCTCGAGATTTTTCCTCATCTCGCCGCGCACCTCCGAAAGCAGCATCAAAACCATGCATATCTAGAGCCTGCTTTAAGCCTTGGGTCTTCATTATATCGGTATGTTTTGAACTACCGTGCACAAAAGGGTTGATCCCCATAGCCACACCTTCAGGGTTCTGGTGAACAATAAGCTTCATTCCAACCTTATCAGCCATGTAGTCCCGAAACTTGATCATTTCTTTGAATTTCCACGTAGTATCAACATGCATCAGAGGAAAGGGAGGAGTACCAGGAGCAAAAGCTTTCTGGGCAAGGTGTAGCATCACTGAGGAATCTTTGCCAACTGAATACAGCATCACCGGGTTATCAAATTCAGCCGCGACTTCACGCATAATATGGATCGATTCAGCTTCCAATTGCTTTAGATGCGTCATCTTTTCCGGCGTTAATTTCGTTGTCATGTTACGTTTCCCACATCTATTGAATGTTTCTACCTCAGTTAAAGCACTGAAGGGTATTTATTCGACAAAAAGTTCGATTAGATATTAAATCTGTTTGCCAACAGTATACCAACATAAGCGAAAACAATAAAACAAGACAATCGAAGCTTCCCTTTTTAGAGTCAAACCTAGATTCAACATTAAAAGGCTTAACGAACCTTTCGATAGTAAGTTGACTAAGTCACTTAAAAGCTACTACCTGTAAAGCAATTGAGATGATTGAAACCGTTTAACGGTAGAGTTTGAGAGAGAGGTATCTGTCTAATGATGTCTTTAATATATGTAGTAGAAAAATCACCTACTAGTAGTAGGTGATTTTGAGTGAAAAATGAAAACGATAACTCTACTTGGCAAAGTTCACAATTGGGAAGCACGGGAAAAAACCATTGTCAGCACAGTTGATCAGACCAATCTGTACTCCTTCAATTTTGTTGGTTTTGTTGAAGATACCAACCTGAACCGTCGACACCTCTGAAAGGTTCGCAGCGCCAACATCCACCATAGTGTTACCTTCGGAGTAGTTTACGAAACTCACGTTCGCGCCTTTTACATCATTAGTAATGTTAACAGCACCTAGGTTAACACCTGTTGTTTTACCTGTATTCCAGTTAAAGAAACCTAGTGAAGCACCTGTCATTTCTTGGTTTACTTTTGATGCACCAAAAATACCAAGATTCACACCTGTCGTAGTTTGCGTCTCAGACATACCAACAACCGCAAGGTCGACACCTTTAAGGTCATTGACTTGTCCGTGAAGCAGAGCCAGACGTACACCGCCAACCGCATCAGAATCCGGAGCGTTGAAGCCATTAATTGTTGAAAACATAACAGGCGAAGAAGCAAATGCTGCCGGTGCCATTACCGCTGCAGATACAGCAAGTACTGAAAGTAATTTTTTCATTGGGGAGTCTCCACTGACTTATTGTTGACTTGATTAATCTATATTAAATCAAGTGTTTATTGTCCTTCACTCAACAGCTATCCATGTTAAATCAATGTCATAACTGTACCATTGAATATAAGACCCTAAATCATAAAGAGCAATATTGAGCAGAGGATATCATGAGAGGCAAGAGTAAACATCGGCAGTCAGGTTTCTATAACTAGACGATAAAGATTCCCTATCACGCTCGTGCCTCGCTGTCGGGAGTGACGATTTCAAAGCATAAAAAACGGAGACCGAAGTCTCCGTTTTCTAAAGCTTATGTATGACTTTCTCTATTACGAGAAAGGGGGATGATTACATCATGCCGCCCATGCCACCCATACCGCCCATGCCCCCCATATCAGGCATTGCAGGGCCAGAATCTTGAGGCTTGTCAGTGATCATCGCTTCTGTTGTGATCATAAGACCAGCAACGGATGCTGCGAACTGAAGTGCAGAACGAGTTACCTTAGTTGGATCTAGGATACCCATTGCAATCATGTCGCCGTATTCGCCAGTAGCCGCGTTGTAACCGTAGTTACCTTCGCCAGCACGAACATTGTTAGCAACAACAGACTCTTCATCACCTGCGTTCTTAGTGATTTGACGAATAGGCGCTTCCATTGCACGTAGTGCAACACGGATACCTACGTTTTGCTCTTCGTTGTCGCCTTCAAGGCCAGCAACTTTAGATGCAGCGCGGATAAGTGCAACACCACCACCAGCAACCACACCTTCTTCAACAGCAGCGCGAGTTGCGTGAAGTGCATCTTCTACGCGGTCTTTCTTCTCTTTCATCTCAACTTCAGTTGCAGCGCCTACTTTGATTACTGCAACACCGCCAGCTAGCTTAGCTACGCGCTCTTGAAGTTTTTCTTTATCGTAGTCAGACGTTGCATCTTCGATTTGTTGACGAATTTGAGAAACGCGACCTTTGATCATCACTTCATCGCCCGCACCATCAATGATGGTTGAGTTTTCTTTAGTGATCGTAATGCGCTTAGCTTGACCTAGGTCTTCTAGCGTTACTTTTTCAAGGTCTAGGCCGATCTCTTCAGAGATAACCGTGCCGCCCGTTAGGATAGCGATGTCTTGCAGCATAGATTTACGACGGTCGCCGAAACCAGGTGCTTTAACCGCAGCCACTTTAACGATGCCACGCATGTTGTTCACAACAAGAGTTGCTAGCGCTTCGCCTTCGACATCTTCAGCTATGATAAGAAGTGGACGAGATGCCTTAGCAACTGCTTCTAGAGTCGGAAGAAGTTCACGGATGTTCGAAACTTTCTTGTCGATTAGAAGAATAAATGGGCTTTCTAGATCAACTGAACCGGCTTCTTGGTTATTGATGAAGTAAGGAGATAGGTAACCGCGGTCGAACTGCATGCCTTCAACTACGTCTAGCTCATCTTGCAGAGCCTGACCTTCTTCAACCGTGATAACGCCATCACGACCTACTTTTTCCATCGCTTCAGCAATGATGTTACCCACTGTCGAATCAGAGTTCGCAGAGATAGTACCTACTTGCGCGATAGCTTTCGAGTCTGAACAAGGAACAGAAAGGTTCTTCAACTCTTCAACAGCCGCGATAACCGCTTTGTCGATACCGCGCTTAAGATCCATTGGGTTCATGCCAGCAGCAACCGCTTTTAGGCCTTCAGCGATAATAGACTGAGCCAATACTGTAGCTGTCGTTGTTCCGTCGCCCGCCGCGTCATTCGCTTGCGAAGCCACTTCTTTAACCATTTGTGCGCCCATGTTTTGGAACTTGTCTTCAAGTTCGATTTCACGTGCAACTGAAACACCATCTTTAGTGATAGTCGGTGCGCCAAATGATTTGTCTAGAACAACGTTACGGCCTTTAGGACCTAGCGTTACTTTTACTGCGTCAGCCAGAACGTTTACACCTTCTAGCATTTTAATACGTGCGTCGTTACCAAATTTAACGTCTTTAGCAGCCATCTTAATTTCCTTTAAAATTCTTTATTCAGTCAGTTCAGTTTTATGGGTCGGATTACTCAACGATCGCCATGATATTGAACTCAGACATTATCAGTACTTCTTTGCCATCGATCTTTTCCGCTCTAGTACCGCGGTCTTCTGCAAAGATAACTGTGTCGCCAACTTTAACGTCCAATGGTTGTAGTGAGCCGTTTTCTAGAATGCGGCCTTTGCCAACAGCTAGAATTGTACCGCGCGTTGATTTTTCAGCGGCAGAACCAGTTAGAACGATGCCACCAGCAGATTTAGATTCAACTTCTTGGCGCTCAACGATAACTCGGTCGTGTAGAGGACGGATATTCATCGGTCGTATCTCCTGATAATTTCCATTTAATTTGATAGTTGCCACGATTGGCATGGGGTTAAAGAGTATGTTGGGGCGATGTGAAAGATCCCAAGGGGTGAAAGAGAAAAATTGTGATCCAAAGAGCAGATTCTCACCCTCATCTTTCCTTGCTTTTCGTTTACTCATATCCCACATCTGTTTATCCTACTCCTTTCGTTTCAGCCGGCGTTTTACATGCAAGATAAACACGGGCTTCTTACAGCCCCGATAGCAGACACTCTGCGCACTATGACCATACCGACGATCTTCGGTATGGTAGCGATCTTGATGTTTAATCTTGTTGATACCTTCTTTATCTCATTGCTAGGCACGCAAGCTCTTGCCGCTGTGAGTTTTACCTTCCCTGTCACCTTTGCGATTAACTGCATTACTATGGGCATAGGCATTGGCTTATCAACGTGTATTGGAAGGTTACTTGGCCAAGGTTGCGCGCAAAATGCCGCTCGCTTTACCTGTCACGGTTTATTACTTGCCGTGCTTCTTGTTGGTTTTGCATCAACACTGGGGATCGTAACGCTAAAGCCCATGTTTACACTGTTGGGAGCAGAACCTGAGTTGCTGCCTCTGATCTCTGAATACATGTCAGTTTGGTATTTAGCGATACCGTTACTTGTGATTCCTATGGCAGGCAACAGTGCGATACGAGCCAGTGGCGATACCAAGACACCCGCCAAGATCATGATGTTGGCCGGCCTGATCAACGGCATTCTCGACCCGCTTCTCATCTTTGGTTACGGCCCTTTCCCTGAGCTCGGAATTCAAGGCGCGGCCATTGCTAGCGGATTCAGTTGGTTTGGTGCGTTGTGTGGCTCACTGTATGTGTTAACCATGCGAGAAAAGCTGCTTGCTCCGCCCAAACTAAAAAACATCACCGATGACTGGAAACAGATTCTCACTATCGGTACGCCAGCAGCACTCTCCAATGCGCTAAACCCACTTGCTGGCGCCATTATCATGATGATATTAGCCAAGCAAGGGACTGAAGCCGTTGCAGCTTACGGAGCAGCTCAGCGAATTGAATCGATTTTGATCATCGTACTGATGTCTTTAACCTCGGCCCTCACGCCTTTCATGGCGCAAAACTTTGGTGCTAATAATCCACAGCGTAGTTTCAAAGCTCTGTTCTTAAGCATGCGTTTTGCTGTGCTATTTCAAGGTTTGATTTTCTTAATGATGGTGCCATTGAGCATCCCTCTAGCCGCCCTATTTTCTCAAGAAGAATCAGTGCGAGGCATCTTGTGGCATTACCTATTAGTTGTCCCGTTTAGCTATGGATTTCAAGGCATTGTAATGATGTTAATCAGCGCTATGAATGCGATGCACCAACCAATTAAAGCCTTTCAGTGGAGCTTCATGCGCCTATTTATATTTACATTGCCATTCGCTTGGTTCGGCAGCCAAATTGATGGTGTCGAAGGGCTGTTTATAGGCTTGGCCTTGGGGAACATTGTCGGCGGTGTATCAGGATATTGCTTTGCACTTCGTGTTAGGGATAAATCAGATACGGATGCGAGTAATCGAGATGCGAAACGATGTAAGAGCAGATAAGAGATTTGAAGAGCTTGAGAGCAGAAAGAGACCGGAAGATGACGTGGAAGACACCACTTACAAAATGCTTTATGACGCACCGATTGGCAAGATGATCATTGTTAGTAATGGTGTGTCGATTATTGAAATTGACCATATAAATCACGAAGAGCTAATGACTAGCAATCCAGATGACCTTTGCCAACTGGCGATGGAACAGTTAGATGAGTACTTTACAGGTCAACGAACCGAATTCGATTTGCCATTAAGAGCGATAAAAGGCGCTAATTTTCAAAAAGCAGCTTGGCAGGCTTTAACAACCATTCCTTATGGCGAAACCATCAGTTATGGTGAACAAGCGAAAAGAATGGATAACCCAAAAGCTGTAAGAGCGGTGGGTGGTGCAAATGGCAAGAACCCATTTAGTATTGTTGTACCCTGCCATCGAGTCATCGGCGCAAATGGCACATTAACTGGCTACACCGGCGGTATGAACCGCAAAGAATGGTTACTGGATTTTGAGCATTCGGTTCTGACTCAAGCTAGCAAATAACTCCCTGTCATTCCCTACAGCGAGGGACGAGCGTGATAGGGAATCTCTCTTTATGCTGAACACCAAGTATGACAAGCAATACTAGGCATAAGATTCCAGATATTTCGTTCCTCAATTCTGGAATGACAGGATAAGAAGGTAACAAGTAAACGAGAATCGGAATTCGAAATGCAAAGAAGGAATGGTCTTTCTACTTTCGGCTTTATCGCTACTTGGTTACCCGAATCTGCCCTTAAGCTCTTCGCATCCCGATTACTCGTATCTCACGTCTATTCCTCAAACTCCAGATACAAAAAAACGGCTACACTCGCGTGCAGCCGTTCTAGTATTCGATGAAAGTTAAAACTATTTATCTAAAACAGTAACTACTTAACGATCACGTCACCTGACATTTCAGCTGGGATATCAATACCAGACAGAGAAAGCATCGTTGGTGCTAGGTCAGACAGCTTGCCGCCTTCTTTAAACTCAACGTCTTTGCTGCCCACGTAGATAAGTGGCACTGGTAGGTTAGTGTGCGCTGTGTGGATGCCGCCCGTTTCTGGGTTTACCATCATTTCCGCGTTACCGTGGTCAGCAGTGATAAGCAGTTGGCCATCGGCTTCTTTGATTGCTTCAACCACTTTACCAAGACATTCGTCTAGCGACTCTACGGCTTTAACTGCTGCATCGTAAACGCCAGTGTGGCCAACCATATCACAGTTAGGGAAGTTACAAACGATAGCGTCATATTTGCCACCTTTAATTGCAGCAACTAGCTTTTCAGTCAGCTCTGGTGCGCTCATTTCTGGCTGTAGGTCGTACGTTGCTACTTTTGGAGAAGCAACAAGCTGACGCTCTTCGCCTTCAAACTCGTCTTCTTTACCGCCGTTGAAGAAGAACGTCACGTGCGCGTATTTCTCTGTTTCAGAGATACGTAGCTGCGTTTTGCCTTCTTTCGATAGCCATTCGCCGTAGGTGTTCTCTAGAGAAGCCGGTGGGAACGCACATAGAAGTGGGATATCTGCTGCGTATTGAGTCAGCATCACGAAATCGATCGCTGGGAATACGTTGCGAGCAAAGCCGTCGAAATCAGGAACGAATGCACGTGTGATTTCACGAGCACGGTCAGCACGGTAGTTCATGAAGATAACCGCATCGCCATCTACGATAGCGGCAGACTCTTCGCCTTCTGCTTTGATTTCAGTCGCTTTAACGAACTCATCGTTTTCGTCACGAGCGTAAGCCGCTTCTAGGCCAGCTACTGCTGTGTCGAATGTGAACTCTGCTTTTGCTTGAGTCAGTAGGTCGTAAGATTCTTGAACGCGATCCCAGTTGTTATCACGGTCCATTGCGTAGTAACGACCAATAAGCGAAGCCACACGGCCTTTACCTAGCTTAGCGAACAACGCTTGGAAGCGTGCAAGTGTGTTTTCTGCACTACGTGGCGGTGTATCACGACCGTCTAGGAATGCGTGTAGGTAGATTTTCTCTGCGCCACGCTCTGCTGCCATTTCAACAGCCGCGTAGATGTGATCTTCATGAGAATGAACGCCACCTGGAGACATAAGGCCCATGATGTGTACGGCTTTGTCTGCTTTAACCGCTTTATCAACAGCATTCACTAGCGCTTCCGTTTGACCGAATTCGCCGTCTGCGATTGATTTAGTAATACGCGTTAGATCTTGGTATACCACGCGACCCGCACCAATGTTGGTGTGACCCACTTCAGAGTTACCCATTTGGCCATCAGGTAGGCCTACATCTAAGCCAGAAGCCGAGATTAGCGTGTTAGGTTGGTTAGCAATAAGACCGTCTAATACAGGTGTATTAGCGTTCGCGATAGCGTTGTCTTGGTTGTCTTCACGGTAACCGTAACCGTCAAGGATCACTAGAGCCATTGGCTTCTTAGCTGACATAGGACTGACCTCGTTCAATTCAAAATAAATCGGTATAAAAACAAATTAGCGTAATTTTACTACAGTTTACAGTCAAAACTGTAGTGGAAGATCAAGAAACGTCGCAGGTAAGGTGATCGGATATGAAAAAAAATGTCGTTTACATTTTTATTCTTCCAATCAAGAACGCTCAATCAGTGATAAAGCGCTCATAAGGTCTCATGTACGACCGAGAAAGATCACGTAGATTCTACCTTACTCTTTTCTATCGAATCCAAATACACTAAAATTCACGAAACATACTTAATTAGGCTTAGTCGTGCTCCTTCCTTTACTTGATCTCGCGTTCTTATTCTTCTTTTCTCTTGCGACTATCTTTATTTTACGTAAATTTGCTAAGAAAATCGGTCTCGTAGATGAACCCGACTCTCGTAAGTTTCATAGCGGAGCAATACCACTCGTTGGCGGCATTTCAATTTGCATTTCACTTCTCTACTTTCTACTAAACAACCCAAACATTCTACCGAACACACCTCTCTATGCTGCGTGTATTCTCATCTTAGTTGGGGTAGGTTCTTTAGATGATAAGTTTGATTTAAGCTTCAAGTTGCGCTTCATGATCCAAGCAGGGTTATCTGTGGCCATGATGATGATTGGTAACATTGAGCTAAAAACGATAGGGGATGTACTCGGCAGTGGAGAGATCATTACGTTAGGTTGGTTTGGCTACTTAGTTACTATTTTTGCGGTAGTTGGAGCAATAAACGCATTTAATATGGTAGATGGGATTGATGGCCTACTAGGAGGGTTATCCGTGGTCACCTTTGGAGGTTTGGGGCTAATGCTCGCGTATGATGGACAGTACAACCTCTCATATATATGCCTAGTGTTAATAGTCGTTATCATCCCTTACATACTACTCAACTTAGGTGCATTTGGACGAAAAAGAAAAGTATTTATGGGGGATGCTGGAAGCATGCTGATCGGATTTACAGTTATCTGGCTTCTGCTTTTATCAAGCCAAAATGGAACATCTCCCCCCCTACGTCCCGTAACAGCTCTGTGGTTAATTGCTGTCCCACTAATGGATATGACTGCGATAATGATACGAAGGGTACGCCGTGGTGATTCCCCGTTCAAACCGGATCGAGAGCACCTACATCATATCTTTCAAAGGTTAGGACTCAGCCCAAATCAAACACTAGTTTCGATATGCTCCATAGCAACTTTATTCGCAGCTGTCGGGATTGGTGCCGAAATAAACGGTGTTCCCGAATACATTATGCTTTATTTATTTTTGGCATGCTTCCTGCTATACGTAAAACTACTAAGTAAGAAGAGACACCAGGCACATAAATAAACTAATACTTCGAGTACTTGCAGATAAAGTGTATCGCCTCTTTTTCAATGGTATATTTCGATAACGTTTTAGGCTCGCCAGGCTCAATGGGTAACCACCATAAGACCCTATCGGATACACCGACTGGCTATAAACATTTTTAAACTGATGGATTGATAACCACATGAAAGTACTACACATTTACCGTACTTGCTACCCTGAAACAAAAGGGGGATTAGAACAAGCTATTCGTTATATTTGTAAGGGCAGTAGTGAACAAGGTATCGAAAATACCATTCTAACATTGGGTATTGAGAATAAAGAATATCATTTTGAAGGCACGCGAATCATCGTCGTCAAGAAAGACTTCGAGATATCATCGAACGGATTTTCATTTCGTCTAATTCGTCGGTTTAGAGAACTAAGTAAGAAAAACGATATTATTCACTACCAATACCCTTGGCCTACAGGTGATTTACTCAGCATTTTTTCCGACAAAAAACCATCACTGGTCAGCTATCAATCTGATATTGTAAAACAAAAATGGCTAAAAAAAATATACTTCCCTCTTGAGCAGTATTTTTTGTCTAATGTTAATCGTATCATTGCGAGTTCCCCTCAATATGCGCAAACAAGTAAAAATCTAATCAAGTATGGCAGTAAAGTCGATACTATCCCTCTTGCGATCGATGAATCTACTTATCCAAAAATCAGTAAAGACGATATCAAAAAGTGGGAAGACTACGTTGGCAGAGACTTTTACTTATTTGTAGGTGTGCTTCGATACTACAAAGGACTGCAATACCTTCTTGAAGCAGCAAAGTTAAATGGGTTACCTATTGTAATCGCTGGTGATGGTCCAGAAAGAGCCAATCTAGAAATGTATATAGAAAAGCACTCTCTTACCAATGTAACACTCGTGGGATTTGTTTCTGAAGAAGACAAAGTCGCACTTCACACACTTTCAAAAGCATTTGTTTTTCCGTCGCATTTACGCTCTGAAGCGTTTGGGATTTCATTAGTAGAAGCACAAATGTTTGGCAAGCCAATTGTAAGTGCAGATATTGGAACCGGTTCCTCTTATGTCAATATCAATGGAGAAACAGGGCTAACCGTTCCACCGGCAGACGGCTCACAGTTTTCAGAGGCTATGCAAAAATTGGAAAACGATGTATCACTGTGCCAAAAACTTGGAAGTAGTGCTCGTCAACATTTTGATAAAGAGTTCACAGCTAAGCGCTATGCTGATAGTTATATTACGCTGTACCACAAACTAATCTCATCACATAATCATACAACAGAGTAAATCATGAACTTCTCGAGGTAGCAGACGCTATCTTGAGGAGTTGATCAACTGTATTTGACCACTTAAAGCCTGAAGCCCTTTTTATACCACACTCTACCAACTTAGCTTTACGTTCAGGGTCCCTAATAAGCTCTAAGATCGCATTTGAAATGGAGACTTCGCTGCTAGGATCGACTAAAAGAGCTCCGTTTGCTGCAACCTCTGCTGTTGCGCCCACATTAGAGGTAATAACAGGAGCACCCGAAGCCATGGCTTCAATAACAGGCAAACCAAAACCCTCATATAGTGACGGATAAATAAAAGCACCAGCCGATGCATACAAACGCTTTAAGTCATCATCCGCTACGTACCCAGTAAATATTATTTGCCCACGCTCAACTAAGTCTTTCGCATTATCCATCAATTCTGCATTTTTCCAGCCTTGATCTCCAACCAAAACTAAAGGGTGCAACTTACGAACTGAATCAGGTAAAAGCTTAAAAGCGTCAATTAGCTTGTTTAAGTTCTTTCTTGGCTCCAAGGTTGCAACACTAAGAAGAAATTTATCATGCTCTATTTCGAGCGATTTAAGTAAAATATCGCACTCCTTTTTGGAATGAGCCTTAAAACCGCCAGAGACTCCCAAGTACAATGTCGAACTTTTGCTTTTACTGCTAGGAAAGAAGTCATGAAGTTCATCTAAAATAAAATCAGAATCGACAACTATATGATCAGACCTAGCAATGGTTCCCTGCATTTTATCCTTTAAATATGAAACCCTAGTGGCCGGATGAAAGCTAGGGTGAGATAGGAAAGATAAATCATGAACCGTTGTAATGGTTGTTCCCGAATAATTAAATGGGACAAAACTTGGTTCAAAATACACATAACCTTGATTCGCAAGTGTTTTTAATTGTTGTTGCGCTCGAAAAGAAAGCAAATAGCTTTTTAACTGATAAATGCCAGGAACAGATCTCAATAGCTCCACCAAAAGTCGCTTTTTAGGGCTTGGTGCGCTCTGGTCGGAACTTGGAAAGTGAAAGCAATAAGCGAGATCCGATAGCGCATCTCGAGTTAATAACTTACCGTTTCTAATACCAACAACATCTATATCGTGAGAGAGCAATTCACTGAGAATATTAAGGGTATAGTATCCTATACCCGTTAATGGCATTCGTATTGGCGATACATTGATCAACAATTTATTTGGCATGGTACATATCGGTCAAGGTTTTCTCTATATTGATCAAGGGTGCCTGACCAGTTAGTGATGCTAGTTTTGCATTATCCCCACCCAATACTTTAATCTCATTGTCACGAACAAAGTCTGGGTTGACTCTAACCTGGATACTGTATCCAGCAATATTTTCCATCATCGTAATTATCGATTGCAAGGAAATCACCTGACCAGAGCACAAATTTACAATCTCTGACTCAACATCAGATTCTAAAAGGTTAGCATAAGCTAGCGCTATATCGCGAACATCACTAAAGTCGCGAGATACATCTGTATTACCTAATTCTATCTCTAAAGCATTTTTCTTAAAGTGAGATACTATTTTAGGGATTAAGAAATTTTCAGCTTGACCAGGACCAGTATAGTTAAATGGTCGGGTGATAATCATTGGGATTTCGTTAAACCAGAGCTTTGCCATATGCTCCATTGCAAGTTTGCTCATCGCATAATGATTAACAGGCGAAGGCAAAACTGATTCTGAGATGCGTTGTACATCTTCGGGGTTACCATAAATGTTCGCACTACTCGCAAAAATAACTTTATCTAATTCTAGCTTAAGCTCTTTCGCTGCTTCTAGTAAGTTCAGCGCACCAAAAACATTGACGTCATAAAACGCTTTCTGGTCAGAATGCCCAACAAATGATAACGCAGCAAGGTGAATAATATAATCTGGTCTAACTTCATTCAGACATTCTACTACCGCATTGCGATCTGTCAGATCGCAAGCAACTTGGCCAGGTTTGGCTTCACGGTATACTAACCCAATGACAGAGTAGCCCCTAGAGAGTAACTCTTTTTCTACATATTTACCGGTGAAGCCATCAACACCTGTTAACAATACTTTTTTCATAATTTCATCTCAAAAAAAATGGCAACAGAAAACTGCTGCCATTTAGCAAAAAACGTTAAAGATTAGAACGAGAAGCCTTGCTCGTTACGACGAAGATCTGCTTCAACCATCATTGCACATAGCTCTTCTAGTGTTGTTGTTGGTTCCCAGCCAAGTTCTTTCTTCGCCTTTTCTGGGTTACCGATCAACAACTCTACTTCCGCAGGGCGATAGAATTTAGGGTTAATTCTCATAACGACTTTACCAGTAGCTTTATCTGTCGCGGTTTCGTTCTCTTCAGAGCCATTCCACTCTAGTTCAATGTCAGCAGCTTTGAATGCCATCGTAACAAAATCACGGACTGTTTCAGTACGATTAGTAGCAAGAACATAAGTATCAGGCTTATCTACTTGTAGCATACGCCACATACCTTCAACATAATCTTTAGCAAAGCCCCAGTCGCGCTTCGCATCCATGTTACCAAGCTCAAGCACATCTAGCTTACCTAACTTGATTTTCGCTACAGAGTCAGTGATTTTACGTGTAACGAATTCTTGACCACGCAACGGTGATTCATGGTTAAACAAAATACCACTAGTAGCAAAAATGTCGTATGACTCACGGTAGTTAATCACCATCCAGTGCGCATACAGTTTTGCAACACCGTATGGGCTACGTGGATAGAATGGCGTAGATTCACGTTGAGGAATTTCTTGTACCTTACCAAACATCTCAGAAGTCGATGCTTGATAAAAACGAATTTTAGGGTTAACGATGCGAATTGCTTCTAAAAGATTAACCGGACCAATACCCGTAATTTCAGCAGTAGTAAGAGGTTGGTCGAATGACACGCCCACGAAGCTTAGCGCTGCAAGGTTGTAAACTTCATCAGCACCCGTGTTTTGTAATAGACGAATACTGCTAGACAAGTCTGTTAGATCGTATTCCACAAGCTCCAAATTAGGATGGTTCTCAATTCCTAACTCTTCGATACGCCAGAAGTTCACAGAACTTGTACGACGGTATGTACCGTATACTTTATAGCCTTTATCCAAAAGTAGTTCTGCTAGATAAGCCGCATCTTGGCCTGTAATCCCTGTTATTACTGCTGTTTTCATCAAGTTATACCTTTTACCAATTCACTTTAAGTGTTTATATCTCAATTAGATAATCAATTATATATTGAAGACGTCTGAACAACCAGATTATATAAAGTTTTCAAAATCACCAAGTAACTTTAGCCAACAACATTATCTTAAGTTGACGCTTAGCCGATCACTCTACGAGTGAGTTGTTCTTTATTGTTGCCTTGTACTAATTTCATCCCTGGGTGCTACTAAATGATGTCATCAAAATGCATTTTGGAGCAAGTGGATTCAAACAAAGTCTTGAGTCCAATTAGACTTTATATCGTAACGTATCCCAAGACTTTCCTCTACCTCCAATTCGAGCTTTAGCTAACGAACTTGCCCAATGAATGAACCAGCGAAGGAGTTATAACAAATCGATTTCGGCTCAGGTTGCCAACCTACAGCGACCTTGCGCGTTTAACCGTTCAATCATAAGATAACCTGCTACTGTGAAAGATATTGTCAACGATTCTCGCAGAAAAAATCAACGAGAGAAAACCCAAAATTTATACACAAAATAAGTAATCAGGGGAAGAACCGTACTGATTAAGACGATTCCAATCAAATAATGCCAGTTCATAACCTCAGCCAAAGATGAGAACAACACCGTACCAATAAGAGCGGTAGCTGACGCGAAAAGGAATTTTAAATACTTTGATACACTGGCGTTGGAAGAAAATACCCAATAAGCATTCATAAAATACGAAAGGATGTTCGTAATAAAAAAAGCTATTATATTAGAAAGCACTGGATTTAATCGCACTATTTCTACAGCTAGAATGACTAATGTCGTATGCACCAACGTATTGACAACGCCAATCGTCCCAAACTTAATCAAGCTTTTATATCTAAAAAAATACCGAGCTAAGATACTCATACTATTTAATTATTTTCCTAGCTATATAAACTGGTCTATTTTTAACCTCTGAATAAGTCCGACCTAAATACTCTCCCAGGACACCAATACCGATCAATTGTATCCCTCCAATAAATAGGATAGTTACCATTATTGACGCAAAACCTGGAGTATCAACACCAAAAACTAACGTTTTAAAAACCAAAAACAAAGCGTACATTATAGAAAGTAAAGAAATAGTGAGCCCCAAATATGACCATGCTCTTAATGGAATGGTACTATAGCTAGTGATACCTTCCAAAGCAAAGTTCCATAACTTCCATGTGTTAAAGCTTGTTTCCCCTGAAGCACGGTTTTCTACATTATACTCTATAGTAACGGACCTAAATCCGACCCAGGCAAATACGCCTTTCATAAAGCGGTGAGACTCTTTCAACTTATTGACTTCAGCCACAACAATGGCATCCATTAATCTAAAGTCCCCAACACCGGATGGTACTTCAATGTCTGATATAAGATTATGAAACTTATAAAAAGCATTTGCTGTGATTTTTTGGATTCGAGTATCCGTATCTCTGTTTGCTCTCTTAGCTAAAACAACTTCATGACCTTCTTCCCATAAACGCACCATTTCGGGAATTTTTTCGGGAGGGTGCTGTAAATCAGAATCAATTACAACAACAAGATCACCGTTCGCATTATCTAAGCCGGCTGAAAGAGCAGCCTCTTTACCAAAATTTCTGGACAAATCAACTACGCAAACCCCTTTATAGCGAGCCTGCATATCAACTAACCTGTCATAGGTTTGATCTGTACTGCCATCATTTATCGCGATAATTTCTAAATTGTAGTTATCCAAATCCTTGTCGAATATAGTAACAATCCGAGAAAAAAAAGCTTCCACCCCATCCTCCTCATTATAAAAAGGAGAAACCACACTCACCAACTTATTTTCCACGTCTATACCTTTTGGTTTTAGGTCAAATGCCAATACACTATGTGAAAACATAGTTATATATGGCTTTGTTGCGTAATTCAGT
>NZ_AJZM02000407.1 GCF_000272405.2 Vibrio tasmaniensis 1F-187
TTCGGTTTGTAAGCCGTAGTTAATAATCATTGAAATATCAACGCCGAAGGACCCTGCATAGTTTGCTCGTCTGAACTTCTGCGGATCGTTTTTGGCGGTTTTCTCAAGTACCATCCAGATCATATCTTCAAGGAACTCAGGGTGGCGCCTTGGATCGAGCGCCATTGTATCGCGCATACAGAACCAGCTTCCTCCGCCTAGCTGTTTTTGATTATAGGCATTGTCAAAATACGCAGTATGCAAACCTTG
>NZ_AJZM02000408.1 GCF_000272405.2 Vibrio tasmaniensis 1F-187
CTGCGTTGTGGTTGTCGGCTAACTCTCTCGCGATCTTTAACGTGTTGTGCTGATGGGCAAGATCCAGTGCTGATGTGGGTTCATCAAGCATCAAGATACATTGGTCACCAGAATAGTGAAGTTGGGTTAGTACTCGAGCCAAGTGAACACGCTGTTTTTCACCGCCAGATAGAGAAGGGTAGAGTCTTTTACTTAGGTGAGACACATCGGCAACATCCATTTTCTGGCTAGCTATGCTAGTGAGCTTCTTGTTGGACTCTTGCAACGGGATACCACCAAGCTCGACAACTTCGTGTGCCAGAAAAGGGAAGGTCAACGTACTATGTTGAGGAAGCATCGCCAAGTGCTTAGCCAACTTTTGAGAAGACCACTTGTCTTTGGTGTGTCCAAAATACTGAATATCACCAGTGCTCGATATCTCCTGACATAAAGCTTTGAGCAGCGTACTTTTTCCTGCGCCGTTTGGTCCAAGTAGTGTGGTTACCTTTCCTGCTTCAATCTCAATAGAAACGCCATCTAAAATCACTTTGTTGCCGAACTTCACTTCGATGTCGGTTGCTTTTAACGCTGCAGGAAACATTAAAGGATTCTCCCTTTCTGTTGAAATAGTAGATACAAGAAAAATGGAGCGCCGATGATTGCAGTGACAATACCAACTGGCAATTCAGCTGGAGCCAGTGCCACGCGTGAGGCCATGTCTGCAGCTGTTAATAGTAACGCGCCTAACACTGCTGATAGTGGCAACAGAATTCGGTGGTCAGGGCCAGCCAACATACGACCTAAATGAGGAATAACCAGTCCGATGAAGCCAATCATGCCAGACAAGCTAACCGTGATACCAACGCCCGCAGCCGTCAGTAGAATCAGCTTTCGCTTGAGTTTCTGTACTGGGATGCCAAGGTGTTGCGCTTCTGATTCGCCCAGTAATAGAGCATTCAATGACATCGCTTGGCGGTAGAAAACAACAAACAATCCAACGAGTGTGACAGCAGCAAGTAAAATGCCGGACCACTTAGCGCCCGCCAAAGACCCCATCGACCACAATGAAAGATCACGCAGCATTTGGTCATCAGCAATGAAGTTTAAGAAGCCAATACCTGCGCCTGACAATGCACTGATCGCAACACCCGCTAATAACATGATGGTCACCGAGGTACCGAATTTTCCCGTACCTAGCTTATAAACTAGCAGGGTGGTTAAAGCGCCACCTAAAAAGGCAAATACTGGCACGGCCGCAAAGTTCATAAAAGCAGGGTATTGCAGTGAAAGTTCAGAGAAAAGAACAATAGCCAACGCCGCGCCTAATGCAGCTCCGGCAGAGACGCCGATGATCCCAGGTTCTGCAAGCGGGTTTCGAAACAGTCCCTGCATGACGGCACCACATAATGCGAGAATCGCGCCGATTAGCATACATAAGATGGTTCTCGGTAAGCGGATCTCTTGAATCACCAAATTGATGTGGGGAGCTAAGTCATTGCTGGGTCGGAATAGGCTGGCTGCGCTGTCAGCTAAGCTTATGTCCATAGGCCCAACGGTGACCGAGTACAGCGCGGTTAAGACTAGGATGGCGCCAAAGCCTAACATCGATGTTTTTAGTGGGACGGATCGTAACAACATAAAGAGCCTCAATGTCTATCACTAGCTTCAATCCTCGTAGCCAACTTTACGAAAGCGACGCGGTAGTGAGGATTGAGCAAGTAACAGTAAAAATAGGGTAGTGAGTTATAGCGGGTAGATAAGTTATAGCGGATAGATAAGTGCGTTTATTCGCTTCGCTTCAGAGAGGCTTTCAAGACCAAGCCCTCCAACTAGAGCGCTGCCCTTTACGGTAATGATTTGCTTGTTCATGCCTGCTGGCGTTGCCGCTAGCATAGGTAACGATTTAAGAATGGCATCAGCGCCGCCTATTTTCTGGTAGCTACGGCCGCTCACTAAGATGACATCAGGCTGCATTTCAACGAGTGATTCCATCGACAGTGGTTTGTAAGAGGTCAGGCTTTTAGCCGCAGGGTTAACACCACCAGCCAATTCAATGATCGCGTTGGGTGATGTTTCACCGCCAGCAACATTTGCAGGACGGCCTTCATGCAGTAATAGGAACAGAACTTTCTTCGCTTCGTTGTTGGGTACTTGGTTAGCTTTCAGTGCCGCAATTTTTTGATTCACTTCGGCTTTCACTTGCTGTGAGTGAGCTTCGGTATGGGTAATCTTTGCAATTTGGTCGATACGCTTTAGTAGCCCTTCAACGTTTGCTTCGGTGTTAACGATCTCGACATCGATACCCACAGATTTTAATTGAGAAATGGCGTTGTCTGGCCCCATCTCATCTGAGCCGATGAGCGTCGTTGGCGATAAGGCAATCAATCCTTCTGCAGAAAGGTTTCTGTGATAACCAATCTTTGGCAGCTTTTTTGATTGAGGTAAGTGACTGGTCACATCAATTGCAATCAACTGCTCTTCAGCACCCAGAGCAAGAACTAATTCGGTAACGGCGCTGCCAGCACTGATGATTCTAAGTTGTTTTGCGTCGTCAGCATTGGCGATAGGTGCTGCAAGTACCAACCCCATCGCGGCGATTGCGAGTAAATGTTTGTTGTTCTTTAATTTATTGAGCACTTTTAAGTCTTTCATAATAATTTATTTGTACTTTCTTTTGATGGAGAGTAATCGCGAAGATGGCTTGTGATCAGCCTGTCCGCATGTTGAGTTTGAATCGATAGAGAGCTGGCTTTGGTTATTTGGTCTTATCAATAAAGAATCCAATCTCATAAAAGGTGCTAGGTCTCATGAAAATTTAAGAGTCGTTCTAGCCTTCCTCCGTGAGTAATTGGGTTGCTGGAATACCGTTTTCTTGTAAGAACGACAACAACTTCACTAAGTTCTCAACGTTAGCTGCTTTATCGGCGCCAATGATGATCGGTTTCTTATCCGATGTGCCTGTTTCTTCTAACAGTGCGATCTTGAAGTTTTCCCAGTCGATGTACTCTTGGCCGTTGATCGCCCAGTAAGGTTCGTGATCTAAGATATTGACGCTAATCGAATCTTTATGAACTTCAGAAACGTTTTTAATATCAGAACTCGGAAGCTCCACCTCTAATGACTCCAACTTCACTGATGCTGTCAGTAGAAGGAAAACCATCACGATAAATATAATGTCCAGTAAGGGTGTTAAATCCGGAACTAAGCTCTGTGTTTGAGATGAGTGGGGCGTTTTAATCATGCTTGGCTCACATCACCGATAGAGGCTTTGCTGACAGGAGTCCCTTGAGTGTCGCCAGACTGACTGGTTTGAATTGACATGCCTTCTAGCCAAACATTCACATAATTCAGAGTGTGTTCTAACTGAGCTAGCACTCGATCGGCCCATAACCCGAGTAGTTGAGCTCCTGAAATCGCAGGAAGCGCAATCATCAAACCCGCAGCAGTGGTTCTCATTGCTAATCCAAGACCGTCTGCCAAATCATTAGGCGTGATGCTGCCTGTTGTAGCGGCAACGCCTTTAAACATCTCAATAAGCCCAAGTACTGTGCCAAGCAGGCCAATTAGCGGGCTGATGACGCCGATCAAGCCAAGCAGTCTTAAACCTGCATGAAGCTGGTGGCGTTTCTCTTGTAGCCAAATTCCTGCTGCATCTTCACGTAAACCTTTTGAGAAAGAGTGGTGAGCAAGCAGCATCGACACGCCCTTGTACAGCAGAGGTCGTTTACCAGAAATAGATTGTGCTAATGCTTCGATTTCTTTGCTATTGGTTGGTGAAATCTGATTGAGCTCATGACGAATAGCGCGTTTGCCAACCCCAATGCTTAGCATGACTTGGAAGATACGCTCTGCGATGATCATTGCTGTTAATGCTGAACAGATAAGAAGAGGCCATGTCATTAGGCCAAGTTGATCTTGTAAGTAACTGATTTGTTGCATGGTTAATCCAACTTAAAACGAACAGGTATTTGCACACGGTGAGCAATTGCTCGACCATTTACAGTATGAGGTGAGAACTTCCATTTCTTAATGGCTTTCAAGGCAGCGTTGTCGAGCATTAGTGCGCCTGATGAGTTGACTAATGCCTGTTTAATTTGTTTTCCTTCAGCATCTAACCAGATCTCATAAGTTGCGACACCTTCAACGCCTCGGCGCCTTGCTTGGCGTGGGTAGCTTGGTGGCGTTGGACGAGCTGAAAAAGAGGGCCTAGTGATTAACACCGGCTCTTGGTTAGATACGCCTTGATTAACTTGTCGAGGTTGGTTGGCGGACTCGTCCATATTTTTATCGACTTTTTTGTCGGCCAGCTTTTCTGGTTGAGTCACCGGTTTTTTTTGAATCGGCTTTTTCTCGGCTGTCTTCTCCACAACCTTTTTCTCTACTTTCTTGGGCTGAGGTTTATTGGTGATCGCTTTTTTCTTTGGTGCAGGTTTAGCTTGCTTTGGCTCTACTGCTTTCGGTTCGACAGGTTTAGGTTCTGGGTGTGAGAGCGTTTCCTTGATTGGCTCAGGCTCAACTGGTTCTGTAACGGTTTTTTTCTGAGCTTGTGAGGGAACGCTCTTTGGAGTGAAGTTGATCGATACCGTGTTCGATTGGCTACCTGCTGGCATTGCAAAGACTTTGGATTCTTGAGCGACAAATAACATCGCCGCATGAATCACTAACGATGCACCGCCTGCAATAACATATCTAGGTACGTTCACATTCAATCCTTCACCAAATCTAAAATATGTATCGGATTATTGCTTAGAATCTAAATAAGATCAATTATCAATTGCATTATCATTTGCGTCTATTTATGATTCTCTCAGTTTTAGCAAACAGTCTTCCAGGCTTTGCTATATAAGTGTTTAGAGAGATTATATGAGCGTTGATATGTATAAGTTTGACGAATCAATTCTGGGCGTTTCTAGCCCAGACCCACTTCGTTTTGCATTTGCCAAAAAGCAATCTGCACATGCTGGGGGAAGCTCAATCCCGGTCGACCCGAGCAAGAAATTGGAAATCTTTGATGAATTGATGCTGAGTGAAGGAAAGAAACAGGATAAACGTTGTTTGTATATCCATATTCCTTTTTGTCGCGTGCGCTGTACGTTCTGCAATTTCTTCCAAAATGCCGCAAGCCGTAAATTAGTGGATGAGTATTTTGATGCACTGATGGTTGAGCTAAAGCAAAAAGCTAAAACCTCTTGGGCTCAGTCTGGACTATTTCACGCCGTCTATATTGGTGGTGGAACACCCACCGATTTATCTCCTCTACAAGTTGAGCTGTTAGGTAAGGCTATTCGTCAATACTTCCCATTAGCGAACGATGTGGAAATGACCTTAGAAGGGCGTATTAATCGATTTGGCGACGAGATGTTTGATCGTTCGCTGGAAGGTGGCTTCAATCGTTTCTCATTCGGTATTCAAAGTTTCAATACTCAAGTTCGACGTAGTGCTAAGCGCTTGGATGACCGAGAAGTTGTGTTGGAACGTATCAGTTCACTGAGTCGCACTGAACAAGCGCCTATCGTTCTTGATTTGCTATACGGGTTGCCACACCAGTCTATGGAAGTATTTCAACAAGATTTAGAAGACTACATGTCGACTGGCGCACACGGTATTGACCTCTACCAACTGATTGTTTCGGGCAACGCGCCTATGCTTAATCTTGTTGAGAAAGGAAAAATCCCACCACCGGCTAATACGCCAGATAAGGCGAGTATGTACTTGGCGGGTGTTGAGTTCATGGCAAAGCACAAGGTTAAGCAACTGAGCGTGAATCACTGGACTCGTGATAACCGCGAACGCAGTATTTACAACAGCTTAGCGAAAACTTATGCCGAAGTTCTACCCATTGGTTGTGGCGCTGGTGGTAACATCGGTGGTCATGGTGTGATGCAACATCGAACTTTAGACAGCTACATGGAGTCTATAAAGCAAGGTCAATTGCCAATAGCCATGATGACCAAGCAAAGCTCACTAGAGCCAACCTTCTCTTCATTGAAAGCCGGTTTTGATTCTGGTGTTGTAAGAAGAAGTACGTTGCCGAGTTTTATGGGGCAAGACACGTTTGACTACCTGAAGCCTCTGTTTTCACATTGGGAAAAGAATGGCCTAGTTGATCTTTCGGAAGATTACCTGAGCCTGACTATAGCTGGCAGTTTCTGGGCGGTAAGCCTTGCACAGAGTGTGATTCAAGTGCTTAACACTGAATATCAGACCTTGCACCCAGCACCAACTGCCTCTGGCTTGGGTGCTCACCCGCATGCAAGTTTGAAGCACGCTTAGTCTCGAATTTTTAATTCATAACTTACTTGTTTATACGGAAATCTATTCAATGACAGATACAACATTAGCAATGACAGAAACTTTAGAACAACGTGTCGCACGCATTCTAGAAGAAGAACCAAAACTGCTTCCTACTGCGATTGCTGAGAAGCTAGGTGTTTCAGAGGTTGAAGTTGTCGCTGCTTTTCCTGGAGACATGGCGGTGATGTTAGATGGCAGCCGTGCTCAAGATATTCTAGAAGGTTTGGTTGGTTGGGGCCCAGTGACCACAATTATGCATTCATTTGGCTCAATCTTCGAAGTAAAGGCGCCGTTCCCTAAAGGCAAAGTAGCGCGTGGTTACTACAATCTGATGGGTAAAGAAGGCGAGCTGCATGGCCACTTAAAACTGGATAACATCAAACATATTGGTTTGGTGAGCAAGGCGTTCATGGGGCGTGAAAGTCATTACTTCGGTTTCTTCAGTGAAACAGGCGAAAACATTTTTAAGATTTACCTAGGTCGCAATGAAAAGCGAGAGCTGATTGTCGACCAAGTTGAACGCTTCAAAGCACTAAAAGAACGAGCTTAAGTACAGTCAACATCAAGCTTAAATAAGATTGCCAGCTAGCTTAAAGAAAATATGAATGCTCGAGGTCCACTTAGTTTACTAATGAACGCTCAACCTCGGGTAAAAATAATAAATAAGAGAAAGTGAAGAAAGGAATTATCGATGGAACAACAAGTAAAACAAGAACGCCTACAAGGTCGCCTAGGTCCAGAAATCAAAGAGTTTCGCCAAGAGCGCCGTACTCTTCAACTTGCAACAGTTGATCAAGACGGTCGCCCGAACGTAAGTTACGCGCCTTTCGTACAGAACCAAGAAGGTTACTTTGTTCTAATTTCTGACGTTGCTCGTCATGCTCGTAACTTAAAAGCGAACCCACAAGTCTCTTTGATGATGATTGAAGACGAAGAGAGCTCGAAGCAGCTTTATGCACGTAAGCGTCTAACCTTTGATGCACAAGCAAGTGTTGTAGAGCGTGAAACGGAGCTTTGGACTCAAGTTATTGGCCAGATGCAAGAACGTTTTGGTGAGATTATTGATGGTTTAAGCCAACTTCAAGATTTTTCTCTATTCAACCTTAAAGCAGAGAATGGCCTGTTCGTAAAAGGTTTCGGTCAGGCATACCAAGTATCTGGCGACGACTTAGTGGATTTCGTTCACCTGCAAGAAGGTCACAAAAAAGTGTCTAACGAGTAAGCTCGTTTAACGGATTACTTTAGGAGCCCTCTAATGTGAGGGCTTTTTTGTGTCTAAGCAGTCATAGCCGCGTCGTTTAGGACTTTCGCTCCGCGCAACATGGCTTCGATTAATTCGCCTGCATTGAATTTCTCTAGCGCTTCATGTGCTCCCACTTGATTGGCTCGGTCAACACATATCTCACTGGATAGTGAAGTATGTAAAATACAGTAGGCATGACTGAGTGCGCTGTCGTTTTGTACTTCAAATGCAAGTTCATAGCCATCGAGTCCGGGCATCTCGATATCACTCACGAGAAGATCAATTGCAGTGCCTTTGCTTGCTTCACCTCGCATCAGGTCAATAGCATCTAAACCGTTGTTACAAATGCTATAAGGGATGTTGATGCTGTCTAAGGCATCAGACAGCTGCTTTCGTGCAATCAAAGAGTCATCAACCAATAGAATGTTCAGAGCTTTTAGGCGTTCTCTCTCGACATCAGTCAGCATCGGAATATGTGCGTTTTCATAAGCAGGGTAAATCTTAGAAAGTAATAACTCTACGTCGAGCATCTGCACGATACGATCTTCAAAACGTGTAATGCCGGTAACAAACACATTGGTTCCTACACTTGCGGGTGGCGACTCAATACTCTTCCAGTCACATTCAATGATTTTATCAATCGAACGAACCAAGAATGCGACAACGGTTCTTAAGCAATCTGTCACGATGAGCACACAGTCTTGGTATTCCGTCGGTGTGATCGGCCGAAACCCAATAGCTGCGGACATATCAATAACTGGAACCGTAAGATCGCGAATCGTGATGGTACCAATCACATGGTGATGAGAGTAAGGAATTTGGGTCATTGGCTGGAAAGGAACGATTTCTCTGACCTTAAGCGTGCCTATCGCAAAACTTTGAGTGAGGGATAACTTGAACATCAGCATTCCCTGTGACTGACTCGCTTTACTTATCGGTTTGGCCATAAGTGGCTCCTACTTAATACGCGCTTAATCTATAAGGATTAATTTAAAGGGAAATGGCATCCGCAGCAAGTTACTATGCGGTTTTTAAAGATCTTTAAGGGGGTTGTTTTCGGTTATAGAGTGAAGAATGATGATTCTTGGGTTAAAATCACGCTAAACGCAGGCGTTTGATGGACTTTTGTCGACAAGTCGTTAGCTGAATTACAACAGTCAGTACTCTGATGAATTCTACGTAATCATCACAAATAAACTGACCGCAACAAACTGAGAATTATCATGGCAAGAACAGCAGCAGCGCTTCATATATTGGTGAAGCATAAAGAATTAGCAGAAGACATCATGACGCAGCTTAAAAAGGGCGCTAAATTTCAAACGCTAGCGAAGAAGCATTCAACCTGTCCATCTGGTAAAAAGGGCGGCGACCTAGGCGAGTTCAAAAAAGGTCAAATGGTGCCTCAGTTTGATAAGATTTGTTTCTCTGGCGAGACGCTTGTACCACACCTGGTAAAAACAAAATTTGGCTGGCACGTAGTGAAGGTTCTTTACCGAACTTAGTTATTAATATGTGTTAGATTGAATAAAAGGAGCGTAGATACGCTCCTTTTTTGTCATTTTTGGGCGCATTTAAAAACATTATGGCTGAGTGTTCATCCCGGACGTTATGCGATAATTGGCGCTACGCCCTTAACTATCCACCTTGACTAATCGGTGGGAGGAGGAGGGGTTTTAATGAGTAACTCATATAATAAATACCATTCTTAAGGAAATTTATGCAGCTTTGCCTTTTAGCCTTTGTATTTATCTAGAAAGCTGTAAACGAGTTTGGTAGGAGAACAACATGGAGAGTTCAGCTATGTTAAGCACCCCAGCGACAGATGTTATATTGCATGCTTTTGACTGGTGCTACGCTGACGTAATGAAGAACGCCCCTCTGATTCAAGAGTTGGGTTATAAATCTGTTTTAGTCTCGCCGGCAATGAAGTCGTTACGAGGGCCTAAAGGCTGTGATCGAGATACAGGTACCCAATGGTGGCAGCGCTATCAACCCCAAGATTATCGTGTGATCGATAATCAGCTTGGTGATACGCAAGACTTCACTGCAATGGTGAACACGTTAAAGCAACATGGGCTTCGTACCTATGTGGACGTTGTGTTTAACCACATGGCTAACGAGTCGAGTATTCGCGGTGATTTGACGTATCCAAATCAACAAGACATGGCGTCTTACCAACAAGATTCTGAGTATTACGAATCCGTTCGTTTGTTTGGTGATCTTTCTAAACCTTTGTTTGATGAGAACGACTTTGTCGAAGCGTTTGGTATCAAGAACTGGAAAGATACTTGGGAGGTGCAAAACGGACGTATTACTGGTGGAGCAAGCGATCCAGGCCTGCCAACGCTGTTAGACAACGACAATGTGGTCGCGCAGCAGAGAGCTTACTTAAAAGCCTTAAAAGAGATTGGCGTGAAAGGGTTTCGCATAGACGCAGCGAAACACATGACACTGTCACATCTACGCAAGGTGTGGACTGATGATATCTGCGAAGAAATGCACATCTTTGGCGAGATCATTACTGATGGTGGTGCGACCAAAGAAGAGTATGAGTTGTTCCTTGAGCCTTACCTCAAACACACTCGCTTAGGCGCTTACGATTTCCCTCTGTTCAATACTATCTTCAAAGCCTTTGAAGAGCAGGGCAGCTTTAAATCTCTGATCAACCCTTACTGTTTTGGTCAGGCGTTATCGAATATGCGAGCAATCACTTTTGCCGTCACTCATGATATTCCAAATAATGAAGTATTTTTGGATCACGTAATGGGTGAAGTTGACGAGCGATTAGCGCATGCCTTTATTCTTGGTCGAGACGGCGGTGTGCCGCTTGTTTACAGTGAACTGAGTACCAGCGGCATTCTGGATCAGAGTGGTCAGCCTCGTTGGCTTAACGATTGGCAAGCGCCTTACATGAAAAACATGATTCAGTTCCATAACCATGTTCATGGCGAAGCGATGCGTGTGGTTGAGGCAAATGATGATTTGCTGGTGTTTGTCCGTGGCGACAAAGGCATTGTGGTGATCAACAAGTCGAAGCGAAGTAAAACGGCATCACTGACTTGGACTGGTACAGTAACGGATTTATTGTCTGGTGCAGTGTTTGATTGTGTCGATAAGACGCTAACCATTCAGGTTGAATCTAATCAGTGCATGATGCTGACGACCAATGAGTTCGAACCTGTGACGAGTTAAGTCTGATCGGTTAGAAAGAGAAGTCGAAAAAGAAAGACCCGTTTACTAGCATCTAGTAAACGGGTCTTTTGTTTTTTAGGTTCTTGGCTGAACGTTAGTTAAACAGACAGGCGATTAAACCGTGAACTTGTTCAATAGTTCATCCTGTGCACGAACATTGTCAGTTTGTACCTGCATTGCCGTGTTTGCTTCTTGAGCTGCGTTGGATACTTGTGTTGAAAGGTCTTTGATCTTAACTGTGTTGTTGTTGATCTCTTCCGCTACTAAGCTCTGCTCTTCAGCTGCTGAAGCAATCTGAATATTCATATCAGAGATGCGCTGAATCGCGTCGCGGATGCGGTCAAGTGAAGAGTTTGCTTGCTGAGCGCGTTCAACGGCGTCAGTGGCTGTGTCTTTACTTTGATTCATCGCGTTAGATACAGAGCTTGCACCCGCTTGGAGCTGCTCAATCATGTTGCGGATCTCTGTGGTCGATTCTTGAGTACGTTGCGCTAGTGTGCGAACTTCATCGGCAACGACAGCGAAACCACGGCCCGATTCACCAGCACGCGCCGCTTCAATAGCAGCATTCAATGCAAGTAGGTTGGTTTGGTCTGCGATATCGTTGATTACTTTAAGAATCGTCTCGATATTTGCTGTTGCTGATTCAAGTACTTGTACTTCTGCAACCGCTTGGTCGATACGCGCTGAAAGGTTATCAATCGCTTGAGTCGTGTCACTTACTACAGATGTACCGTCTAGTGTCGCATCGTCAGCTTCACGAGCCGCGGCGGCTGCGCCTTGAGCGTTGTTTGCTACTTCCGTTGCGGTAACGGCCATCTCATTCATTGCGGTGGCTAGCTGTTCAAGCTCTTGCAGCTGAGTATTCATCGCATTCGCTGACTCACCCGCGCCTTTTACTGTGATTTCAGTGCCACGTTTAATCTCAACACCAATCGCTTTGGATTGAATGATTTGATTTTGCAGGTTTTCAGTAAAGGTGTTGAAGCCTTTCGCAAGGTCAGAGAACTCTTTATCTGTATTGGTATCTAGACGTTTAGTTAAGTCACCTTGTCCGCTCGCAACATCTTGAATGGCTTGGTTAAGCGTCTCAAGCGGGCGCATTAACACACGAATAAGGACGGTTAATGCAATGATGCTGAGAATAACCGCAATTAAAGAGTAGATTATCGAGCTGTTTTTCAGATCTTCAACCGTTTGGAATGCGATCTCTTCATCAAGTATTGCGCCGATGTACCAATCTTCACTTGGGATGTGAGTGAAGTTCACTAGGAACTTTTTACCGTCGACTTCAATTTGTTGAGATCCCTCGCGAATAGTCGCTTGTGGCAGGTAGCTTGATAGCGTTTCGCCATTGTTCTTAGCATTAGGGTGAGCAATCGTCGTGCCGTCGGCAGTGACTAGGAATAAGTAACCCGCGTCAAACAAGTTCACTTGGTTTACCAAGGTCGCAAGGTTGGTTAGTTCTAGGTCGTAGAACATACCTGCAGTGAAACGGCCGTTTTCTTGCACTGGCGTACCAATTGAAATGATGACTTTCTTGCTTGATACGTCCACATAAGGGTCGGTAACAACTAAACTGTTTTTGGACTTAGCATCAATGAACCAAGGGCGGATTCGTGGGTCGTAATCCGGGCCAGCTTCCCAACCATCATCATTTTCAATAACGAAACCGTTTGCGTCATAACCAAAACCAACCGCGAGAAAGCTGCCTTTAAGTTTTGGCTTTTCTAGGATGTTTTGAACGTAGGTACGATCTTGAGGGTTGATTTCGATGACTTCAGTCGTCGACTGAGCCAGTGCTTTCTTAGCATTCATCTCTGATGCTACGGTGTTCTTAATACCAGAGACCATCTCTTTCAGGCTTGCATTGACGTGGTTCTCTACAGCACTTTTTACGGTGTAAAGTTGCTGTATTGAAAGCAATGATACTGTCACTAATAGCAAGGCTGATGATGCTGCAACCACCTTATGGCTAAATTTCATTGTGTTTTCCTCTTCTCACAAGCTTTGCGAAAACTAAAGTTAATCGTGTTTTGTAATTATATATATCGACAGGGTTGAAGTTTACTTGAATGTAATTTCACAAAATAGACTACAAAAATACAACAACCCGCACAACGTAAAATTCAGTTAATTACATACTTGCTACTTTTGCTACTTTTGCTACTTTTGCTATTTGGTTCAATGAGTTGAAGAGTTAGCTTAATCAAAGGTAAAGAAAGTGAGGAGGGTATTAATTTGGCGAGTATGCGTGTGGTTTATTATATGAGGGAGAGGTGTAAGGGAATTAATATGAAATCAAATGATATTCTCAATTCGTATATTGGCGATATTTTAAACCGGAGAGTGAATATATTAGGCGAAAAAAAGCCCCACAAAAGTGAGGCTATTACAAATCAGGTTATTTATTACACTGTATCAGTACGTCTAATTTAAAATATTAGATGCGCTACACCTGCGATAACTGGAAGCGTAATTAACGTACGTAGAATAAAGATAATAAACAGTTCTAAGATGTTCACTGGAATCTTACTGCCTAGAAGTAGAGCGCCTACTTCAGACATGTAGATCAGCTGAGTTACCGACATTGCTGCAATAACAAAGCGAGTCATCTCGTTGTCGATAGAAGCGGCAAGGATCGCTGGGATGAACATATCCGCAAAACCAACAACAATGGTTTCAGATGCTGCAACCGCTTCAGGTACTCCAAGTAGCTCAAAGAATGGAATGAAAGGCTGACCTAGGAATGAGAACACAGATGTGTATTCTGCAATAACCAATGCCATTGTACCTAGACCCATTACAACAGGAAGAACGCCAAATACCATGTCGACTGCGTTACGAATGCCTTCACCAAATACAGACTTAGCAGACTTAACTTGTGATGCCTTATTTACCGCGAGTTCAAGACCCCAAGAGAAAGTCGAGTGACCCGCTGGGATTGCATCAGCATCTTTGTGAGGTTTTGTACCATCAATGAAGGTGTCTTTCTTCATGCTCAGTGGAGGAAGGCGAGGGATGATTACCGCGGCCACAATACCTGCTAAGCAGATTGCTGCGTAGAAAGGTAGGAATAGGTGCTCTAGTTCTACTTGAGCAATCACTACAAGGCTGAACGTGATAGATACTGCTGAGAAAGTCGTACCAACAACAGCGGCTTCACGTTGAGTGTAGAATTTCTTCTCGTACTGTTTGCTTGTAAGCAGGATACCAACGCTGCCGTCACCTAACCAAGAAGCCATACAATCGATAGCACTACGACCCGGCAGGTTGAAGATTGGACGCATCACTTTACTTAGTAAGGTGCCAAACAGTTCTAACAAACCGAAGTTAAGTAGAAGTGGTAATAGTAAACCGGCAAAGATGAATACTGAAAATAGAGTCGGCAATAGGCCCTCTAACACGAGACCACCGGTGTTTTCTTCCCAGATAAACTCAGGGCCAACTTGGAAGAAAGCCATGAATGCTGCAGCACCACCGATAATACGAACCAACAACCACAGTGGAGATGGGTTGAAAAGGCCGTTTAGAAATGAATTCGATGTAATGAATGTAGGTTTGAAAATGGTGCTTAACACGGAAGCTACAGACATGAAGGCAACGATTGCAGTGATAATAGCAACTAGAGACTCACCGAAAACCGCTTGAATTGATTTGGCTAGAATAGCGACAGGGATCGTGAGATCACCTTGGTAGCTAATTGGCGCCATGAAGAGGAACAAACCAATCAGAGATGGGATTAAGAAAACCCAGAAACTGCCTTTAGATTTCTCTGGTTGAGCAGTATTCGTGTTGTTAGACATGTTAATTATTCTCGTATTTCTACATGTAAAAAAGCCACATCCTTGGCATTTTTATTCTCTAAACATCCGTATTTTCTCATTGGGTGCAAGATTACCGAGTATTAATATCACTTGCAATACTATTCATCAAATATCGCTAAATATTCACGCAGGTTATTCTGCAACAAATTATGAGTTTAGAATAAAGTGTTGCAGATGTTACATATTCTCATGGTTATTACTAGGCGTTTATAAATTTACTGAGGCTTCAGTTCGATAAGTTAGGTAGAGCCAGTAGCTAAACGCGACAATGAACGCGAAAGAGGCAGGGAAAGCCAGTGCCAAAATTTCAAAGCGCTGGAACAGGCAAGCACCACTTAAACCACCAAACAGAAAGCCAACAACGATGAACATAAGAAGTTTGGCTTTACGGCGGTCAAAAGGCATCCCCTTTAAGCGTGCGCCAATCATGATCCCAAGGTCTGTGATGATCCCGCTCATGTGTGTGGTGCGAATGATCGCCCCGCTATAGGTGGTGATCATTGCGTTCTGCAACCCACACGCGGCTGAAGCGAAATACTGGCCTGAAGTGTAGCCTTGTAACAGTGCCCAAAGCGCCAAGAACAGCAATCCACCCTCAATACATAGTGCAACACCGTAACGGCGTCCTAACTTCAATGCTTGATTTTCGATAAAGAATCCACTGAACGCGGCACCTAGCATAAAGCTCATAATGATTAGCAGGAGGTGCATAGAAGTTGAAGTCGGCGTGAGTAGGCTGCTGCCAAGTAAAGACATGGTGCCTGAAATATGGGAGATAGCTTGATGTTGGAAGCCGAGTAAACCAATAGCATTAACGCTGCCAGCAAGGCCCGCTAACAGTAAGGCGCCGTATTCAACCCAGCGAGGTAGTTTAGAAATCATGTGGTTCACCCTGGGTTAAAAAGAGGAGCAGATTATAACGCTAGCGAAAAGATACGCTAGCGTTGTAGAACGTTGATATTTGATCTTAGGCAACAGTCTTGCAGTTTGTTCCAATACTGTTGCTTTATAGAGATAATGGTCAGTAACAAGCTAGTTGTAATGACTCATCTGGTGGTCAAATTTGACCCATCCGTGTTTGTGTTCTTCGTAGACTGAAAAGCTTGGTAGCGGAAAGTCTTGCTCTTTAAATAGTCCTAGCGGGACGACATAAAAATCGGCGGCGGCAACCGACTGCAATAGCATGGTAGTGCCACATTTAGGGCAAAACTGGTAGGTGACTTCATTGCCCGTGTCACTGATACGTGAAAAGGAGGTGACCTCTCCGTTGAGTGTCACTTGTTGTATGGGAAATCGAGCCTGAACCCCGAACACACTTCCGGTGCGCTTCTGACATTCATAACAATGGCATACGGAGGTGCGTTGAGGCTCGCCTCTGCAGACTAAATTGACGGCTCCACAGCGGCATTCGCAACTTCTGATATTCTTCTCTTTAATATGATTGATATCCATCCATGCTCCACTTCTGGTTAACCCTGTATTGATAATTATACTAAAGCCCTTTATGGTCTGCACAACTGGATGAAAACAAAAGAATATAATTGCTCATGAAAAAGAAAATCTTACCTATACCTCTGATTTTACTGATTCCTATTGTCATGCTGGTTGTGGTGATACTGGCGGGTATTTATCGCTTTAGCTTAAGTGACGAAGAGATCTTGGCGAAGTTTCCTTCTTCTCAAGTCAGTTATGACCCTGTTGTTGAAACCGTTTTTGATTTGAAGACGACTAACCCATGGACAATCAAAGTTCCTGAAACCAACGCGTACGCCTTTATTAATGAAGTCGATGGACCAAGATCAATCGCGTTTGGACGCTATGACTCCGGTGTTGAGCGTGGTGTGGTCACCGTAGACACCAACAACCTTTCAAGTGTCACGTTAGGCAAGGCGAGTTTCTTTGTTGCACCTATGTGGGTATCTAACCAAGGCAGTGGCGTTTTCTATTATCTTGGCCTGTTTAAACATGACCAGCATCGAAGCCGTGTCGTGTTAGTTGACCAATTCTTTCTTGGTGATCGTGTGAGGATCCAAACTTTAGAGATAACTCAACTGCTCGATTCACAAAGCAAACTCTCTGGGGAAGGTTTTATCGGTTTTACTCGACATTCTGCGGAACAATCTTTTCCAGAATTGCAATCTGAAAAGGTGTTAATGAGTTTTTCTTTCAATATGCAATCAATTGATGAGCAATGACATTTTTGTTAGGGCAAGGAACTGTTGTTTATGTGAGCTAAATTACATATTATCTTAAGTAGATGAATGAAATTTAGACGCACTTAGCTTTGTGTCTGCTTACTTTACAAATGGAGCTTGCGAATGATTAATAAACGTTTTTTTAAGACGAAAGATGAAGTTGAAGTGACTTTCGAGCTAGAAGCTCAAGAAGCTAATTCCGTATCTATCGTTGCCGACTTTCTGGATTGGAAAGCGACCCCAATGAAAAAACTGGCGAAAGGGAAGGTTTACAAGTTTAAAACTCGTCTTCCGAAAGATGGCGAGTTTCAATTTCGCTACCTAGTTGATGATCAACAATGGGTGAACGATGCGAATGCTGATCGTTATATCCCGAATGAATTTGGTGAAGACAATTGCTTGGTATCGACAGTTAACGCTTAGTTGAAATAGTATGAATTAGTTAAAAAGCAGGAACTAGATGTTTCTGCTTTTTAATGTCTAAATCGTTGGTTCATTAAATTTTTGAGTTGTGCCTATTTCATTAACGGTAACTCAATGACTTAGCCGAGATTGCGCAGATTCACATCATATTATGACAATGCAATGATGATTTATACGCCTGAAAAGCATATCCTGTGCTTTTATATCGTAGAAAGACCTGTTTACCGTGTATTCAAAAATATTTTCCTCTCCGTTTGCTGAGCTTTCACCTGTAAAAAAAGCAGCAATTTTAGGACTGCCACTTATTGCAGTGATTAGTGTTGCTTTGCAATATTCACAATCAAATCTGACGAAAACGATCGATCTTGATTTGCCAGACTCAACTGTTATTGAGTCAATTCTGTCACCTCCTTCTGCTACCGTTATTGAGCCACCGACGTTTGAATATCAAATTCAATCAGGTGATAACTTAAGTAGCATCTTCACTCAGCTTGGGTTTTCTTATAACTCGATGATGAGCGTGATGGAAACCGATTTGAACTTCCTTGCGTTAGACACGCTTCGTCCGGGTAATACATTACGCTTTTGGCGTGACGAAGCGACGGGCAACCTTTCAAAAATGGAACTTCAATTTAGTGTCGCGGACAAAGTGGTTTATCGACTGCTTGATGATGGCAGCTACGAATTCGAAGATATTTCTATTCCGGGTGAATGGAAGCAGAAACCTCTAGTGGGTGATATTCAAGGCAGTTTCTCTATGTCAGCGAACAAAGTTGGCCTGAACAGTATTGAGATTGACCATATTGTGACTCTTCTCAAAGATAAACTAAATTTCAGCCGAGACTTACGTGCGGGTGATCAGTTTGAAGTGCTTCAAAAAGCGCAATTCGTTGATGGTGTCGCAACCGGGAAACGTGAAATAGAAGCCATCAAGATCATGAACCGTAACCGTGTTGTTTCAGCGTACTTACACACTGACGGGCAATATTACGATGCCAATGGTGATAGCTTACAACGCGCTTTCCAACGTTACCCTGTGAGCAGTGGCTGGCGTCAAAGTTCTCAGTTTAATCCTAAGCGCTTACACCCTGTGACTGGGCGAGTCTCTCCGCATAACGGCACAGATTTCGCGACGCCAATTGGCACACCCGTTCAAGCAACAGGTGATGGTAAAGTGATCATGACTCGTAAGCACCCATATGCTGGTAACTATGTGGTGATTCAGCATGGCAGCACATACAAAACACGCTACCTACACTTGAGTAAGATCCTCGTTCGTAAAGGACAAACGGTATCTCGTGGTCAGCGTATTGGCTTATCAGGTAAAACGGGCCGAGTGACGGGGGCGCACTTACATTACGAATTGATCGAACGTGGTCGTCCTGTCAATGCAATGAAAGCGAATATTCCGATGGCCGATTCCGTACCTAAAAAGGAAAAAGCGACATTCGTAGCCGCTAGAGATGAAGCCGACAAGCTATTAAAGAAAGCTTTAGAAAAACAATCGAATAATAGCTAGCAGCTGACTATATGTCGTCAAGGTAACCGTTAGCTAGATGGTTGCGAGTAATGATGTAGCCTTTAAAGCCGTGAGTGCAGAACTAAATACTTAAATGTTTAGTGATACGCTCGCGGCTTTTTGATTTTAGGTTGAGGTAGTAAACGGCGTTTAGGCTAGAGGTTCTGAGTGAGTGACGTAGCTAACGATAGCTTCTGGTCGCATAGGTGGAGAGTAGAGGTATCCTTGAATTTTGTCACACCCCATTGCGTGCAGCTTTTCTAATTGCTCAAGCTTCTCTACGCCTTCCGCAACCAATGACACATTGAGTCTGTGTGCCAGTTGAATAATCAACCACACAACACTTTCGGATGTTGAGTTTGTCAGCAAGTTTCGAATAAAGGTGGCATCAATTTTAATACAATCGATAGGATAGCTATGAATGTAATTTAAGCTTGAGTAACCAGTACCGAAATCATCTAGAGCGATCGTGAACCCTTGCCCCCTTAGAAAGTCGAGTGCTGACTTTGTTTCTTGAGTTGGAGATAACAGCACGGTTTCGGTTAGCTCAATGACAAACTCGTTTGCTTTAAAGTGATGCTGTTCAATCGTTCGAGTAAGATAGGAAATATAACGCTTAGAATCGGTAAGCTCGTGAGCGGAGCAGTTTATTCCAAGCTTAACTTTGTAGCCTAAGCCGCGCTCCAATCTTGTTTTAGCGCGGCATACCAATTCGATGATCCGTTCACCCAGTTCCACAATCAACCCTGACTCTTCTGCCACTTGAATGAACTCTACCGGTGAGATATCGCCATGTCTCTTGGTTTTCCAACGAGTGAGCACCTCAAAGTAACCCCATCGTGTGTCACCTTGATCAACGATCGGCTGCACAACCACGTACATTCCATTGTCATTAGGTGCATGACTGTCTGATATGGAGCTGTCAAGCTCACTTCGTAAGGCGGCGATTAACTCGGTTTTCCTTTGGTAACGAACCCTTAGGTGAGTGTCGTAACATTGAATGTATGTATCTTGACTATGCTGGCACTCTTTTAGTGCCAAACTGGTGTTGAAGATGATTTGTTCTACGTCTTTATTATCGCCATCTGACCGGGCAATGCCGATGCTGACGTCGAAATCGATTTTGATATCAACACTAGTGTAACCTTGCTTTATCTTATCCAGTATTTGTTCGCAAACAGCTATTGGGTCTGAATGATAAGTAATGAATGCGAACTCATTGCCAGCCGTCCGGAACGTCAGGTTGTTGTCGGGCAAGGTTCGGCGCAAGGTCTCTGCAACGAACTGAAGTACCTTATCGCCAATATAATTACCGTGCATATCATTGATGGCTTTGAAGCTATTGATGTCGAGCAGAGCGAGCGTGAAGGGAGTGACACTCTGCTGAGTGATCGATTCCAAGGTGTCTGATAAGCAGCTACGGTTTAATAGCCCAGTTAGACTATCGTGTGATACTTCGTAGCTGAGTTGATTAACCAGTTGCTCAGAACGGTCGTTGAACCACATTTCACGCAAGGTGTGAATGACGATATCTGCGAACAACTGGTGGTGTTTTATCACGTCTTGTTGTTGATCTGTACTCATAGGCGAACTAAAGGTTGAGAAAAGCACACCCATGACTTCGCCACTTTGACTGCGTGCTGGGATAGCGATTGAGTTCTGTGAGGTGATTTCCTGTCTAAATGCTGATGTTGGGAGTGACTGAACGATATACTGAGCAAATGAGCAATCTGGGTGTTTTTGATTAACGGCTTGTTGGTATATGTGACCATGGCGTGCGTTTATTTTGTCATGCAGTACATGGTCAGAATGGGCAATGACCAAAGGAACCATTTGATCGGGGAAGTGCTTTTTCTCAATGATACTGGTGTATTGAGTACCGAAGGTTTGATGCAAAGTAAGCACGGCAGACTCTAAAAGGTCGATACCTTCCAATTTGAGTAAGCGCCCAATGCGCTCTGTGTCTATCATGCTATTGCGTGTATGTTGAGTCATAGTCACCATCCGTAGCCAACCAGAATCGTGTGTAAGCTGTATGTGTATGATCTTGTGTATACGATCTTGTAGCAGCACCGTCTTAAATATTAACAATGCAACTTGCATTAATAATTTTTATGTGCGTCTAGTTTATTATCGATCGTGTTGTGTGATTTTTCAAATTTAGTGCGATATATTTCACAAAATTTGACTATTTCTTTCTTTGTCTAGCCTATCTTTTAGGTGGTCTAAAAATAGCTTGGTTCGTGTATGTGAGTAGTCAAGCTTAGGGTAGTACGCGTAAACCATCACTTCGTCGGCTGTTATATTTGGTAATACTGGAACCAGTGTCCCTTGTTTAAGATCCTCTTTGATCATTGCTTTGATGGTTAACAGTACGCCCATTCCTCGCTTCGCGGCATGAAACAAAGCCTCAGGATTGGTGGTCGCAAAGTTACCGTTCAAAGTGATGCGTTGTCCTTTAGTTAGCGTGACTTCACGAATAGGACGCTCTCCCCATATTAAGGAGTTGTGTTGTTCTAAGTCTTGCTCGTTGATGGGATAACCATGTTTAGCCAAGTAACTGGGAGCGGCATAAAAGCTGGCTTTGTGTTCAAACAGTGGTGTTTTCTTGAAGCTTAACGAGTTGAGTTGTTCCAGTTCACGACTGATCACCAGGTCCAAGCCAAGCTCAGGTAATTGACCTGGCGTGGTGGTGATAAGCTGTACTTTAATGTCTGGATACTTTTCTAAGAAGTCGTCCATGTATTGCACGAGAAACTTAGAACCAACAGCAATGGTTGCGCCAATCTTTAGCAGGCCCGCAGGCGTTTGGTTAACCGATCGAGTTTCATCAATAATCGATTGCCAATTATCGAGCTGATCCTTGGCTCGCAGATAAAAGAGAGCTCCCGCTTCGGTTTGGCTGATTGAGCGCGTGGTGCGCTTTAATAGTTGAGTGCCGATACGTTCTTCTAACCAGTTCACTCTTTTGCTGATCGCTGAGCTGGTGGTATTGAGTTTACGTGCTGCGCCATTGAAGCTGCCTTCTTCCACCACTTTTACATAACTTTTTACGTTAAGAATCCAATCCATATTATTTCCTGTTGGGACTTAATTAAATTCCAATTTAGCTAATTATCAATTATTGGTTTTGAATGTAAACTCATCTGATGAACAAATAACAAACGAATAGGGAATTTTTTGAGCCAATCGACCTTTAAAAAAACACCGCTACTCTTAGCCATGATGATCATAGCTACAGGACAGGTAGGGGTGAGTATCTATTTACCATCGTTGCCGCTAATTGCTTCAGACTTAAGTGCGACTCAGGTAGATGTACAGCTGCTCGTTACGCTGTTTCTTGTGGGTTTTGGCTTGTCTCAGCTATTTTATGGGCCGATGTCCGATGCCGTGGGGAGAAGACCTATCTTCTTGTTAGGTCAGGGTGTTTATTTGATTGGTACTGTTGTTTGTGTTGTTTTTTCCGACAACATGACGGCGTTAGAGGTTGGTCGCTTGTTGCAAGGTCTAGGGGCGGGTAGTGCCTCGGTTCTTGGGCGAAGTGTGCTGCGCGACAGCTATGATGGCCTTCAACTGACCAAAGCGCTGTCTTATATTTCGGTCACCGCTTCGATCATGCCGATTATTGCGCCCGTGTTTGGTGGTTGGATCTCATTCCACCTCGGTTGGCAGGCGGTGTTCCTGTTTGTTCTTGTGTATTTACTGGCGATATTCACTCTCGGCTACTTTGTTCTTCATGAAACTTTACCATACGGAAAGAGCCGCTTTGAAGTCAGTCAAGTGGTCAAGAACTATGGCCGTTTGTTGAGGAATCGCCAAGTGTTGACCAGTGCCAGTTATAATTGGATGAGTTACATGGCGAGTTTGGTGTCGCTATCACTGTTTCCATTCTTAATGCAAGAGCAATTGGGGCTGACAGCCGCTGAATACGGATCGTTGATGATAGTCCCTTCGGCTGGCTTACTGATTGGTAGCGTGGCTTTGAACTTGCTCAATCGTAGGTTTAGCACTCCGCAATTGATGAGCATAGCTATCTTGATTATCTTGGCGTCGGGAACTTGGCTTCTTACTCATGAGTTATCCATCTTTAACTTAGTTTGGGCGTTTACTTGGTTGGCGATAGCGCAAGGTATCTCGTTCCCTCTATCGATCAGTATGTTGTTAGAACCTCATAAGAAGAAAGCGGGCGCGGTGTCGGCACTGTCAGGTTCAATTCAGATGTGTTTGGCGGGTTTACTTGGTGGATATCTAGTCGAGAGTTGGGTGACGACTCACCTACAGCTCGGCGTGTTTTATCTGATTATTGGCGCTTGTATGGCTACAGTACTTTGGTCTTCAACGAGAATGAATAAGAAAGCCACAGCTACCGAAGTTGAGTACAGTTAAGCAGCTGAAATACAGACCAGTTAAACAGCTAGCTCGCTATAGTTCAGCATACAGTCGTTAATACGTTGTATTTGTATGGATGGTTTTCTACAATACCAGCGTCCATTTAATAGGTAATAAACATGCAGCAAAATGAATTTGAAGTACTGGTAAAAGCTATTTGCGCACTAGATGGCCTGCCTCAAGCACTTGAGTTATTGAAATCCAATGAGGATACAGAAGTCGCTGAGGCTGCTGGATCACTAACAGGTCAATTTGCGCTAGCTGAAGTTGAAGGCGAAAAGCGTATTTACCACGTGACGCTTCAAGAAAATGAACAAGGCGAAGAGCAAGAGTACATCGAACACGTGATGAATGAAGGCGATGACTTAATCAAATTTGCAGCTTGGTTCTTTGAAACTATGTTCGAATTAAAGCAAAAAGACACATACCAAATTGCAGGTAAAACTTACAGACAGCCAAAGCGTAGCTAGTTTTCTTGACTGTTTGTTTTATAGGCTATTTTTTCATGTAAGTTGATTTCTAAGCAATTAGGTTTCTAAAAAACTATTTTTAAAGCAGCTCTCTTGAGCTGCTTTTTTTATGGATGTTTAAATGAAAATTTTAATTGTAACTCAATGGTGAGATTACATTGAAAGTGTGATTTAGATCTTGTTTTTGAGCGCTTTAAGTGTAGAATCCGCGCATAAGAAAATCGATTATGTGCGGAGATAAGCATGAATTACGAACTAGGCCACGCATACCTTGGTCAAATGGTAGCAAAAAACATGATGCACGAAGCATTGTATGGCAAGCCAAAGCCCAAAAAAGCATCATTCATTAAGCGAATGATGAAGAAAATGGCGAAATAAGCATTTTCAAAAACGGATTTTAAAAAGGCCTTAAACTTACTGGTGTCCAACTATTGGGATTAGTTCAGTTTAAGGCCTTTTGCGTTTTAGCGATTAATGAAGGTCATCGCTCGTTTTGTTGTGGATGGACACAAAAAACACGGATAAAGCTTCTGACTAATGACTGTTACTGAATTCAGCCTGTTGATTGGTTGGATAGGTCGACAACATTATTCGGGATGGTATCTAAACCGTTCTCTTTCATCCACGCTTCTAAGTTGTCAGCTCCACCAATGTATTTACCATCAAGCCAAATCTGAGGAACTGTTACTGGTGTTTTCTCACCAATGTGCGCTTTTACCTCTGGAATCATACGATACAAAGCTGTGCTGTCTTTTACGACATCGTGGTATTGGTATTCAACACCCGCTTCATCAAGCATTTTCTTGGCCTTAACGCAGAACGGGCAGGTCGCTTTTCCGTAAACAATGTTGCCTTTTAGGCTGTCTCGTTTGGTCCATTCTTTAATTACAGATTGAACCAAAACACCGCGATTAAGCGCTTCACCTTGGCTGACGACCTTGCCTTCAACAACAAGAATAGGAGCATGCCAAGAACCCAGTTTTAGCGGCTCCCACCAGTGAGATAACCAATCTTTCACTTCCAGTTCAACATCGACATCTGATAACTCATTCTCAAAAGTATCCTTAAGAATGTCTTTGGTAAGGGTGCATTCTCCACATGGGATGTTAACTTTAAATGGACCCCAGCTGCCTGCCCAACGGTATAGTGTAATCTTGACTGGTTTCTTCATGCTTACGGCCTCGTTTGAATTCTCTTATCCATATAGAACGGACAGTCGAACTATTTATTTCATCGATCCTAAACTTTCTTTATTTTCGCCGGTTTTTTCGTTTCCCAATGGGTAATAAATGCTACTGACGCAATAATAATAGCAGCCCCTAGCCATAAACGACCCGGTGGAACCCAACTAAATACAATCCAACCCGCTAGAACATTTAACGGTAATTTCGCGTGGTCAAAAGGTTGCACAAACGAAGCATCAGCAACAGAATAGGCTTTTACAATTGCCCATTGAGCGAGTGCCGTCATAACACCGATAACAATCAAGATAGCCCAAATTGTACCGCCGCTTGGAGTCTGCCAATCTGGCGCGGCAAGCAGGATGTTAAATGGTGTGATTAATAGCAGCAAGTACACCACCATGGTTGAAGGACTGTCTTGCGAAGAGAGTTTTTTCACCATGAGTGAGTAGCATGCCCAGAAGAAAGCGGCGCCAACCGGTAGCAGTGTTGCCCAGTTAAAGTCTTCTGCCCACGGCTCTAGAATCACCATAGCACCAGCGAAGCCGGCTAAGGTCGCGCCCCAGCGAGCTGCCCCAACTTTCTCTTTGAGGAAAAGTCCTGAGCCTATGGTTGCAAACAATGGCGACGTCATGAGAAGGGCAATGCCTTGCCAAATAGGTACTGGGTAAGCCAATGCCCATATCCAAAGTTGAATACCAATAACAGACAAGAAGACACGGAATACGTGCAACTTTAGGTTGTCGGTTTTTAGCGCGCGGCGAATGCCCAGCGTTTTCAGATAAGGAAGAATAGCGAACAACGCGATGGCGTATTGAATGACGGCAACGGTGGTAGAAGTAAGTCCGAAATGAATGCTAGCGACTTGAGTTAGGCTATTAATAACGGCAAAGGCTAGGCCTGCGGTTAGCATCCAGCTAGCGCCTTGGATCGGATGGTGTTGTGACATGATGCTTCTAATTATTTGATGTGGTTCACCTATGATACGGATTTAGCACCACTTAACCAGAAAAAGCATTGATGAAGTTGGTCAGAATATTTGAATATGAAAAAAGGTTGAGCAACCGCCCAACCTTTCTAGTCTCTATCTAAAGTCGATTTAGATTAGAAATCGTAGCGGACACCTAGGCGAAGTGTGTCTTCACCAGCTGTCACGATACCTTTTGCATTTTTAACTTCGTCTAAACCGTTAACGTAGTAAGAAAGGTATGTGCGGAAATTGCTGTTTAGTTTGTAGTAACCGGCTAATTCAATACCGTCGACAGCGTCTACTTTTGCTCCGCTGTTGATTTCATCTTCCTGGTAAGTATATACGACTGCAGCAGATACTTGCTTGGTGAATTTGTATTGCGCTGCAAACTCCATAGCAGTGAATGACTTAGCATCGGTACCTGTCGCTTTATCATCTAGGTCGCCTGTTGAATAAGTCGCAGCTAAGTACAGGTTGTCTAGAGAATACGCTAGGCCGGCAAGGATTTGGTCTGCGCTACCTTTATTTTCCCCTAGGTCTTCACCTGAGTAGGCTAGGCCAAGATCTAAGCCCATTGGCAGTGAGTAAACACCAGAAATGCCGTAGCCGTCAGAGTCTTTTTTGCTGTTGGTTTGGTAAGTGGCTTCTAGTTGCAGAGCATCAAAACCGCCACGGTACGCAAATACGCCATCTTCTTTATCAGAAGCTGCACCGAATGCTTGCTGCACACCAGAAAACTCAGTGATATCCGTAAAGTCAGATACGATAACTGAAGCCATATCTTGGCGACCGACAGAAATGGCTTGACCGTCAAAATCAACACCTGCGTACATGTAACGGTTTTCAAACTTATCAGAACCTGTGTCTTGCTCAGCTTCGTAGAAACCGAATGCCGTTGCAGTATCTGTAAGTTCTGTTTTACCACCAAGGTTTAAACGGAAACGAGTTTTATCTTTCATTGAACCTTCAACTTCAGCACCACCGGAACCAATGAAATCACCACGGAATTCTGCACGACCGCCAATTTTAAGTTCTGTACCATCAGAGCTGTAAACCGTTGCTGCTAACGATGAACCTGAAACTAGTGCCGCTACCACTGCAGAAGCTAGAACTGCCTTTTTCATAATCACTTACCTTGTATTTTAAAATCCGTGAGCAATGCGCTCTCCGTTTCGATATGAAACTAATCTAGAGCAGCTAAATTAAGCTTTCATTTCTGTAAAATTACATTTTCGTGAATAGGGAACTTTTTAAGTGTTGATTTTATTGCACTTTTATTTCAGGAACCTGAGTGGTTTGTGAATGGGTATACCACTCGTATTTCCTTATTCGGTTACTTTTTCAAGTTTCTATTTGGGTGAGGTGATAATGATATGAGTGAACCTTATGGTGAGGTTAGAGCTTCTTCATCTTATTAACTGTTTGTACTGATTAAGATATCCTCTATGATGCCAAAACTTAGAAAAGAATAAATTTTGCTCAACAAGATGGAGACGTTGGATGAAAACAGAGTACTTAGGCGATGTTTTACAAGGTAGGCAGGTTATTGGCGCCTTAAATGTTGAAGACTTACCGATTGGAGAGCATCAGTTTTGGTTTCAAGTAACCAGTGATGGGTTAGGGCAACCTAAAAACATGCCGGTTTCTGTTTTCAAAGGCAGTCAAGACGGCCCGAAGTTGATGATCACTGCCGGGATTCACGGTGATGAGCTAAACGGTGTGTTGGCTGCTCAGCAAATTATCCGAGATTTAGTAGGCAAAACATTAAAAGGCACGGTGACAGTTGTACCAACTGTGAATTTGTCTGGCTTGCTTAACCACAGCCGCGATTTTATCTCTTCGGATCCGGGCTCTTGCCCTGCCAACCTTAATCGACTCTTTCCTGGTGATGCACACGGCTTAGCCGCGCAGCGATTCGTCGCATCTCTGTGGGATCGCTTACTCAAACACAACGCGACATTTGCTGTTGATCTGCATACCCAAACTCGTGGTGCCGTGTATCCACTTTATGTGTTTTCTGATTACCGAGTAGAGCAATGTTTAGAGATGGCGAGGTTAATGCAGCCCGATTGTGTTCTTAATGATCCCGGCGATCCGGGTATTCTTGAAACGGTCTGGAATCGAAGTGGAATTCCGAGCATTACAGTGGAAGTCGGGATGGGGAAATTTACTCAACCTGACATGATTCAACGAGCCGTAGATGGTGTTTTTAATATTCTTTCTTACTACGAGATGCTTGATGCTGAAGGTTTACGAGACAAAAAGCCACTGCCAAGTATAGATTGGATAGAGGGCAATAATGTGGTGTCTATCCGCGCTGATATTGGTGGATTTGTGTTGCCTCAGGTCGAGCTTTTACAAAGCGTAGAGCAAGATGATCTTTTGGCGATTCAATACGACGCTTTTGGTAACGAATGTCGTCGTTATCATGCGCCGTCTGCCGGACGTGTACTTAGCTATAACGTGGATGCATTAAGGGAGCCAGGGGCTCTTGTCTGTCGATTATTGAGTTGAGCTGCTTTTAGGTGAGATGCTCGCAGTTGGTAAGTTCTGAGTTGAAAAGCTCTTAATTGGTAAGTACTGAGTTGAAAAACTCTTTGGCGGGTGTCTCTTTGTTCATCTGGTGCATCGTCATTTGAAACGCGTAAAAAAAGACCGAGCAGGGCTCGGTCTGATAGCTTTTCTCTGGAGTAACAGTTTTAGCGTAACTAGTATCGCTTTAAGATCTCGATGATCTCTTGCTCTGTTTCCGCTGCGATAATGGCATCAATGTCATCATCATTTTGGAACAACTCTGATAGCGCCATAATAGTATGGATATGGCTATCTGAGTCCATCGCTGCCAGAGTGATTGAAAGGTAAACGTCACCGTTGTCTTCCGACTCTAAATCAACACCCTTTTTGAATACTGTCACCTGCAGTGATGCTTCGTTCACACCATCTTCAGGACGAGCATGAGGCATCGCAATCTTTGGTGCTAGAACATAGTACGCGCCGATGTCTTTGTGCTTTTGCTTGATAGCTTCAACATAGCTTGCTTCAATTTTCTTGCTTGCTAACAGTGTTGAACAGGTTAAATCAATCGCAGCATCAACCGTTAGGTTCTCTTCAGAGTTGATGATAACGCCTTGATTACCGATTAAATCGAATAGGCTCATGAAACAATCCATCCTAGAATCAGACCAACAACACCGAAGTCGAAGTCAGCAAATGTTGTCGCTTCAAGCCCAAGACCACCTAGTACTGGAAGTAGTAGCATTGGTAGGAAAGAGATACACAGACCTTGCGTGAATGAACCTAGAATTGCACCACGTAGACCGCCAGTCGCGTTACCGTAAACACCTGCCGCACCACCTACGAAGAAGTGTGGAACCACACCCGCTACAATGATTGTCCAACCAAGTGCACCTTGAACTGCCATTGCTAGTAGACCAGCCGCGAAAGAACAAAGGAAACCGATTAGTACCGCGTTTGGTGCTACTGGGAATACCATAGGGCAGTCTAGAGCAGGTTTTGCACCTGGTACTAGTTTGTCAGAGATACCTTTAAATGCAGGAACGATTTCAGCAATTAGCATCTTCACACCTTGCAATACGATGTAAACACCACCAGCAAAGATTAGAGATTGCATGAAGGTAAATACAACCCAGTTTTGACCGCTTGATACTGTTTCTACAAACTCGCCGCCCGCAATAATAGACGCAAGCATGAAGAAGATAGCCATTGTTGTTGCTACGGCTACTGGCGTATCACGCAGGAACATTAAGCTTTTAGGAACTTGGATGTCTTCTGTTGATTTTGATGTGTCACCGAATTTGCTACCAATGAAGCCAGACACGATGTAAGACAGTGTCGAGAAGTGACCAATAGCCAGTTGATCAGTACCCATCACTTTTTCAGTGTACTTTTGGCCTAGCGCTGGCATCACAACCATTAATGTACCCACAATGATAGAGCCGATTGCGACTAGAACTGTGCCTTCAATGTTTGCTGTAGACAGAATTACCGCTACTAGCATAGACATGAACATTGTGTGGTGACCCGTTAAGAAAATATATTTTAAAGGAGTAATACGAGCCAATAAAATATTCACAACGAATGCGAAGAACATAATTAGAGCCATTTCATAACCGAATGCTTCTTGTGCTAATGCAACAATTGCTTCGTTATTTGGAATAACACCACTTACGCCGAATGCTTCAGTAAATACAACTGAGAAGTTATTTAGTGCGCCAACAAGAGCGCCAGCACCAAAACCTAAAATTAGGAAACCCATTACGGTTTTAATTGTGCCTTTTAGAATGGTGGAAATATCAGCTTTCTGTGCAACAAGGCCAATGAAAGCAATTAAGCCTACCATGATTGCTGGCTCTTTTAATAAGCCGAGCATGAATTCGAAAAAGTTCTGCATAATTTTGACCTTACATGAAAGTTTTTAGTTGTTCTTCGATTGATGCTTTGTCAAAAATATTTTTAAGGCTGATTATGTTCTCTTTTCCGCCTTCTTTCAGTTGGTTTGCAACGTCTGTTGCTGCTACCCAAATATCCGCGTTGCTTGATGCAGCTGATGACAGATCTTCGTGATCAACTTCCGCTTCGAAACCGATTTTTTTAGCCACTTCTTTCACTGCCATTTCCATCATTAGTGAAGTACCAAGGCCGTTACCGCAAACTACAAGAATCTTTTTCATAATATTTGTCTCAATTGGATTTTAGGGGTTGAGAAACTGCGTTCTCTTATTGTGTGGGAGCATAGTAATGGAAATATTGAGATTTCAATAAGATCTCCATCACAAAGCTAAAATGAGATTGTGACGGAGGTCTCGCTTGTGTGTGGTAAAAATCCAGAGTGAGACTTTGATCAAATTTAACTTTTCACACGAATATGCAACGTATCTATTGAGAAAGGTTGGGGGGGAATGTATTTGTCTATTGGAATGTAAATATATAGAGGGTCTGTTGAAGAAAATAGAGAATTAATCGTATCGACCGTAGTCGGTAAGCATTTTCTTAAGCATGCTATTAACGTCTTTGGTCTTTTTATTTCTTTTAGTTAGTTGGCTAAGAGAAGTCGGTTTTGGCGAGGTAACATTTTCACCATCTATTTCTTCGGTTTTATCTTTCATTTTCTGTACGGCAGGCAATAACATTCTAATTTCTTCATTATTGATATTGGTCAGAACCACAATATTTTCAGATTCAACTTGGGTAATCGTTAATATTCCATGCTTAACGGATTCAACCTTTTCACCAATCATAATTGATTCAGGTGCGACAGAGCGATCGGTTAACTGACCTGTACGTAATTTCGCCGCACTGATAGCGCGGATATTTCCGGTGTTTTCAAACGCAACAATAACGGTATAGGTATTATAATACTCAACTACTGTCACATAGCCGTGTCTATTTGTTTTGAATCTAGCTCCATTGTTCATGTCGTGCGGAGCTTCCATTTTCTTCACGTGTTTCCTCTCTTAGTCTCAATGGCTGTTATATCTAATCAGCTCTTCTCGTTTTATAGATAATGAATGGGTGAGATAATGCAAAGTATATACGCATCTAAACTTAAGATGAATCTTGAAGTCATAGTAAATGAGGGAGAACACAGAAAAGTGGTAATAATCACACAGAATTAACCGAGAGGTTACGCTCATACGCTTAAGGACTTAACATTCCAAATTCAACCTTATACAGATTGTTTACAGTTTTTGAAGAACGAAAATGACGATAAACACTGCGTTTTGTTTAATCCTTGACCGCGCGATCGTTTGCGTTGAAAAATGTGATGAAAGTCTCACTTAACTGTTTATACTTCTTTTCCGGTTTTAAGCCGGTGCTTAGCCAATACAAGCCGTCACATGGATATGTGAATGACCCCACGGACCGGACCAGCTACGTTCCACTGCTTGTATAAGGTGATTTTTACATGAACAACTCGTTGTTACATTCGCTAACCCTGTTAGCTCCTTCATCGCGTAGCGTTTTGCTTGCGGTTCTTTGTCCTATTCCTTTGATGTCATTCGTTTGGCTCATGTTCACTCTTTAAGGATTACTAGGACACATTATGAATATTCTATTTGGTTTTGTCGGTGTTCTTGCACTGATTGCTTGTGCGTACCTGCTATCTGAAAGTCGTTCTTCGATTAACTGGAAAACAGTCTCTCGTGCACTATTACTTCAAATCGGCTTCGCGGCTTTGGTGTTATATTTCCCATGGGGACAATTGGCGCTAACGAGCCTAAGTAATGGCGTTTCTAGCCTGCTTGGTTTTGCAGACGCTGGTATCGCATTCCTTTTCGGCGACCTTGCAACTGAAGGTTTCATTTTCGCGATACGCGTACTTCCAATCATTATCTTCTTCAGTGCTCTGATTTCTGCACTTTACTACCTCGGCATCATGCAAAAAGTGATTCAAATCTTGGGTGGAGCGGTGCAAAAACTGCTGGGCACCAGTAAAGCTGAATCCTTGGTAGCGACAGGTAATATCTTCCTTTCTCAGGGTGAGTCTCCTCTTCTTATTCGTCCATTTTTAAAGTCTATGACTCGTTCGGAACTGTTTGCTGTAATGGCAGGTGGTATGGCGTCGGTAGCGGGTAGTGTGCTTGGTGGTTATGCTGGTTTAGGTGTTGAACTTAAATACCTTATCGCCGCAAGCTTCATGGCAGCTCCGGGTAGTCTGTTAATGGCGAAGATTATCGTTCCTGAGCGCAGTACACCAAGTGACTACGACCATATCGAACTCGATAAAGCTGACCAAAGCAACGTGATCGATGCACTGGCAAGCGGCGCGATGAACGGTATGAAAGTCGCGGTGGCTGTCGGTACTATGTTGATTGCATTCGTGAGTGTAATTGCGATGGTGAACACTGGCCTAGAAAGCTTAGGTGAGACGTTCGGTTTTGCCGGTATTACGCTGCAAGCTATCTTTGGTTACCTGTTCTCACCACTAGCATGGCTGATCGGTATCCCAAGTGATGAAGTATTGATGGCGGGTTCTTACATTGGTCAGAAGATCGTAATGAACGAGTTTGTTGCTTTCATCGACTTCGTTGAGAACAAAGCGCTGTTATCTGAACATAGCCAAGTCATCGTCACTTTTGCTCTATGTGGTTTTGCTAACATTGGTTCTATTGCTATTCAGCTGGGTTCAATCGGTGTTATGGCACCAGAGCGTCGTGCTGAAGTGGCAAACTTAGGCTTGAAAGCAGTCGCTGCTGGTACGCTTGCAAACCTAATGAGTGCGTGTTTAGCGGGTATCTTCATCCTGCTTTAAGCGAGATTCAGTTCAAGCGCCTAAATTCAGTTGAAGCGGGCACCTTTCTTGCGGATTTAACGTGAGAAGGGTGTCCGCTTTTTTGTGCCTGCTCGTTAAGTTGATTCAGATTTTGAACCACCACTTTTATTGCTATGCGGTGTATAAGGCTCACTCGGAAGAGTAATAGAGCAAGCCTGTTTTATCCGATATACTTGAATATCATTAGGTTGCGATTAATAGCATTCGGCTTCAATTAAGAAAATCCGGTTTCTATTAAGAACACTCGGTTCCGAATAAGAATATTCCGTTCCGACTAAGAATACGGCAACCAAGCTCAAATTTATCAAGGGTCTCTCTATGAACATGCGCGCTCTCATCGGTCTTATTGCTACCTTCATTGGCTTGTTTGCGATGGTTTATCTTATTGCTGGTGGTACTCAGTTTCCTATCTATCAGTGGCCGCAAGAAGCGTATCTCGGTTTGGTGTTTAGCGTAGTATGGGGCACTGGCGTCGCAGCATCGGTGGCTTATGTCTTTTCAGCTTTGGTGTTTGTGACTGTCGCCGTGGTTTGTTATGCGGTCGGTTATAAAATCGGTGGGCTCTTTTCTTCAAATTCTGACGTCTAAGTTTATTGAGGCGTACTTATGTTCATTGAAGTGAGATTTGTTTGAATGCACTGGCTCGATCGTTGGAAAGTGTATCGCTATCATCGCAAACAGGCTAACCGCTCGAATGGCGACAAGGCTAAAGCTTTAGGGTGGACCAGCGAAGAGAGCCAATTGTGTCGCTTTGAAGTGATTGCTCGTTCGGCTGATTTCGAAAAGAAGAGTATTTTAGATTTAGGTTGTGGCTATGGCGAGCTGTTTGAGCTGCTCGACAGCATCTATCGCATTCAATCTTATACGGGCGTTGACCAACACGCAGGCTTTTTAAAGAAGGCGAAGCAGAGTTATACAGAAGATCGTTGTCGGTTTTTGTCGGGTGATATGAGCCAAATGAGCCTTGAGGTACACGATGTAGTTATCGCCAGTGGCTCATTGAATTACATCTCTCGCGACTCGGATTATCTGACTAACATGATTACTCGCATGTTTGGACTAGCGAATCAGACGGTGATTTTTAATCTGCTCAATTCAAGCCAATATCCTTCACGCAATACCTTGATGAGTTATCACCCTCAAGGCGTATATCGATTTTGTAAAACACTCTGTGACGATGTCTCCTTGATAGAAGGATACGCAGAAGGGGATTTCACGATAGTGATGAACAAAGTCGTACCCTGAGTCTGAATGAAGTGTTGGTGTGGTAAGAGTTAAAAAAGCCGCAGACCTTGAGAGGTTTGCGGCTTTTTGGGTTCTAAAATCAACTTAAGTATTACTGCTAGTGCTTCAGCGGTTGATTTTCAACTAGTCCGTAAGGGATGTTAGTAAAGACTTTTGGGTTACCTTCATAAGTCGGTGCTTCGTTCACTTGCTGCCAATCGAGTAGCATGATAGCGAGTACGTTGCGGTGCTCTCCATACTTGAGATCAAAATCACCGGTGACTGAAGGGATCATACCTTTTGTCTTATCGATAGATGCCTGGATTGCGAGCCTAGTTTTCTCTACAACCGGGTCATTCTCTAGACCGGCTAATAAGAAAGTCAACCCAACCTCAGCAATCACATCCTCTTTAGCTCGTAACAGGATAGTATCGATGTTTTCTCTGAAGTAATCGTAGATCCATTGGTGTTCTTGCTCGCTTACTTGGTGCTGGTAATACTCAGAATCTCCAAAGATCACATGTGTCATACCATAGATCTTATTGCCGTATTGCTGGCTTGAAAGCTTCTTGTCGTTATCGTCTGGGTAGGCTTTTTTGAAGGTATCGACAAATTCATCAACGACATCTTGTTCACCCAATTGGCGTAGCCAGTAAACTTGATTAGCGAGTTGGGCTGCCCACGCTTTCACCATATCTTCATTGGTCACGTATCGTGAAAAGTCATAACGACGAATAATCTCACGCAGTTTGACATCGTTCTTGTGTTCTAAACCGTACTCATTGGCACGCGCCATAGAGCCGAGAAGGTCAACACCAAGATATAGATATTCTGGCATGTGCTTGGTGATGTTGTAGCGTCGAACACTGCGTTCATCGCTATCGCCAACATAGGAAGCAACACGCTTTTCTGAGTACAGTACGATTTGTTCCATGGTGTGAACATCATTCGACAAGCGGCTGAGCTTACTTGCGACACGTGCCATGTCACTCCATACCGCGGCAGAATATTTGTCGTCTAATGTTTGTCGATACATACGCAAACCATAGTGACCCTCTTTGAATGCAGGCAGAGTGTAAAGTTGGCTTTCGTAGGTTGTGCGAATCAGATCGGCGGATTGTTTAAAAGATTGCTCTTGAGAGTCGAGAACACCAGCTTGTAATTGAATACTTGGTACGCTTGTTGCTTGTATGTTAACAGGCTCTTGTATAGTAACAGTCTGTTGTGTGTCAAAAGCCGTTAGCGTATCTGAAGTAGCTTGTGCGTGAACCGCAACCGCAACTGAGATTGATAACAATGTGCACAGAGTTAGCGTTTTTAGCTTCATGTTCGTAAGGTACCAAGCTGATTAATTGTGAATATAAAATAACACTCATGAATCTTTCAATGTAAGGTTTTGGTCAATACATTGTAATCTTTAATGAGATTGATTCGATATTTGGTTCAGTAATCAATGTGTCTAATGGACTTTAAGTGATGAATGACTCAATAATGAAATGAGCACTAGGCTAAGTGTATGTATTTAAATAGCTTAACGGCATACTTAAAGAGTTAGTCTGATATGAGCAAATTTAAGAACAAAAAGGTTTAGGAGGTCTGAATGCCAAGTGGTTCTAGCAAGCAATGGCCTGCCAAATTATTATCTTTACTGTTTTTTTTAGTGGTAATGAGTGCTATCGAGTTTTTTCACTCTAAAGAGTTATCCTACCTGAAAGATGAATCCTACTCTGAGGCAAAAAAGCAGCTATCGATCATTCGTTCTCGAATCGAAGCCGCGATCGTGTCAGATATGTATATCCTCAATAATTTTTCGACCTTAGTGACCATAAACCCTGATGGTGAGGTGAAAAATTGGGACAAGATTGCTGAAAGTATTATTAAAGATGGTTTCCATATTCGTCTTATTGGGCTAGCCAAAGACGACATTCTAAACTTTGTTTACCCTATGGAAGGCAATGAGCAGATTCTCGGTATTAATTATCGTGATTATCCAGACCAATGGGAGTCTGTTGAGATAGCCCGTAATCTTGGCAACACCTTTATTGCTGGTCCTTTTGAGCTGTTTCAAGGTGGCCAAGCTATCATTACGCGCACTCCGATCTTTCGAGACCCGCCTTTTAACGAAGACTATTGGGGTGTATCCAGTGCCGTTATTAGTTTAGATGAGCTGTTTGAAGATGTCGGAATTGGGATACTCGAAAACAAGTATAAACTCGCGATTCGCGGTGCAAACAGTTCGGGTAAAGATGGCGCGGTCTTTTATGGCTCTCAGGACGTATTTGATAATGCTTTTGTGACTGAACAGGTGAGCTTTCCATACGGTGGTTGGTACCTTGCTCTCTCTGGTAATGAGCATGTGTTGATGGATGTGCAGTGGTATCGAATTCAAGCAGTAAGGTTGGTGGGTTACACCATAATGTTAGTGCTGGCGTTTGCCTTCTTTACTATTTATCGCCTGTACCGAATTGCAGATAGTCGCTCTATGCATGATGAACTCACCATGCTACCTAATCGTCGATACTTTATGTACAGCCTAAAGCAGGCGTTCAAAGTCACCCAAAAGCAGAGAGCAAGAACCTTTGCTGTGGTAAATATCGATCTTGATGGCTTTAAAGCGATCAATGATACTTTTGGGCATGCGGCTGGCGATCAGGTGCTTATTGAGTGTGCTAATCGCATTAAGAGCGAGTTACGTGGTTCAGATATCGTTGCGAGAATCGGTGGTGATGAGTTCTTAGTTTTGTTACCACGCATCATTGATGATCAACATGTCTCTTCGATTGTAGCTAAACTTCGAAGAGCGATATGTAGCACACCTGTTGTTTATGATACGCACTCGATTTATCTTCGAATTAGCGTTGGTTGGGTAATTCATAGCAATAACTACAGTGATGTCGATGCACTACTCAAAGCAGCTGATGAAAAAATGTACGAACAGAAACGACAAATTTTATAGGTTGGATTGGATCTGTTATTAGAATTTAGTTGCTGAATGTGGGGAAAAGCCTCAGAATACCGCGCTTTGCTCTTTATCAATCCTATTGATGAGCGAAAGCTGTAGCAACGACTTCTTTCTGCGCGTTGCTCATACTAAATGTTATTCAACTGAGAAAATAATCTATGAGTTTTACCTCCCTTGGCCTTTCTGAACCGATCCTTAAAGCTATTGAAGCACAAGGTTACGATAAGCCATCACCAATCCAAGAGAAAGCCGTACCAGCTGTCCTAACGGGCAAAGATGTAATGGCCGCTGCTCAAACAGGTACAGGTAAAACTGCTGGCTTCACGCTACCTATTCTTGAAATGTTATCAAAAGGCCCTCGCGTACGTCAGAACCAAGTTCGTGCACTAGTGCTAACACCGACCCGTGAACTTGCTGCGCAAGTGAATGGCAGCGTAGTTAAATACGGTATTAACTTACCGCTTACTTCTACGGTCGTGTTTGGTGGCGTGAAAATTAACCCTCAGATGCAAAAACTTCGTAAAGGCAGTGATGTGTTGGTGGCAACACCGGGTCGTCTACTTGACCTATACAACCAAAATGCAGTGCGTTTTGATCAGCTAGAGATTCTAGTATTAGATGAAGCTGATCGCATGTTAGACATGGGTTTCATCCGCGACATCCGTAAGATCTTGGCTTTTCTACCTAAGAAGCGTCAGAACTTACTGTTCTCTGCAACGTTCTCTGATGATATTCGTAGCTTGGCTAAAGGCTTAGTAAATAACCCAGTTGAAATATCGGTAAGCCCTGCAAACTCAACAGCACCCACTGTTGAACAAAGTATTTATCCAGTAGATAAAAAGAAAAAAGCGCCAATGCTAGCTAAGCTGATCAAAGATAATGATTGGCGACAAGTGTTGGTGTTCAGCAAAACAAAACATGGTGCAAACAAGCTTGCTCGTTTCCTTGAAGAGCAAGACATCACTTCTGCTCCTATCCATGGTAACAAGAGCCAAGGCGCGCGTACTAAAGCCTTAGAGAACTTTAAAACCGGTAAGGTACGAGTACTCGTAGCGACCGATATCGCTGCTCGTGGTATTGATATCCCACAACTTCCTCAAGTGGTTAACTTCGACCTTCCAAACGTATCAGAAGATTACGTTCACCGTATTGGTCGTACTGGCCGTGCTGGTGAAGTTGGTAAAGCAATTTCATTGGTTTGTGCAGATGAAGTGGGTGAGCTATTCGGTATTGAACGCCTTATTCAACAAGTACTGGAGCGTCGTGAACTGGAAGGTTTTGCACCCGTAAACAAATTACCAGAATCTCGCTTGGATTCGCGTCCGATTAAGCCTAAGAAACCGAAAAAGACACGCGAACACTCGGATGGCCAACGTTCTGGTGAGAATGCTCGCGGCCATAAGCCAGCAGGCAAGAACAAGCGTCATGTAGCAGGTAATGGATCTGCTCCAAAGCGTAAGCCTAACTCAGGCAACAAAGCTTCAGACAGCAACTCTTCAGCTGCTGGTGATGATAAGTCTTTAAGAAATAATGGCAGCAACTATAAGCGCGGTAACAAGCCTTCTACGAATAGTTCTGGCAAGCCAGGTGGTGCAGGTAAACCTAAAAAGTCTGGTTTCGGAGGAAGTAATGGTTCGAGCAAACCGTCTAACAAGTCAGCAGGTAACAAGCCTACAGGTAACAAACCTTCACCATCTAGAAGCCGTTCTAAGCCTGCATCTCAGAAATAGTAGCTCTTTGGTAGACAGAACGTTGAGCATAGCTTTGCAAAGATTATGTAACGAGATCGCTTCGTAGGAGGGTTCTCGTTCATTGACGACTTCCTGCTATCGAACTCGAACAAGCGCGAATATTGAATTTCAATGTTCGCGTTTTTTTATGGGTGTAATTAGGGCGTGTTGACCTTT
>NZ_AJZM02000409.1 GCF_000272405.2 Vibrio tasmaniensis 1F-187
ACTCCGCTATTGTTCCGTTTTTCAAAGCCTTTACTGCTTCATTTCTGGGATGCCCTTCTTCCCAAAGCGCCGCATTCTTTCGAGGCGGTATCAACGGAGTACTGCCCTTATTTTGCAGGGTCTCATAGCAACTTTTTGTGTCATACGCTCCATCAGCAGATACGGTATCTACCTTTCTACGTAAAGGGTTGAGTAATGTTGGCAGCACTTCGCTATCGCCAACACTTACAAGACTGACTTCTGCACTAATGGCCTCATGAGTTTCTACATCAACGGCTAAGTGCAGTTTGCGCCAAGTTCTGCGTTTTTCGGCGCCGTGCTTTTTCACCTTCCACTCACCTTCGCCAAAGACTTTGAGACCAGTCGAGTCAATAGCGATATGGCGAATAGCTCCTCTGGATTTGTTACGATATTTGACCTGAACTGTCTTCGAGCGTTTGCTGATACACGTGTAGTCAGGGGGCGTCAGTGGAACCTCCAGTAGCTCAAAGATAGAGTCGATAAAACCTTGAAGAGCCCGCAATGGTAGAGAGAATATCCCCTTAATCATCAATGCAGTTTCAATCGCTGTATCAGAGTACTGGAAGCCTCTACCACGCTTACCATGATGGGTTTGCATCGCCATGCATCTACGGCTGAATCATCTATCCAGAACGTAACCGAGCCCCGTTTGCACAAAAACTTATTGTACTCCGCCCAGTTAGTTATCTTCTTTTTCGCCTTACCCATGTTGTCACCGCTCTAACCATCATAAAGTATCAGATCGCAGGACTCGAAAAAGGTTCAACTGATTTAGGCAACAACGCCCATAAACAGTTCAAACTCGCGCCGGTACAAACGCCTTTTCCGCCATTGAACTTAATAGTGTCAGCATCTTCGGTGATGTTCTGGCTTTGATGGTTCTATTGCCTTTAACTATTTCCGTGTGTCACCACCAATTTCAGGGATTCGATTTTCTAGCACTTTGATTGCTGAGTGAGGCATTCACGTTTGTCTGCTTGGTCTGTCTTACGTTCAAAGTTACTTCCTTGGTCGACTAATTGACACACACCTTGGCTCATTTGTGGCATTACTTAAAGTGGTCAACCAAGGCCCACAAAACCGTTCCCGCCTTGCGCATCAGAGCATGTACGTCAGAAAACCCTTTTAGCCCCATTCTTTCACGATAGGTTGAAAACCAAGTCCATTGTGCGTTGCTGATGTTTTTAAACATTGTCCTCCCCATTCATGTTGATTCATACTGACTACGTTGATATCGCAGTCTTTGAGATCAAAGTCGAGAAACACATTCGTCGGCTTATTATTCCATCTGCATACCAACACCCGCATCACCGTAAGAGTGGCTGCCTTCACTATTGCAAAAAGCGCCGCAGATGGGCGCAGGCCTGCGTAATATGCC
>NZ_AJZM02000410.1 GCF_000272405.2 Vibrio tasmaniensis 1F-187
CAAACTGCTCCATCCCGCGTCCGACTTGTGAACATTATACGCCCAACAAGATGTTTTACAAGTTTGTAAACATGGTGCCGAGAGAGGGACTCGAACCCTCACACCCTAAGGCACTAGCACCTCATGCTAGCGTGTCTACCAATTTCACCATCTCGGCATCAAATCTTTACAGATTATTGTGGAATTTCGTCGCCTTGCGCCGGAACTTCACTCACTGCATCTTCAGCTTGTTGAATCACCTGACCTTGAGTCGGGTCAATCCACTGTGACTCAGTTTTATGTGTAGACATATTACCAAGCACTAAGCTAAGGATAAAAAATGTAGTTGCAAAAATTGCAGTCATTCGGGTAAGGAAATTTCCTGAGCCACCAGCACCAAACACAGTGTTTGAAGCGCCAGCACCGAAAGAGGCTCCCATATCTGCGCCTTTACCTTGTTGAATCAACACTAGGCCAATTACACCAAGCGCTGCCAACAGGTAAATCACAAGTAGAACTGTAAACATTTTTCCACCTATGTTCCTAATTGTTGAGCCAGCGCCGTTCAAAAAACCATTTTCAAGAACAAGGCTAGCGACCTCCTAACTGAAGGCCGAGCAATACTAGCGAATGCGACGATGACTGACAAGGGGAATTTACTAAAAAATAAGCCTTTACCAAGCAAGTGGTCAAAAAAAGGGCAAAAGGGACACAAAACTCATTTGCGTCCCTTTTTAATCATCACATAACTAAAACCCGGCCCCCACAAGTGAGACCGACTTCGCCTGTTACGGCAAACGTTTTATTAGCAATTCGCTTTTACTGCATCAGCAATTTTCAGTGCAGAACTCTGAACAAGTTCAGCATCTTCACCTTCGACCATTACGCGAAGTAGTGGCTCAGTACCCGATTTGCGTAATAGCACACGACCTTTCTCACCGAGTTCCGTCTCGACTTCAATAACAGCCGCTTTCACAGCTTCTGCTTCTAGTGGATTTGAATCACCACTGAAACGAACATTTTCTAGAACTTGAGGGTATAACGTCATACCTTGAGAAAGCTCATTCAGTGTCATTTCACTATCGACAACTGAGGCCAATACTTGCAGAGCAGCAACGATAGCATCACCTGTCGTCACTTTATCTAATAGGATAACGTGCCCCGAGTTCTCAGCACCGATCTTCCAGCCTTTAGCTAGAAGTTGTTCCATAACATAACGGTCACCAACAGCAGCACGTACAAATGGAATACCTAACTGCTTAAGGCCATTTTCCATACCAAGGTTGGTCATTAGCGTACCAACAACTCCGCCTTTTAGTTCACCACGACGTAGCGCATCACGAGCAATGATGTAAGCGATTTGGTCGCCATCAACCTTGTTGCCTAGCTCATCAACCATGATGATACGATCACCATCACCATCAAAGCCAAGGCCTAACGCCGCTTTTTCTTCAAGCACTTTAGCTTGCAGAGCGCGTACATCAGTCGCACCGACTTCGTGGTTGATGTTAGTGCCATTTGGCTCCACACCAATCGCAACAACCTCAGCACCCAGCTCTTTAAATACAGCCGGCGCAATGTGATAAGTCGCACCATGCGCGCAATCCACCACAATTTTCATACCAGCTAGCGTCATTTTGTGTGGGAATGTACTTTTACAAAATTCAATATAACGGCCTGCTGCATCATTTAGGCGCACCGCTTTACCTAATTCAGAAGATTCAACGCACTCGATATCTTTGTCTAGCTCAGCTTCGATTGCGAGTTCAATGTCATCCGACAATTTAGTACCTTCAGACGAGAAGAACTTGATGCCGTTGTCATAGAATGGGTTGTGCGATGCAGAGATAACAATCCCCGCTTCAGCACGGAAAGTTTGTGTTAGGTAAGCAACAGCAGGTGTTGGCATTGGACCAGTAAACGTAGCTTGAAGACCAGCAGCAGCAAGTCCCGCTTCTAGTGCAGACTCAAGCATGTAGCCAGAGATACGAGTATCTTTACCAATGATCACTTTCTTTGTGCCCTGCTTCGCAAGAACACGACCAGCAGCCCAGCCAAGCTTCAAAACAAAATCAGGTGTGATTGGGTACTGGCCCACTTTTCCACGTACACCATCTGTGCCGAAGTAACGTCTTTTATCAGACATATTGATTTTCCTTAATTATGATTAGTGATTGTTATTCATCACTTCGATTATCTTCATCGCTTCCAATGTATCTTCTACATCGTGAACGCGAATAATTTGAGCACCTTTCATCGCAGCAATGGTGGCGCAAGTAACACTTCCTACCATGCAATCTACTGGTGCTTTGTCTAGCAGTTTAAAGATCATCGATTTTCTCGAGATACCCGCTAAGATTGGCAAGCCAAGCGTATGAAATTTTTCAAGGTGTGCTAATAGGTGGTAATTATGCTCTATCGTTTTACCAAAGCCAAAGCCAGGATCTAAAATAAGTTGATCTTTAGGTATACCTACGGACTCACAAGCCTCAGCCCTTTCTTTTAAAAAGTCTTCAACATCAGTGAAAACATCGTCATAACTAGGGTTAGCTTGCATGTTTCTTGGCTGGCCTTTCATGTGCATCAAACAAACTGGAACTTGAGCTTGAGCAGCAGCCTCTAAAGCGCCCGGCTCTTGCAGAGCTCGCACATCATTGATCAAGTCAGCACCCGCTTCAACGGCTTGACGCATCACCTCAGCTTTGCTGGTATCAATCGAGATCCAAACATCAAACTTGGCGCGAATCGCTTTAATCGCAGGGATAACTCGAGCTAACTCTTCCTCTAAGGACACCTCTGGAGCACCCGGACGAGTCGACTCACCACCAATATCAATAATGCTAACGCCAGCCTGAATCATTCGCTCTGCTTGCAGTAAAGCATTATCTAATGAATTGAATTTTCCGCCATCAGAGAAAGAGTCAGGCGTAACATTGAGGATACCCATCACATGTGGGCGGTCTAAAACGAGCGTTTTATTGTGTGCTTTTAATATCATGGAAGGTGGGTCTTAAAGGTAAAAAATATCTTGGCCTAGAAACAGAAAAACCCTGAGCGTACTCAGGGTTTTAATTAATAGCTTAGCGATTAAGAATCTTTGTTTTGAGCGTCATCTGATTCAGATTTAGCTTCTTCAACTGTCGACTCTTCAGCTTTTGGCTCGGCTTCGGCTTTCTCTTCTGATTTAGCTTCAGGTTTAGCTTCTTCCTTTGCAGGTTCTGCTTTCGCCTGGTCACCCCAACCAGCAGGCTCACGAATGTCGTCTTTGCGTTCCATCAAGTCATCAATCTGACCTGCATCAATCGTTTCAAACTTCATTAGCGCATCTTTCATCGAGTGCATGATATCCATGTTCTCTTCAAGAATCTGTTTCGCACGAGCATAGTTACGGTCGATAAGAATACGAATTTCTTCATCGATTAATCTAGTTGTATCGTCAGAAACATGTTTCGCTTGGCTCATGCCGCGACCTAGGAAAACTTCGCCTTCTTCTTCAGCATAAAGAAGAGGACCTAGTTTTTCAGAGAAGCCCCACTGCGTAACCATCTTACGAGCAATATCAGTTGCACGCTCGATATCGTTAGACGCACCAGTCGAAACTTTGTCTTTACCGTAGATAAGCTCTTCAGCAAGACGACCACCGTACAAACTAGAGATCATTGATTCTAGATGCTGGCGAGACATGCTTACGCGGTCTTGCTCAGGTAGGTACATAGTTACACCAAGCGCACGACCACGTGGAATGATTGAGACCTTGTACACTGGATCGTGTTCAGGCACCAAGCGACCAACAATTGCGTGACCCGCTTCGTGGTAAGCCGTTGACTCTTTCACTTCCTCAGACATCACCATTGAACGGCGCTCTGCACCCATCATGATTTTGTCTTTCGCAAGTTCAAACTCAACCATAGATACATTGCGTTTGTTACCACGAGCAGCAAATAGAGCCGCTTCGTTAACAAGGTTCGCAAGGTCTGCACCAGAGAAACCTGGAGTACCACGAGCAATCAAAGATGGTTCAACATCACCTGATAGTGGCACTTTACGCATGTGTACTTTAAGAATCTGTTCACGACCACGTACATCAGGCAGACCAACCACAACTTGACGGTCAAAACGACCAGGACGAAGTAATGCAGGGTCTAGTACGTCTGGACGGTTAGTCGCAGCGATAACAATAATACCTTCGTTACCTTCGAAACCATCCATCTCAACCAGCATTTGGTTAAGTGTTTGCTCACGTTCATCGTGACCACCACCAACACCAGCGCCACGTTGACGACCTACAGCATCGATTTCATCGATAAAGATGATACAAGGCGCTGCTTTCTTCGCTTGTTCGAACATGTCACGCACACGAGATGCACCAACACCAACAAACATTTCAACGAAGTCAGAACCAGAGATAGTAAAGAACGGTACTTTCGCTTCACCAGCAATCGCTTTTGCAAGCAATGTCTTACCCGTACCAGGAGGACCGACCAACAGGATACCTGTCGGGATCTTACCACCAAGCTTTTGGAAGCGGCTTGGGTCACGAAGGTAATCCACAAGCTCTTTCACGTCTTCTTTTGCTTCGTCACAACCAGCAACATCAGCAAACATCGTTTTGATTTGTTCTTCGCTCATCATTCGAGCTTTGCTCTTACCAAAAGACATTGCGCCTTTACCGCCGCCGCCGCCTTGCATTTGACGCATGAAGAAAATCCACACACCAATCAGTAAGATCATTGGGAACCATGAAATGAAGATAGTGCCAAGCAGGCTCTGCTCTTCAGGTGGTGTACCCTGAACTTTTACGTTTTGATTAATTAAGTCATCAAGTAGCTTTTGATCATAAACAGGCATGTAAGTTACATACTTAGAGCCTCCACCACGACGTGTGAAAGTGATTTCGCTGTTATTGAACTGTGCGTCTTGAATCTGGCCTTGGCCAACTTCCTGTACAAACGTGGTGTAATCTACTGCTCTGCCGTTACTTTCCCCAGGGCCGAAGCTCTGGAATACCGACATCAACACTACCGCGATAACAAGCCACAGAATTAAATTTTTTGCCATGTCACTCAAGGTGTAAGCCTCTCGATAACTAATTGTAATTAAAGGTAGGGTACTACAGTTTGTAACCTGTAGCCATGTTGTTAACTCTCACTCTTGGAAGAGAATCGTTAACCTTTGTAACCAGTTGCTACGATAAACACTTCACGAGAGCGAGCTCGAGAAGAGTCGGGTTTTCTAACTTTGACTGTTTTAAACATCTCACGGACGTCCTTAACATATTGGTCAAACCCTTCGCCTTGGAATACTTTTACAACAAAACTACCATTGGTAGCTAGAACTTGTCGACACATATCCAAAGCTAATTCAACTAAATACATAGCTCTTGGCTGATCCACAGAATTGTTGCCTGCTATATTAGGTGCCATATCAGACATCACGACATCAACCATGTTTGGTTGTATACGTTCCAACAACGCATCTAGCACAGCTTCTTCGCGGAAATCGCCTTGTAAAAAGCTCACTCCAGCAATCGGATCCATTGGTAACAAGTCACACGCAATGATTTGACCGTTGTCTCCGATAATCTTAGCAGCATATTGAGACCAACCGCCAGGCGCTGCACCCAAATCCACAATGGTCATCCCTGGAGTCAGCAATTTATCTTTCGTTTGAATCTCTTCCATTTTGAAATAAGCACGCGAACGATAGCCTTTTTTTCTGGCTTCATTTGCGTACTTGTCGTCGAAGTGTTCCTTCAACCAACGGCCTGAACTGGCCGAGTGTTTCTGTTTGCTCATTGGATACCTAAATTGGAGGAAAGTACTAATTGCTGAATAAATTATAGTCTTCAGCTTTAGATGGCGTTAAAATAGGTTTTTTCAACCCTAATACTAAATAAAATTGGCCGCGTAATGAACCTAAGTACCAAACAAAAGCAGCATCTAAAGGGCCTAGCTCACAGTTTAAAACCTGTTGTGCTAATGGGCGCAAATGGACTTACTGAAGCTGTTCTAGCGGAAATCGAATTAGCTCTAGACCACCACGAACTGATCAAGATTAAAGTTGCATCAGAAGACCGTGAGACTAAGCAACTGATTATCGATGCAATTGTACGTGAATCTAAAGCTGAGAAAGTACAGACTATCGGTAAAGTTCTAGTACTGTTCCGTCAGTCAGAAGCACGTAAAATCGAGATTCCACGCAAGTAAGCGAGCTTAATATAAGCTAACTTCATTAAAAGGAAGCCACTGCGCTTAGCTTTTAGTGTAGCGTGAGAAACGAAAAAGGTCGCATTAGCGACCTTTTTACTTATCAAAAACAAAGAAAATTCAATTAGATGTATTCTACTTTGTCGATTTCGAAGTCTTTATCACCACCTGGGGTAGAGATCAGTACTTCATCGCCTTCCATCTTACCGATAAGACCACGTGCAATTGGGGATTTCACAGAAATGCGACCCGTTTTGATATCGGCTTCATCTTCAGAAACGATTTGGTAGCGGAATTCTTCATCCGTATCTACGTCAATCAAAGTCACTGTCGTGCCAAAGATAATCTTACCTGTGTTATCCATCTGCGTTACATCGATGATCTGAGCCAGTGATAGCTTATATTCAATATCTCGAATTTGAGCTTCACAGATACCCTGCTCTTCACGAGCTGCGTGGTATTCAGCGTTCTCTTTCAAGTCACCGAGTTCACGAGCTTCACCAATAGCTGCTGAAATAATAGGACGTAGCTTAAGTAGGCGATCTAATTCGTCACGTAGCTGCTGAGCGCCACGTACTGTCATTGGAACCTTTTCCATTTTTTACCTCTATGCCAAAGCTTTCTTTGGCCAACATAAATCCACCCAACATACTTATTGGGTGATAGAAACAAAACGATTTGGCTTAGTGTAAACAAACTTTATGGCTAAATCACCTTTATTCCACTTTGCGTTATAAAAGCTTTATCTAGGTCTAAATTACAGACATCACAAAAATGAATAATAACCTCACCATCAATAAGTTGGCGATAAAATATCTAAAAAAAACAAAAATAAACCAAACAAACACAGATCACACTTTTATAAAAACCACATAAAATCAATAACTTGGATGACAACAAACCCAATAAAACAGTGTGCATAATTTTTATTGATATCATTTTACTACCTGATGGTGGAACTTTAGGGTTAAAAAGTACCCCACGGATTGTTCTGGCAAGTTTCACGCTTTTGTTCTAAGCATGATTATGAAGCTTGATTAATACGAGCAATACACAAAAAGGATTCAAATCCTTGATAAATACCTTTATGGACAGTAATTAGGAATTAATAACATGAACAAGACTATGATCGCGCTTGCTGTATCTGCTGCAGCTCTTGCTACTGGTGCTAACGCTTCAGAACTATACAACCAAGACGGTACTTCTCTAGAAATGGGTGGCCGTGCGGAAGCTCGTCTATCTATGAAAGATGGTAACGCTCAAGACAATTCTCGAATCCGTCTTAACTTTCTAGGTCAAGTTGAAATCCAAGATGGCCTATACGGTGTTGGTTTCTACGAAGGCGAATTCACAACTGCTGAAAACGGCGAAGGCACTGACAAAAACAGCGACAGCCTAACTAACCGTTACGCTTACGCTGGACTTGGCGGTACATTCGGTGAAGTAACTTACGGTAAAAACGACGGCGCTCTAGGCGTAATCACTGACTTTACCGATATCATGGCTTACCACGGTAACTCTGCAGCAATGAAAATCAATGCTGCTGACCGTGCTGACAACATGCTTTCTTACAAAGGTCAATTCCAAGACCTAAGCGTTAAAGCAAGCTACCGTTTTGCTGACCGTACTGAACTAGATGCATCAGGTAAAGTTATTAGTGAAGCTAATGGTAACGCGAATGCTAAAGTAGCATCATACAGCGACAACAGCGCTGATGGTTACTCTCTATCTGGTATCTACGCAATCGGTGAAACTGGCGTTAAACTAGGTGCTGGTTACGCAAGCCAATACTCTGGTGATGAAGCTCAAGACGAATACATGCTTTCGGGTTCTTACACTATGGGCGACCTATACTTCGCTGGTGTATTCACAGATGGTCAAGTTGCTAAGAACGACGGTGATTACACTGGTTACGAAGTAGCAGCGGCTTACACTCTAGGTCAAACAGTATTCTCATCTACATACAACAACGCTGAAACTAATGGCGAAACGTCTGCAGACAATATCGCAATCGACGCGACGTACTACTTCAAGCCTAACTTCCGTGGCTACGTATCGTACAACTTCAACCTAATCTCAGCGGGTGACCAGTTCGGTACAGAAGGTACTAACCTACCTGCAACTTCAGCACAAGCTGAAGACGAGCTAGCTCTAGGTCTACGTTACGACTTCTAATTCTGATTATCTAATTGATTAATTAGTTAATTGAGAATCAAAACGCCCGCTCTATAGCGGGCGTTTTTTATATCTGTATACTGAAAACATCAGTCATCCAAGAAAATCTTCTATGCGCCTTCTATCCAGTTTACTCCTATGTGGTTTGTCACTGTGTAGCTATTCAATTAGTGCTTTCGAATACCTCCCTCTAGATAAACTGCCCGATGGCAGTAGCACAAGCTTGATACTGAAGTCATTGAGTGATGATTCGAGTGAGTTGAACACCAATAGCGATGGCTTTTACCCACCCGCCAGTACGTTAAAGCTAGTCACCGCTTTGGCAGCCAAATTGGAGTTAGGAGATAATTTTAACTACACGACCAGCATTGCGCGTTCTAATAAAGATGTCGTGATCGCATTCAGTGGTGACCCTACACTACAAAGAGAGCATCTAAAAAACCTTTTAGATCAATATGCTAAATCGCAATCTAAAACCATCAAGGGCAACTTATACCTCGATAACTCAGCTTTTACTGGCTATCAACGAGCAGTTGGTTGGCCTTGGGACATTTTAGGCGTTTGTTACAGCGCTCCCTCTAGTGCAATGACCTTAGACAGTAACTGCGCACAAGCCTCTATTTATACAAAAGATAACGGTACAACACGCGTATATATCCCAGCTCACTACCCAATAGACGTGACAACCTCAGCAGCCACGGTAACTCGCTCTGGCCAAAAGGCAACGCAATGCGACCTTGAGCTTATTACTACCCCAGACAACACTTACAAGCTCTCTGGTTGCTTAGTTGAACGTAAAAAACCGTTGCCACTCAAGTTCGCGATTCAAAGTCCAGAACTTTACACCTATCAAGTTGTTGCATCGCTTCTCAAAGAACTGAAAATAGAAGTAAAAGGTGATGTAATTATTGGTAAAAAAGCGAAAGCAGACAAAAGCACGTTAATCGCAAGCCACAGCTCAGAGAAACTTCCCGAACTGATTAATATCATGCTCAAGAAATCAGACAACCTGATCGCTGACAATCTAACTAAAACGCTGGGTGCGACATTTTATGTTCAACCGGGCAGTTTTAATAACGGCACTGAAGCGATAAAGCAGATATTACTGACCAAAGCCAATATTGACCTAAGCCAAGCACAGTTGGTCGATGGTTCAGGGCTATCCAGAAATAATCGCATGACCACGCAAACCATGGCTCAGGTACTTCGTTATATCTGGGAGAACGATAAACAGCTCAACCTGATTGAGGCTATGCCTACATCTGGCACTGATGGAACACTCAAATACCGTCAAAGCATGAGAAAAGCACCAATCCAAGGTAACATTATTGCCAAAAGTGGTTCTTTGTATGGGAGCTACAACATGGCAGGCTTTGGTTTAGATAAAGCGGGAAAACCAAACTCTCTATTTGTACAGTTTGTCCGTGATTACTTTCCTGACACACCAGATCCAGAAAAACCAGTAGAAGCACCCATCATCCAGTTTGAACGAGCTTTCTACACAAATGTAGTTGAATTCAGTCAAACACAGAGCAAACCTAAGTAATGTTCAACTCTGTTTAAGCTTCTACTTAAGCAATAAAAACGGCGCTGAAGATCTTGAATCTTCAGCGCCATTTTTGTCTCTAAGGTGCTTTTAGCTATTTTTATAAATGCTAAGCGATCCCTAAGAATGAATTAACCACAGTGAAGTAGATCCACATTCCAGAGATATCCACTATCGAAGCCAGTACAGGGCTCACTAACACAGCAGGATCAAGTTTGAAGAATCGAGCGACTATCGGTAACCCACCGCCGAGTACAGTTGATATGGTCACTTGAATAAACAGAGCAACAGCAATCGCGTAAGCAATCATATTAATGTCGTAACCACCCGTTGACTGGTTGTCACTGAATAATAAGATTCGGCCAATCATCACTAAGGCGATCGCAAGAGCTAAACAGATAGCAACTCTAAGCTCTTTCCATAGAACGTTGGCCCACTGGCGTTTCTTCAATTCCCCTGTGGCTAAGGCCCTAATGACCAAAGTCGCAGCTTGTGTTCCTGTGTTGCCACCCGCGGCAGCGATTACCGGCATATAGATCGCCAGAAGTACTAGCTGGCTAAGAATGTCTTCATACTGAGCAATGATAAGCCCAGAGACAATGCCCAGCAGTGCTAAGGCAATAATCCAACCGATACGCTGCCTAACATGGCTAAGCACTCCAGTTGAAAGGTAACCTTGTTGAGGTTCAACCTCTGAGTAGATCAGCCCTAGTTGGTGAGCTAGATGTCGAGAGCGCTTCTCAAAGCCCTGCTCTTCTAGCTCACTAAGTAAAGTCTGAATCGTACTAAGAGAGCATTGCCCAAGCACTAACACCGCATCTTCAAGTGGCATTCGGTTTAAAAGGTTAATTTGTTGCTCACGCCCATACTGTTGAAAGGCATTCGATACAGCTTGGATGTCTTGCTCTGAGTACAGAGCTTCAATAGATAAAAAAGTGTTGTTCATTACCGTCATGGCGAATCTCCCGATTGGCAAAGGTAACGACCATCAAAACAAGTAGCCTATAGAGAGTACCGCGAGAGTATAAAGCGGTGTACACCAGGAGCGTATAGCTATATACATCAAGAATATACAACTAAGCGCACCAAGAGCTTAAAGCACTGATGTGTCTACTTGTTAGAATCTAGTGTGTGGAAAAGAATGAGGGGGAAAAACAAAGATACCCTACCCGAACGGCAGGACAATAGATCAATACCGAGACGGGTTATTCTTCTCCATTCAAACTAGGAGGATGGTCGGTATTGTTCATAAAAATCTCCAGAATTACTGTCAATATGACAGCGCGCATAGTGTAGCAATGCACGTTCAAAAACTTCGTCAACTTTGTGTCAATAAAAAAGGCATCCGTGGATGCCTTTTGTTCAATTATTGATGTGTGTTATTACTTAATAGTAATACGAGCAAACTTACGCTTACCTACTTGGTAAACTGCAGTACCTGCTTCAGGTACAAACTTGCTGTCTTCAATCTTCTCGCCTTCAAGCTTAGCAGCGCCTTGCTTGATCATACGCATCGCATCAGAAGTCGAGTTTACAAGACCCGCTTCTTTTAGAACGTTCGCAATCGGTAGGCCGGCTTCGAATTCAAATTCAGGCATTTCATCAGGAACTTGGTTCTTAGCAAAACGGTTAACGAACTCTTGCTCAGCCGCTTCAGCATCTGCTTCGCTGTGGAAACGAGCAATGATCTCTTTAGCAAGAAGTACTTTCACGTCACGAGGGTTTTTGCCCGCCTCAACGCCAGCTTTCAGTTCCGCAACTTCTTCAAGAGGACGGAAAGACAGTAGCTCGTAGTAGCTCCACATTAGATCGTCAGAGATAGACATGATCTTACCAAACATCTCGCTTGGTGCTTCGCTGATACCGATGTAGTTGTGCGCAGACTTAGACATCTTCTTAACGCCGTCTAGACCAACAAGTAGTGGCATCATCAGTACCGCTTGTGGTTTTTGACCTGCTGCTTTTTGCAGTTCACGACCCATAAGAAGGTTAAACTTCTGGTCAGTACCGCCAAGCTCAACATCGCTCTCTAGTGCAACAGAGTCGTGACCTTGAAGAAGTGGGTACATGAATTCGTGGATTGCGATCGGTTGACCACCAGCGTAACGCTTTTTAAAGTCATCACGCTCAAGCATACGAGCAACAGTTTGGTTAGAAGCAAGACGAATCATGCCTTCTGCACCAAGCTCAGATAACCACTCAGAGTTGAAACGAATTTGCGTTTTCGCAGGATCTAGAATCTTGAATACTTGCTCTTTGTAAGTTTCAGCATTCTTCAATACGTCTTCACGGCTTAGCGGTGGACGTGTTGAGTTCTTACCTGATGGATCACCAACCATTGCTGTGAAATCACCGATAAGGAACGTCACTTCATGACCAAGCTCTTGGAAAGCACGAAGCTTGTTAAAGATAACCGTATGGCCTAGGTGGATATCTGGAGCGGTTGGATCGGCACCCAGTTTAATGCGTAAAGGACGACCTTCTTTTAGTTTCGCAATCAGTTCGTCTTCTGGAATCAGTTCTTCTACGCCACGTTTGATCTCGGCTAGTGCAGCTTCAATACTCGCCATTCTTGTTCACTCCCACAGATTTGGCAAAAATATAATAATTAGACATCTTACTTGAATAGCGATGTATTTTGAAACCAGTTACACTATTCCGTCGTCTATTTTCATAATATTTACAGAACGAACCGGAACATGTTGTCTATTTTTGCACGCCTTCCCATTTTGCACCGGGCATTTATCGCATTTTTTAGTGCCGTAATTTTTATCGCTATTTTCTTACTCCCCGACGTCAACAGCTTACGTGACGATACGGGAGCTTTAGTCGTTGGAAAACACTACCCACTGACGATCAGTGCATCAGCACTTGTTAGCTCAAGTGACGCACCACCGACGACAGTACTCAAATGGGAGAAATACACCGTTCGCTCTGGCGAAAGCACCTCTGTTTTATTTGAACGTATTGGCCTTTCATACCGTTTACTGATCACTCTACTCAATACCAATAATGATATTAAGAAGCAACTGTCCAATCTAAGACCTGGCGACGTATTACAATTCGGCTTTGATGAAAACAACGACCTTATTCAGTTGAAGCGACAACTTAGTGCGTTTGAAAGCTTCAAGATCACTAAGTCTGGCGATTCATTCTCCTCTAGCTTCGACAAAAAGGAAGTGGCCTACCAATACAACTATGCCGAAGCCAACATCACGTCTAACTTCTGGAACGCCGGCGTCAATGCAGGCCTAACTGCAAACCAAATTATGGAACTGGCGGGCATCTTCGGTTGGGATATCGACTTTGCGTTGGATATTCGCAACAACGACAGCTTTAAGATTTTGTACCAAGAGAAAGTCGTTGAAGGCGAAGTGATTGGTCGCGGCAAGATCATGGCGGCAGTATTCAAAAACCAAGGTGATTCATTTACCGCGGTATTAGATGATAGAAGCGGCAACTACTTCGATGAAAATGGTCGTGCCATGAAGAAAGCCTTCTTGCGCTCACCGATTGATTTTCGCCGTGTAACATCGAACTTTAACCCTCGTAGAAAACACCCAGTAACCGGTAAGGTTCGAGCTCACCGAGGCACCGACTACGCAGCCCCTGTTGGCACACCTATCTGGGCAGCCGGTGACGGTATTGTTCAGAAATCGGGTTACAACCAATTCAATGGTAACTACGTGTTCATTCGCCACAGCAACACCTATATCACTAAATACTTGCATATGAAGCGACGTATGGTGAAAACAGGTCAGCGCGTAAAACAAGGCCAAACCATTGGTACTTTGGGCGGTACAGGCCGTGTGACTGGCCCGCACTTACACTATGAATTCTTGGTCAATGGCGTACATAAAAATGCGCGAACCGTGAAATTACCGCAATCTAAGTCGTTAACCGGTAAAGCAAAAGCAACCTTTATTGCCAACTCAGAGATTCGACTGAATAACCTTGAGCGATACGGCCAGTTACTAGCGACTAATTAGGCAACTAGATACCAATTAGGTTAAGAGCCCTATAAACCAACGAAAAGAGCGCCCACCAAGGCGCTCTTTTTTATGTTCATCGAACCACTGTATCTACTATTTTTCAGGCTTCTTATCTCGCCCTAGCATTAATAGACAAGGCGTCAGCACCAAGGTTAGTACCGTTGCAAATGCCAACCCTCCCGCAATCGCCGTAGCGAGTTGCGACCACCATTGGGTACTCGGCGCGCCAAACTCTATTTTTTGGTTAATCAGGTCAATGTTCATCTCTAATACCATCGGCATCAAGCCTAAGATCGTAGTCACGGTCGTCAGCATCACTGGCCTTAAACGCTGGACACCAGTTCTTAGAATTGCGTCGCGCTTATCTAAGCCTCTTTTGATTAGTTGATTATAGGTATCAATCAGCACGATATTGTTGTTCACGACTATACCTGCCAGTGCAATCACCCCAATACCGGACATCACGATACCAAACGGACGTTGGAAGATAAGCAGACCAACAAACACACCAACCGTAGAGAACAGCACCGCACTCAGAATCAGGAATGCTTGATAGAAACTATTAAACTGAGTAATCAAAATCAACGCCATTACCGCCAGTGCAACCATGAATGCACTTTGTAAGAAGGCAGAAGAGTTTTCTTGCTCTTCATTTTGACCACGGATACGAAATTCTACGCTACTAGGTAGCCCCAATTCACTTAACGCTTGCTCAATCTTTGGCAGTTCGAGGGCAAGGTTATAGCCCTCTTCCATATCCGCCATGATGTTCACTACGCGCTTACCATCGAGGCGTTTAATCGTATCTTGCTTGTGGTCGGGAACAATCTGAGCAAAGTTGGTGATCGGTACCAAGCCAGCAGGTGTTTTGACTCTCAACTGGTCAAAGCGTCCGATATCTCTTTTATCATTAGGGTAACGCACCAAGATATCGACCTCTTCTGATGAGTCATCAGGCAGGTAATCACCAATCTTGAGACCATTGGTAACGAATTGAACGGTATTACCCACCAAGGTCGCATCAGCGGAAAAGCGCGCGGCATCGTCTCGGCGAATATCCACTTTCCAATCAATGCCATCTTTGCTTGCTGTATCACTGATGTTAGTCAGAGCTTGATTACCATCCGCCCAGTTTCTTACAATTTTTGCAGCCTGATTCAGCTGTTCTGGTGTTGTTGCTGACAGCTCAATCACTAAATCATTTTCAACCGGAGGCCCTGCATCTGGAAACTTATATTCAATCTCAACACCAGCGTATTGATCGGTTTGCACCTTTAATTCATCAATAATCGCTTTAACACTACGACGATATTGCCAATCAACAGGAGTAATCGAGATCAAGCCAATCTGGTCGTCCCCACCCGTGCGTGTGTAAACAGTATCGAACTCATCATGATTAAGCATCATTTGCTCAATATCGCGCATGATGTCATCTTTTTCTTGAATAGAAAGATCACCATGAGAACGAACTTTAACGTTAAAGAACGGCGGATCAACCTCAGGGAAGAACTCTGCACCTAGGCCCGCTTTTGAATAAGTAAAACCAACTGCAACCGCGAGCAATATCGCACTGAACAGAATCTTAAAGGGATGCTTAATCGCAATCGAAAGCGTGTGGTAATACGCCTTGGTTAAGCCCGTTGCTTGTGAAAAATCACCATTATGCAGTGCCACCATTCGAGCTTGGCTTTTAGGCGATACGTATTGAGGTTTGCCAATCAAGCCACCTAATACCGGTACAAACAACAACGCCATAATCAATGAAGCGGTTAAGGTTGCAATCAATGTTAATGGCAGGAACTTCATGAATTCGCCCGTTACATCCGGCCAAAACAGTAACGGAGCAAATGCAGCCAAGGTTGTCGCTGTCGATGCGGTTATCGGCCACGCCATCCGTTTCGCTGCGTCTCGGTAAGCTTCTTTTCTATCTTCGCCTTCTTGCATTCGTCTATCGGCAAACTCGGTAACAACAATCGCGCCGTCGACCAACATACCAACGGCCATGATCAAAGAGAACAACACCACTATGTTGACAGTTAAGCCGAACACAGACAACACCAATAATCCCGTGAGGAATGATCCTGGAATTGAAATTCCCACCAATAACGCGGTTCGAACACCAAGAATGGCGATGATAACGATCACCACTAAAATGATGGCGGACAAGATATTGTTTTGAAGATCGTTGAGCATGATCTTCACATCTTTAGATTCATCCCAGGTGTATTTAACCAATAAGTTATTGGGCCATTCCGCTTGTTGTTGAGCACCAGCCATAACCGCTTTAACTAACTCTACGGTTTCGATGATATTTTCACCCGCACGCTTCTTGATATCCAAGACCACCGCAGATTTACCATCTAAACGGGCAAAGCTTTCAGGATCTCGAAACGCTCGACGAACCGTGGCCACATCACCAAAGGTTACAACCTGTTTACCATCCACTTTAATTGGTAGCTCAAGCACGTCTTTTAGAGAGTTAAACACCGAAGGAACTTTGACAGAGAAACGCCCATAACCCGTATCTACAAAACCTGCCGCAACCACTCGGTTATTTAAAGCGATCAAGTTATAGATATCCGCTTGATCTAGGCTGTAGCTCTCCATCAACAGCGGATCGACAATGATCTCAACAATGTCATCGCGATCGCCTGCAATATCGACCTCTAGAATTTGGCGATAGCTTTCGAGCTTATCTCCGAGCTCTCGAGCAATTTGCACTATGGTGCGTTCAGGAACAGTACCGAAAAGCACAACAGACAGAACAGGTTGCTCAGACGCGAGTGTTACTTCATTTACGGTCGGCTCATCACTGTCTTCTGGCAATTTTGGTTTGGCTAAATCGACGGCATCACGCACATCAGCCATCGCTTTGGTGAGATCAACGCCAACATTAAACTCCAACACAACTGAGGCGTGGCCTTCTGCTGCGGTTGCGGTCATCTCTTTTACGCCTTCAATCGACCTCAGCTCTTGTTCTATCGGTCTAACCAATAAGCGTTCTGCATCGGTTGGCGAAATACCTTGGTGCCCAACAGAAACGTAGATAATCGGGATGGTAATGTCGGGGCTCGATTCTTTGGGGATCGTAATATAGGTAACGACACCTGCGACCAATATGAGTGCCAAAAGAGAGAGCATTGTTCGAGCTCGAGACAAGGCTGCATCAATAATTGAATACATTGGTTATCTCCTACTCTGCGGTTACGTTAGAGAGTTCAGCGCCTTGTTCAACAGCAATCACAGAATCACCATCACGCACAAACCCTTGGCCTACAGTTATAATATCAACTCGCTGACCTAACCCTGTGAGCCAAACTCCATCTTGTTCTGCCTTTACTAGCTGAATACCTACAAATTTCACGGTTGGTGAGTCATCGACTGAAACCAAAGTTTTGACCCCAAGATTACCGGCCTCATCCAGAGCCAGCATCGCAGGTGTTATCTTGATAGCATCACTTGTTTCTAGGTTGAGTGTTACTTCAGCACTGACACCGGCAGGTAACAGGCCATCGGAGTTATCGATTTCAATCTCAATTGGGAAGGTATTGGTTGAGGCTGAAGAGATTCGAGAAACATAACGCAGACGACCTTCCGCTTCTTCTCTCCCTAACAGGCGAACCAAAGCGGATTGATTGACTAACAAATGCTGGATATGACGTTCACTGACATCGGCTTCGATGACCAGAGGGTCAAGATCAATCACACCCGCAACCGGATCGCCGACGCCTACGAAATCGCCAAGCTCAACCATCAAGTCTTGAACCACACCGGAGAAAGGCGATGTGATGACTGTATTTTTTAGAGCCAGTTCAGCATTACGCTTCATAGCCTTCGCTTCAGTTAACGAAGCCTCAGCTGTGGTGTAGGCTATCTCGCCTTGCAGCCCTCTTTTTTTCAGCGACTGCGCCGCTTTGAATTCCTTCTGCTTCAAGCGATATAAAGCAGAAGCTCGCTCTAGCTGAATCTCTAAGTCACCTTTATCTATCTGAGCAATGGCTTGCCCTACTTTAACGGTATCGCCTTTCACAACGTTCAACCTAACAATCTTGCCCGCGACTTCCGCTCCCAATCGAGCATGCCTATCGGGTGCTGTGCGACCATAAAGATCTATGGTTTTAAAGGTGGGGGATGAAGTGAATGTTTGAAAGGAAACCTTAGCCAACGGAATTTCTGTCGCTTTTTTTTCTGGCGACTCTTCCGCTTGCCCCACTCCTAAACCAAGCCAAATCGACAACAGTACAACTAGAACCAGAGAAACCAACCACGGCTGCTTCAGTTTCTGAAAAAATGGAGAGTTAGAAAATAGAGTGGGCATAGCAAATCCTTTTGTCCGATGTGATTAAGGCGCGTTAATTAGCTTAACACCGTCATATGCAACATCCTGATGCACAGAGGTAACTTTAACAGACCCACAGCCAACGAAGTTGGACGCTATCGACAGTTTAAAAAATATGGCGTTTACTATAAAGCAAATGAATAAAGTGGAGCTTAAGCATAACCACCCAAAATAACCTTGGCGTACATGCCTAGAATAAGTCGACTTACTGTCTGTTTTGTATGGTGTATTTTTTACAAACAAAAACACCGAGCATTGGCTCGGCGTTTAAAATATTTCTAATGTAGCTTTCCGTTCAAGCTACCTTTCGTGCACGCTAAACGCTAAATGATGCGCCACAACCACATGTTGTTGTCGCGTTCGGGTTGTTCACAAAGAAACGTGCGCCTTCTAGGCCTTCAGTGTAATCAACCATGCCGCCCATTAAGTACTGTAGGCTCATTGGGTCAACAACCAGCGTCACACCGCTATTTACAATGGTAGTGTCGCCATCATTTACTTTTTCATCAAATGTGAAGCCGTACTGGAAGCCACTACAACCGCCGCCTGTAATGTATACACGCAGTTTTAGCTCTGGGTTTTCTTCTTCAGCAATTAGCGTTTGTACGCGGGTAGCTGCTGCATCAGAAAAGGACAATGGGATATTTACTTCGCTCACGACAACCTCTCTTACCTGTGTCAAAAACAACATGATACAAATCTAAATCGAGACCATAGTTGTTGAGTATTTTCTTATATTCTGGTGATTATCTAATACCTGACTGAAACGTTCAAGTATTCACCACAGGATCGTTCCTTTTACTGCTGTAAACTCGCTAATATCTGACAATTAAAACGCGTAACCACACAAAACAACCAGATTCGGGTGATTATATCAGCGAAGGCATTCCTAGTTGGATTCCGGATAGGTACAATGCGTGCCAATTGGTCCGACAGTCAAAAGAGGATATATCAATGACCAAATCAGCAGAGCTGTACGAAAAAGCACAGCAAACTATTCCTGGTGGCGTAAACTCTCCAGTTCGTGCATTCAATGGCGTAGGTGGTTCTCCTATCTTCGTTGAACGCGCTGATGGCCCACTTATTTTTGATGCTGATGGTAAAGCATATATCGATTACGTTGGCTCTTGGGGTCCAATGATCCTTGGTCACAACCACGTTGTTATTCGTGACGCTGTTATTGCAGCAGCTCAACGCGGCCTTAGCTTTGGTGCTCCAACCGAAACTGAAATCAAGATGGCTGAACTTGTATCTGAGATGGTTCCATCAATGGAACAGCTGCGTATGGTGAGCTCAGGTACAGAAGCAACAATGAGTGCGATTCGTCTCGCTCGTGGCTTTACTGGTCGTGACAAAATCCTTAAGTTTGAAGGTTGTTACCACGGTCACGCAGACAGCCTACTTGTAAAAGCAGGTTCTGGCGCACTGACTTTAGGTCAACCAAGCTCTCCAGGCGTACCGGCTGATTTTGCGAAACTAACGCTAACTGCAACTTTCAATAATCTAGATTCAGTACGTGAAATCTTCGCAGCAAACAAAGGTGAGATCGCGTGTATCATCGTTGAGCCTGTCGCGGGCAACATGAACTGTATCCCACCAGTAGAAGGCTTCCACGAAGGTCTACGTGAGATCTGTGATCAAGAAGGTGCATTGCTAATCTTTGATGAAGTAATGACAGGTTTCCGCGTTGCTGAAGGTTGTGCTCAGGCTTACTACAACATCAAGCCAGACTTAACGTGTCTTGGTAAAGTGATTGGCGGCGGCATGCCAGTGGGTGCTTTTGGTGGTCGTAAAGACGTGATGCAATACATCGCACCAACGGGGCCTGTTTACCAAGCAGGTACGCTTTCAGGTAACCCTGTTGCAATGGCTGCTGGCTACGCATGTTTGAATCTTCTAAGAGAAGAAGGCAACGAAAAGCGTCTAGCGTCTAAAACTAAGCAGTTGGCAAATGGCTTCAAGCAACTTGCTGACAAGCACGGCATCCCTATGCTAGTTCACCAAGTTGGCGGTATGTTTGGTTTCTTCTTCACAGACCAAGAAACGGTAACGTGCTACGAAGATGTAACTAAGTGTGATGTAGAACGCTTCAAGCGCTTCTTCCATCTAATGTTAGATCACGGTGTTTACCTTGCACCTTCAGCATTCGAAGCAAGCTTTACTTCTCTTGCTCATGGTTCAAAAGAACTGGATGCAACACTAGAAGCTGCTGACCGCTCTCTTGCGATCATTGCTGCTGAAAGCAAATAATCGAAAGCACTTTATAAGTCGCTAACCGATTGAATTTAGGGCTGCATTAGATGCAGCCCTTTTTAATACATCACGCTCGTTAACCACAAATATGACAGATTATTTACCCTTCGATTAAGGCTAAAACTGAACTAAAAACGTCTAACGTTCCCAGAAAAGAAAAACCAACAACATCAGCGTACCTAGGAACATTCTGAACCAAGGGAGCTCTTTTTTTATTTGCTGTTCTTCGTCTTGGCATTTCTTATCTTTATTACAGCATCCCATTATCAAAACTCCTCATTGCTAACTCTCTGTTTTGCAGCCATTATAAACTCAGAACGCAAATATAGAGACCATTAACGTGTCAGAAAAACTCAAAATCAACACCAGCCACTGGGTGATCATCATTGCCCTACTTGCGGCGGCTTATGCTTGTTACTTGCTTATCGAGCCTTATGTAAATTCCATAGTAATGGCATTCATCATCTCGTTGCTGATGTTTCCAATTCACGAATGGCTTGAAAAAAAGATACCGAATAAAGAGAACGTAGTCTCTCTGCTGTCTTGTGTGATCCTGACTTTCATTATTGTTATCCCTTTATTGGCAGTATTTGCAGCAATTGTTCAGCAAGGCTCTCTGTTCTCTCAGAACACCTACCAATGGGTAACACACGGCGGTATTCAGACTCTGTTTGCACACCCACTTGTGGTCAAAGCGCTGTCGTTTGTGAATAACTACCTGCCTTTCGACAACATTGAGCCCCAAGCCATCGCACAGAAAGTCGGAGAATTCGCGACAAGTTTTGGTTCTAAACTGGTTGGTATCAGTGCGAAAATCCTTGGTGATGCGACCAACTTCTTAATGGATTTCTTCTTGATGCTGTTTGTTCTGTTCTTCTTATTAAGAGATCACGACAAAATCATCAGTGTGGTTCGTCATATTCTTCCGCTATCTCGTAGCCAAGAAGACAAGCTCCTCACTGAGATTGAGCAAGTTTCTAAGTCTGCCGTTATGGGCTCATTCTTAACCGCAATAGCGCAAGGTTTTGCGGGTGGTTTAGGTATGTGGATTGCTGGTTTCCCTGGGTTGTTCTGGGGCACCATGATGGGCTTTGCCTCTTTCATCCCAGTGGTCGGTACTGCTCTAATCTGGATCCCAGCCGCAACCTACTTATTCCTAACCGGTGATACCACGTGGGCAATTTTCCTAACGGTTTACTGTATCGCGATTGTGGGCTCAATAGACAACCTACTGCGCCCGCTGCTGATGCAAGGTAGTGCAGGCATGAATACCCTAATGATCTTCTTCTCACTGTTGGGTGGTATTCAACTTTTTGGCCTAATTGGTCTTATCTACGGCCCACTGATCTTTGCTATTACTATCGTTCTTTTCAATATTTACGATGAAGAGTTTAAAGACTTTTTAAACCAGCAAGACAAGAGTTGATCAACTGTTCAGCAACTTGGTTGCCGAACCCGTATTAAACACTTCAAGCTTTGGGCGGATTATGCGAAAATCCGCCCTCATTTTTTGCTAACGATTCAATAGAGTGTCCTATGTCAGCTTATATTGCCCCAAGCCAAATTGCTGAGCGCCAACTTGCCTACTTTGAAGGCAAACATGTTTTAGTTGCCGGTGAGGCTGAAGACTTATTCCCTGTTGAATTAGCGAAACATTGTGAATCAGTCACCGTGTTTACTTCTAATTACAGCTACTACCGTCAATTAGAAGGCAGCAACACCATCCAACGTTTTTATGGTGCGGAATTTACCGAAGAGACCAAAGCCGATTTAGTGATGCTGTACTGGCCAAAGGCCAAAGCGGAAGCGGAATTTCTGCTGGCGATGTTATTTGCCAAGCTAGGTAAAGATACCGAGATTGTCGTAGTTGGCGAAAATCGTTCAGGTGTTAAAAGTATCGAGAAGATGTTCACTCCTTACGGCAAAGTCGTGAAATACGATTCAGCGCGTCGTTGTTCTTTCTACTGGGGTCAATGCTTCGAGCAACCACCAGCCTTCAACCTGCAAGAGTGGTTTAAAACCTACACGGTTAACATTGGTGAGCAATCACTAACCGTGAAAAGTCTTCCAGGCGTCTTCAGTCATGGTCAATTTGATGTTGGTAGCCAACTATTACTTGATACCCTGCCAAAACTGAAAGGTAAAGTACTGGATTTCGGTTGTGGTGCAGGCGTATTGGGCGCGGTAATGGCATCTCGTCACCCTGATATCGAACTGGAAATGTGCGACATCAGTGCATTTGCCGTGGCGTCTAGCCAAGCAACGCTAGAAGCGAATGGTTTAACAGGTAATGTCTTCGCCTCAGATGTCTACTCTGACACATCAAAAGATTACCAATTCATCATCAGTAACCCACCATTCCATTCTGGTTTGGATACAAGCTACAGTGCGACTGAAACCTTACTTGCTCAGGCTCCTAACCACATGAAGCGTTCTGGTGAGATGATTATTGTTGCGAACAGTTTTTTAAAATACATTCCAATTATTGAGCAAGCTTTTGGAAAATGCGCGACTCTAAATAAGACCACCAAATTCGCGATCTATCACGCAAGCAAATAGCCTATCTAACACAGCGCAGGGTCAATATCTGCGCTGTCTGTTCATATTTCTATCAAAAGCCCATAAAAATGAGCTTTTGCACACGCTTTAAATACCACTTACTTGTCAAAGTAAAAAAACTCGTTAATTTCGTTAAATTGGAACCCGTTAATTCTATTCTCTGTACTTGTTTTCATCCCTTTCAAGCAGTACATCAAAGAAAAGTAGTACCCAATTTATGTTTAGATTCTATCGTAAGCAGAAGTTTAAGCGCCTTCAAAATACCCTAATGCTGGCATTTCTTGTCCTTAGTATTACCCCAGTAACACTTATCGCGATATTTTTCCTCCAATCGCACAGTCAGGATCTTCAGGAACAAAGTACTTCGCACCTTGTTTCCGTCCGTGATACTAAACAGCAGCAAATTGTCGATTACCTACAAGCTCAAGAATCCCAAGTGATGGGTTTTGTTCGCTCAGAGCTTGCCAATGCCAGTGGCGGACGATTCTATGGTTTGATCAATGCATTCCAACGCCTCGGCTTAGACATTGACGAAGCACGCGCTAATGCGCAGCAACGCTACATTCAAGGATCGGGCGATCAAATCAAAACATCGATTCTTCCTGAATCCAGCAGCTACATAGGAAGTGAGCGTTATCGCCTATTGCACAAGCGCTACCACAACTCTTATTTAGAGCTGCTTAAGCGTTCAGATTTTGACGACATTTTATTAGTCGACATTAACGGTAACATCGCTTATTCAGTTTTTAAGCGCGATGACTACGGCACCAACTTGCTGACTGGTAAGTACAAAGATGCAAACCTCGGCAAAACCTTTCAACGCCTGGAAAAGGACGTAAAAGACAAACGCAAATCCAACGAAGACTACACGCCGGTTATCGTTTCTGACTTTAAAGACGAAAATGGTAAACAGACCGCATGGTTAGGCGCACCTATCGTTCAACAGGGCTACCTACACAGTTACGCCATGTTTAGACTACCCATCAATGGTATTACTAAGCTTATTGCCGATCTCAACAAGAGTTCGAATATTCAAACCTTGCTTGTCGGCGATGATCATCTGCCACGTAGCCTTGCCCATTCACAAGAGTCGATTAATCTGAGTTTAGATGTTGTTGATAAAGCTCTGGCCGGAGAAACGGCCGTTGGCACCTTCGACAACGCTCAGGATCAAGCGATCATCGCTGCATATACTCCAATTGAGCTCAAATATGCGACTTGGGCACTGGTCGTCGAGCTTCCAGAGAAAGAAGCGTTTGCCCGTATTCATCAGTTAGAAAAGATCTTTGTGATCGTGATGTTGACGGCGATTATTCTTGTATTTGTCGCATCCCATTATCTGTCTAACTTCATCACATCACCGTTACTCAAGCTCACATGGGCAGCAGAGAAAGTCTCTGCGGGTGACCTTGATGAAACCATGATTAATACCGAACGAAAAGATGAGATAGGCCGCCTCGCAGTAAGCTTCGAAAGAATGCAACGTTCGATTCGTGAAAAGATGCTGCTCATTAAGAGCCAAAATGATGAGCTTGAGGACAACCTTAAGACCATTCAAAAACAAAATGAAGAGTTGCAACTGGCCAACAAACTTAAAGATGAATTCTTAGCAACAACATCACACGAATTGAGAACGCCATTACATGGCATGGTAGGTATCGCTGAAGCGCTAATATCTGGTGCAAACGGTCCTATTCCTGCCAACCAGAAGTACCAGTTGGATATCATCATCAATAGTGGCCAGAGATTGGCAACACTGGTCGATGATCTACTTGATTACCACAAAATGCGCTACGGCAGTTTAGACATAAATAAATCTGCTGTTGATTTATCTGCTGCTACCAGCTTGGTACTAGAATTGTCTCATCATCTGTTGGGCAATAAGCCAATCCGAATTATTAACCAAGTACCCAGTGACTTAGGGTTGGTTTCGTCCGATCCTCAACGATTAGAACAAGTGATGTATAACTTGGTCGGCAATGCCATCAAGTACACATCAGAAGGTAAAATTGTTATCTCAGCAAGCGTTATCGACGAGAACATTCGTGTACAAGTTGTTGATACAGGCCAAGGCATACCTGCTGAATACTTAGAACACATCTTTGAACCACTGATTCAAGCAGGACAAGACTCAAGTAACTATCGCCAAGGTGCAGGGCTTGGGTTGTCGATAAGTCGTCAACTGATTGAACTGATGGGCGGTTCACTGTACGTAAGTAGCCAACCAATGCTTGGCACGACGTTCAGCTTTACCCTGCCTTTAGCCACCCAAGAAGAATTGGATAACTACAGTGATTCAGGAAGCTATTCACACTTCCAAGCGCCAGATTTAATTGATAACAGCCAACAAGAAAATAGTGTTATCAGTGAAGATCCAGACGGTCCGTTACTGGTTATCGCCGACGATGAACCAGTAAATTTACGCGTGCTAGACAGTTTCTTGAAATTGGAAGGTTATCGAGTGCGCACCGCATGTGACGGCCCAGAAACCATTGAACTGATTGAGAAAGAGAAGCCAGAGTTACTTCTGCTCGATATTATGATGCCAGGTATGAGTGGCTATCAGGTGTGTGAAGCTCTGCGTAAGCAATACGATCATGCACAGTTGCCAATCATCATGCTCACAGCTCTTAATCAAGCAGAAGACCGTGTTCGTGGCTTTGAAGCTGGTGCCAACGATTACTTGTCTAAACCGTTCAACAAACAAGAGCTGGCGGCGCGAATTACGGCTCACTTATCAGCAAGTAAAGCTGAGCAAAGGCGTCTTGAGAATGATCAATTGCAACTGGAGCTTAAACACAGAGCCATGGTTGAAGCGAACCTGCTAGAAACTCAAGGGCGCTTGCTAGAGCAGCTAGAATCAGCCCCTGAGGCCATCATCTGTATTCGTGATGACCAACGAATTCGATTTGCCAACGAAGCTGCAGCAAAACTATTTAGGCGCGGGCAAGAGCAGCTTAAACGCTCTATGGCCGATGAGATCATTGCGCCTAAATACCTTAAGGTGGAACAAGCTCACTACTGTGGTGATATTGACATCTATATAGACGACACTCGTCAGCGAATACCAAGTGATATCCTTAAGCTACCTGAAGGCTCAGGGCTCGACACCATGTATATCTTTAATGTTGGTGGTGGGGTTAACTCAAACCGAGTCAATAACCTTGAAACGGCGGTTGAGGCACTTTCAAGCTACGCCTTTGAGGGTGACAAAGATAAACTTCAACAACTGAAAGAGCTTGGCGGTGAATTTACTCGCCTTGCAGATAAAGCAACCGGTGAAGGTAAAAACAAACAAGAGCTGATGCGTGAAGTACTGGTCGATGTCATGACTAGTGCCATCATCTACTGGGAGTCTGTTACAGGGGAAACCAAGTTTGCCTTCGCAGAGAAGAGTGGCTTGTGGCGCGTCTACCTAGACCGCAGTACCCTGCAAACTAGAACGCTAGACAAATATCTACGTGTAGAAACTCTACCGAAAACGCCTCGCTGGCGAACGGTACTGAGCTCTATCGAGTTTATACTTGAGCACTGTAAAGAACAGACACCTGAAAGAACTCATATTGAGACCCTAAGGGATAAGCTACAAAAACTACTGACCAGTTAGCTCTGAAGTAAGCTCAAGCTACTGTAAATAATGAAGCCCACCTAGCGTGGGCTTTTTTGTGAATATCGTACGCGACCAAAGGACAATGACGTCGATTCAAACACACTTCTTTTACGGCATTAAACAAGCAAAATGACACGTTACTCAATCTTAAACAATCACCAGTTCAGTTACTATTTTGAGCCTTATTCTTGGCTGAATTTCACATTCCTCCGGCTATTTGTTGCAGTTTGAGAAGCGAGTCACAACAGAACGGCAGATTTAATTTTCTAGAAAAATTTAACGTAAAATAGGTAAGTGACCGAGATCTACAATTACATCACAGTAAGATAAGCCCCTATAATTAAAAGTCAAAAAGGTTAGTAATCACTTACAAGAGACCGCCACCACAAAACCAAATGCGAGTCACATCACCTTAACAATTGCGCACAAAAAACCACCAAAGCAAGCTATTTTGACGTTAATGACGTGGTGCTGTGTGTTTTTAACGTTTTTGACGGGAAACGAGTTTGATTAATTCATCGATAAGGTGTTTTCTTACTCCTGCCAAAGGCCTACAGGCCACTCTTACCACTTCTCAGAATCAAAGATGAATCTGGAGCAACGAAGAAGAGGTAGGCCTTTAACTAGAGTGTGTATCTACTAAATAATTAGCGACAGATAACATTCAATCCATTAGTGAAATGAAAGCAAATAGTAAGGAACAGCTATGCTTGCCAATATAAAAAAAACAGCAATAGCAACAGCAATTATTGCAACTGCTACAACAGGTTTTGCATCAGTAGCAACAGCTGCAGAGCGCAGCGAACTGACCGTTCACCCGAAAGAGTACACTACATTCGTACGTAACTTTAACCCGTACCTTGGTGCTACTAACCTACATACTACAACTGACTTCATGTACGAGCCTTTAGTAGTATTTAACGAAATGCACGGTAACACTCCGGTGTTCCGTCTAGCTGAAAACTTCAAAATGTCAGATGATCTGATGAGCGTTGTTTTCGACATTCGTAAGGGTGTTAAATGGTCTGATGGAGAAACTTTCTCTGCTGATGATGTTGTTTTTTCTTTCAACCTTGTAAAAGAGAAGCCAGAGCTTGACCAATCTGGTATCAACTCTTGGGTAACTTCTGTAGAAAAACTGAACGACAACCAAGTTAAGTTCACACTAACAGAAGCAAACTCAAACGTACCTTACGAGATTGCTAAAGTACCTGTAGTACCTAAGCACATCTGGAAAGACGTTAAAGATCCATCAACGTTTACCAATGAGAACCCGGTAGGTTCTGGTCCGTTTACAGAAATCGATACGTTTACAGCGCAACTGTACATCCAGTGTGCAAACCCGAACTACTGGGATGCAGATAACCTAGATGTTGACTGTCTACGTGTTCCACAAATTGCGAACAACGACCAGTTCTTAGGTAAAGTTGTAAACAGTGAAATGGACTGGACGTCTTCTTTCGTTCCAGATATCGATCGTACATACGCTGCAGCAAGCCCTAAACACCACTACTGGTACCCGCCAGCAGGTACACAAGCATTCATCGTTAACTTCAAGCACCCTGATGCTGCGAAGCATGAAGCATTGAGCAACGTTGAATTCCGTCGTGCTTTCTCTATGGCTCTTGACCGCCAAACTATCATCGACATCGCATTCTACGGTGGCGGTACTGTGAACGATTTCGCATCGGGTCTTGGCTACGCGTTTGAAGCTTGGTCTGATGAAAAAACTCACGACAAATACAAAGGCTTCAACACTTACAACGCTGAAGGCGCGAAGAAGCTTCTTGCTGACGCAGGCTTCAAAGATGTAAACAAAGATGGTTTTGTTGACACTCCATCAGGCAAATCTTTCGAACTAATGATTCAATCGCCAAACGGCTGGACTGACTTCAACAACACAGTTCAACTTGCGGTAGAGCAACTAAACGAAATCGGTATTAAAGCGAAAGCTCGTACACCTGACTTCTCTGTTTACAACCAAGCAATGCTTGAAGGTACATACGACGTAGCATACACAAACTACTTCCACGGTGCGGATCCATACACGTACTGGAACAGTGCTTACAACTCATCACTACAATCTGGTGATGGTATGCCTCGTTTCGCTATGCACTTCTACAAAAATGACAAGCTAGATGGTCTTCTAAACAGCTTCTACAAAACAGCTGACAAGAACGAACAGCTAGATATTGCACATGGTATCCAGCAAATTATCGCTGCAGACCAAGTGACTATCCCTGTGATGTCTGGTGCTTACATGTACCAATACAACACAACTCGATTCACTGGTTGGTGGAACGAAGAAAATCCAAAAGGCCGTCCAAACATTTGGGCTGGTATTCCAGAGCGTCTACTTCATGTACTGGACCTAAAACCAGTTAAATAAGTAATCGTTCAATCTTTGCGGCGTAACTTCTTACGCCGCTTATAAAAATCCCCACACTATCAATTGAAAGTATGGCGCTAGTCGTCAGGGGATTTTTCGTTCCAAATTTCGCTAGGAGCGACCTGAATCCAGAAACAGGGAAACAATCTGGGTGAGTAAGGTGTGAGTTATGGGTTATTTTTTAAGACGTTTGTCATTTTATTTTGTCGCGCTATTAGTTGCAGCGACGTTAAACTTTATTATTCCAAGAGCAATGCCTGGTGACCCAGTTACCATGATGTTTGCGAACGCTTCTGTTCAAGTTACTCCTGAGCGTATTGCGGCAATGAAAGAACTATTAGGCTTCGTTGATGGCGGCTTACTGGTTCAATACGGCGCATACATGAAGAACATTCTAAGCTGGGAGCTTGGTACATCAATTCAATTCTACCCACTTTCAGTAAATACACTGTTAGGTGGCGCATTCGGTTGGTCGCTATTCTTAGCAGGCACTGCCGTTATTCTTTCTTTCTCTATTGGTTCAATCCTAGGTATTTTTGCAGCGTGGAAACGTGGCAGCAAATACGATGCTTTTGTTACTCCAGGGATGCTTATTCTACAAGCCGTTCCTCAAGTTGTTATTGCCATGATTGCGCTGTTTACCTTCGCAATCGGCTTGAAATGGTTCCCAACAGGTTACGCCTATACCGCAGGTACGATTCCAGATTGGACAAGCTGGGCATTCATTAAAGATGTCGCTTACCACGCCTTCTTACCTTTGCTATGTGCATCTATTGTTCAAATTGGTGGCTTCCTAGTAAACATGCGTAACAACATGATCAACCTGCTAGCTGAAGATTACATCACCATGGCGAAAGGCAAAGGCCTGAGCGAAAACCGAGTGGTATTCAATTACGCAGCTCGTAACGCGATGCTACCAAGTGTGACAGCACTTTCTATGTCGTTAGGTATGGCAATCGGTGGTCAGTTAATTATCGAAATCATCTTTAACTACCCAGGTCTTGGCAGCGTACTTTTCAACGCAATTAACGCTCGTGATTACCAAGTACTGCAAGGCCAACTGCTTATCATGACGCTATTCATGCTGTTCTTTAACCTAGTTGCAGACATGCTTTACGTTGTTCTTGACCCTCGTCTTCGTAAGGGTGGTAAATAATCATGAAAGATATTCTAAAACTCATTTGGCGTAACCCGATGGCCTTAACCGGCGTCATCATCCTAAGTATTTTTATTCTTGGTGCTATTGCGGCTCCATTGATCACAAAACATGTGCCAGACAAACGTACAGGTAATCCACACGAATACCCTGGCTTCGTGGTTAAGTCTGCACAAACTAACCCGGATGGCTGGGTTGCTCAAAACCTAGCAGACGATCGTCGTACGTTGATAATATCTAAGAAGGCAGACCACGTACTGGGCACAACTCGTATGGGTCGTGACGTTTGGTCACAAGTGGTATACGGCGCACGCGTATCTCTTGCTGTAGGTTTTGGTGCGGGTCTTACCGTATGTTTACTAGCAACGGTTATCGGTGTTTCCGCTGGCTACTTTGGCGGCCGTGTCGATGATGTTCTGACAGCCGCAATGAACATCATGCTGGTTATTCCTCAATACCCATTACTGTTCGTAGTTGCAGCCTTTATCGGTGAGGCAGGGCCACTCACCATAACCTTGGTTATCGGCTTTATGTCCTGGGCTTGGGGCGCGCGTGTTGTTCGTTCCCAGACCTTAGCACTGCGTGAAAAAGAGTTTGTAAAAGCCGCTGAAGTTCTGGGTGAATCTTCATTCCGTATTATCTTCGTAGAGATTCTTCCAAACCTTATCTCTATCGTTGGCGCGAGCTTCATCGGCTCGGTGATGTACGCAATCATGATGGAAGCAACGATTTCGTTCCTAGGTCTTGGTGACCCGAACACAATCAGCTGGGGCATCATGCTTTACAACGTTCAAACCTCTTCATCAATGCTGATTGGCGCTTGGTGGGAACTGTTGGCTCCTTGTATCGCATTGACACTACTTGTAACTGGTCTTGCTCTACTTAACTTCGCTGTCGATGAAATTGCCAACCCGCAACTGCGTTCTCACAAAGGCATGAAGCGTTGGAAGAAATTAGCAGCACAAGACAAAGAAGAACGTGAACCTGAACTACCACCACAAAATGCACTTTGGAGCGGAGATAAATAATCATGTCTGAACCACTAATTTCTATCCGCAATTTATGCGTGGATTACATCACAGAGTCTGGCGATGTACGTGCGTGTAACAACGTAAGTTTCGACATTGCTCCAGGTGAAGTATTCGGCCTAGCTGGTGAATCTGGCTGTGGTAAATCAACTGTTGCTTTCTCTCTTATGCGTCTGCATAAGCCGCCCGCTTACATCAGTGGTGGTGAGGTTATCTTCAATGGTGAGAACATCCTTGAATACAGTGATGACCGTATGCAAGCGTTCCGTTGGAGCGAGATGTCGATGGTATTCCAGAGTGCGATGAACGCACTCAATCCTGTATTACCAATGGAAGAGCAGTTCTGTGACGTAATTATGCGTCACACCAACATGACTCGTGAGCAAGCTAAGCAACGCGCTGAAGGTCTACTTGAAATCGTAGATATTCACCCGAGCCGATTGAGTGACTACCCTCACCAATTCTCTGGCGGCATGCGTCAGCGCTTGGTTATTGCTATCGCTTTAGCATTGAATCCAAAGCTTATCATTATGGATGAGCCAACGACCGCACTTGATGTGGTTGTTCAACGCGAAATCCTGCAAAAGATCTATGCACTAAAAGAAGAGTTTGGCTTCTCGATTCTGTTCATCACCCATGACTTGTCATTGATGGTCGAGTTCTCTGACCGTATCGGCATCATGTACTCAGGTGAGCTCATTGAGGTTGCCAATGCTCAAGATATTCTAGAAAACCCTTACCACCCTTATACCAAAGGGCTGGGAAGTTCTTTCCCTCCACTAACAGGGCCAAAGACAAAACTAGCAGGCATTCCGGGCAACCCTCTGAACCTGTTAGAGATCCCTGAAGAGTGTCGTTTCCAAGCTCGTTGTGATCGTGTACATGAAACGTGTACCAAGGTGCCAACCAAGCTGCGTTCTATCGACCCGGGACATTTGTCTAACTGCCACCTGTACGGTGACCCAATAGTACAAAGGAAGCTATAGCTTGCACGCTGATTCAGCGTGAATAACGAATAAGGCGGCTCGACCGCCGAAATGCAAGCAAAGCGAATAAGGATTCTGGAGACAATTATGAGCAAAGATTTCGGTCAATTATTGGTAGAAGGCAAGAATGTCGTAAAAGACTTCCCAATAAGCAGTACCACAATTCAAACCCCAATGATGCGTGCGATTAACGACGTATCATTCAAGATGTATAAAAGTCGTGGCCTAGCTGTGGTTGGTGAGTCAGGTTCAGGCAAATCAACAACAGCAAAAATGATCGCAAAAATGTACGCACCTTCGGGCGGTACGATCGAATACAAAGGTCGTGATATCCAAGAGATCTCAAGCAGAAAAGATCTTATGCACTACCGTGAAGGCGTGCAGATGGTATGGCAAGACCCGTTTGGTTCCCTGAACCCAACACATAACATCTTTCACCACATAGCTCGACCATTGTTGATCCACAAAAAAGTATCTCCGGGCAACAAGAAAGAGTTACAGGAACGTGTGTACGATCTTCTAGAGCAAGTTGGCTTAGTGCCACCACAAGCAACGGCAGAAAAGTACCCTCATCAACTCTCTGGTGGTCAGCGTCAACGTGTCAACCTAGCCCGTAACATTGCAGTTGGTGCAGAAGTTGTATTAGCCGATGAACCAACATCGATGCTTGATGTATCGATTCGTGCTGGTGTTTTGAACCTGATGGAAGAAATGAAGTTTGAGAAACAAATGTCTCTACTTTACATCACCCACGATATCGCAACCGCTCGTTACATTGCTGAAGATCTTTCAGTGATGTACGTAGGACACATGGTGGAATGGGGCGATACCGATGATGTGATTGCTAACCCTCAGCATCCTTACACCCAACTGCTTGTTTCTGCGGTTCCAGATCCTAAAAAATCGATCCACGAACAACTCGCAGGCAACAAAGGTGAGATCCCTCTTTGGACACCAGTCTCTGCAGGTTGCCCATTTGCAGGCCGTTGCACTCATGCAATGGACAAGTGTAAAGAGCAGTTACCAGGGGTTACGCAGTTAGCTGATAACCACTTTGTGCGTTGTTACCTACACGAAAGCTAAGCAATAAAACCAAGTTAGGGTCTGCGGGCCCTAACTATTTATATCCAAAACATTTTATATCCAAAACATTCAAGTACCTAGCCAGTAGAAACTAGGACTGTCGGAGAATATTGATGCTGTTATTGACCAACCATATTGGCTACGAATCCACGGCTCCAAAGCAGGCTATTCTGCAAACGAAGAAAGCTCGCTTATCAAGTACGACTGCACTTTTGGTGTGTGCCGACAACCATATCACTGTCGGAAGTTTTGATGTGGTTAAACAAGGCCGCGTAGCAAATTGGCATCAAGGGCAATTCTTCACTATCGATTTCAGTTCATTCACTGAATCAGGTCGCTACTACCTACGTTTTGACAACCTACGCTCTGAAGTATTTGAGATTGGTAGCAACCTATTAATGAACCACACGTTTTCTGATGTGCTTCATTACTTTAAGTCACAACGCTGTGGCGGTAGTTTCGACAAAAAAGATCGACAAGCACAAATTATGGGCACTGACAGATACGTCGATGTTCATGGCGGTTGGTACGACGCATCGGGTGATGTAAGTAAGTACTTTAGCCACCTATCTTATGGCAACTACCTTAACCCACAACAAATTCCAATGGTCGTTTGGAACATGCTAAAAAGCGTGCGCTTGACTAGCAATAACTCAGACTTTCCTAAATTCTCTATGACTCGTTTAGTGGAAGAAGCCCTATTCGGTGCCGATTTCTTAGTGCGTATGCAAGACGCTGACGGATACTTTTACATGACGGTATTCGACAAGTGGAGTAAAGACATCAATCAACGTGACATCTGCGCATACGCCACTCAAGAAGGTAACAAATCAACGGACTTGCAAGCGGGCTACCGACAAGGTGCGGGCGTTGCTATCGCCGCATTAGCTGCTGCATCTGAACTTGAAACCTCGGGCAGTTACTCGAGCCAAACTTATCTTGAAACTGCCGTTAGCGGTTATTGGCACCTAAAAGAACATAACCTGCAGTACCTAAACGATGGCGAAGAAAACATCATCGATGAATATTGTGCCCTACTCGCTGCCAATGAACTGTACCGAGTAACAGAGGACGAGCAATACCTATCAGAAGCAAGAACTTGGGCTAGCCGCTTGATCTCTCGTCAGCAATCCGATGATTCAGTTACGCACTTCTGGTCGGCAAACTCTGATGGCTCTCGCCCCTATTTCCATGCTGCTGAAGCTGGCCTTCCTGTAATTGCTCTGTGCGAGTACATCGATAATGAAACTGACACTGAGTTGCAAGAACAAGCACGTGTGGTTGTTGAGCAAGCTTGTCAGTTCGAAATCAACATTACCGACAAAGTCATCAACCCATTTGGCTACCCAAGACAATACGTTAAATCTGTCGATGGTGATAAACGTGATGCCTTCTTCGTCGCTCAACAAAACGAAACTGGCTACTGGTGGCAAGGCGAAAACGCGCGTCTTGGCTCAATTGCGACCATGGCGTACTTAGTTCAACCACACATTCAAAATGCCGATCTTCAAAAGCGCTTAATCCAACTTTCACAAAACAGCCTTGATTGGATTTTAGGATTGAATCCTTACCACATGTGCATGCTTGATGGCCACGGTCATAACAACCCAGACTACCTACCACAGCTTGGTTTCTTCAATGCCAAGGGCGGGATCTGCAATGGCATAACGGCAGGGTTCGAAGACGAACAAGACATCGCATTCAACCCACCAGCACAGAAAGACGACATGCTTCAAAACTGGCGCTGGGGTGAACAATGGATCCCTCATGGGGCGTGGTATTTGCTAGCAACGGCTGCGCAATTCAACTTCCTAGCACAAAGTAAGGAGCAATAATCATGACGCTTTACTACGTAGGTATTGATGGTGGCGGCACATCTTGCCGTGCTCGCATTCGTGATGACCAAGGCAAACTCATTGGTGAAGCGAAAAGTGGAAGTGCCAACATCCTTTTGGGTGTCGATGTTGCAATGAGTTCAATTGTTGATGCGATTACTAAAGCCGCACAACAAGGGCAACTCAACTCTAACGATTTTTCTAATATGCATGTTGGTTTGGCGCTAGCTGGTGCTGAACAGAAGTCAGCATGGCTCGACTTCATGGCACAAGCACACCCTTTCGCAAGTATGACACTCAATACAGACGCCTATGGTGCATGTATTGGTGCACATAATAGCCAAGACGGCGCGATCATGATTGGTGGTACAGGTTCATGTGGTATCTACCTAAACAACGGCGAACAACACGTGGTTGGTGGTCGTGAATTTCCAATTTCTGACCAAGGCGGCGGCGCAGTGATGGGCCTTCGTTTAATTCAGCAAGTTCTACTCGCTGAAGATGGTATTCGTAACAAAACCCCACTGACTCAACATGTTATGAATCATTTCAATAATGATGTTGATGCGATCGTGGCATGGTCAAAAGGCGCGATTCCAAAAGATTACGGTCAATTCTCTCCCGTCATTTTTCAACTGGCAAATGAAGGCGATGAACTGGCTATAGAGATGCTTAAGCAGACTGCAGCCGATATCGAAATGTTTGTATTAGCGCTGCATCGAAAAGGCGCTGACAAGGTGTGCTTAATGGGAAGTATCGCTGAGCGTATTCTCAACTGGCTATCACCACCAGTACAACAATGGATCGTTAAACCTCAATTTGACGCTATCGAAGGCGCATTGATGTTTGCCGGCAAGTCACAACACAACTTGTATCAACAGGCTTAGCAGGGAAGTTATATGAATTATCGCATCGACTTAGCTGTTCTTTCTGAACAAAAAAATAACTGCCGATTTGGCCTTACGGTACATAATTTAAGTGACCTCGACGTAAAAGATTGGTCTCTGCATTTTGCATTTGACCGATTCATCCTTCCTGAGAGTCTATCGCAAGGTGAACTGACTCAAGTTGGAAGCTATTGCTCGTTCAAACCAAGTTCGCCCGTGTTAAAGGCCAATAACCATTACTACCTTGAATTCAGTATTCAAAGCGCCCCATTCCGCTTCTATTCTGATGGCCTTAATGATGCATTTATCCAATCACATCATGATGGAGAAACATCGGTACTGCCTGTCGCTATATCACCCATAGTACTGACTTCGCCATACCGTGAACGCAATCAAATACCTGAAGTCAACGCTTCTGAGATAGCATTGATTCCTCAACCAAATCAGATCGAACTCAAGCAAGGTAGTTTCGCGCTAAGCTGTGAATGCAAGATTGAGGTTCAATCTCACCTTGCAGATAAAGCCGTCTCTTGGTTGCAGCAAGAGTTACTTTCTACCTTTGAACTGTCGATTTCGAATGAGCTTTCAACTGAACTTTCAAAAGACGAAAGCGGCGACATTCTATTTCGCAGCAATCCAACATTAGACGAAGCAGAATACAAACTCCGCATTACTGAACAACAAATAATTGTTGAATCAGGTAGCCAGTCTGGGTTTACACACGCCGTGGCAAGTCTGATTCAATTGATTCAACAACTGGATGCCGAAAATTTTTCTATTCCATGCTGCAAAATCGCCGATCACCCTCGCTTTAAGTACCGAGGCATGATGTTGGACTGCGCGCGTCACTTCCACTCGGTAGAGCAAGTGAAGCGTTTAATCAATCAACTGGCGCACTACAAGTTCAACGTATTTCATTGGCACCTAACTGACGATGAAGGTTGGAGAATTGAGATTAAGAGCCTGCCTCAGCTGACTGAAATCGGCGCTTGGCGAGGTCCTGATCATGCATTAGAGCCACAATACACGCACCTTGCGGATAACTATGGCGGCTTCTACACGCAGCAACAGATTCGCGAAGTCATTGAATACGCAGAGCAACGCAGCATCACGGTGATCCCTGAGATTGACATCCCAGGCCACTGCCGCGCCGCGATAAAATCACTACCAGACATGCTAGTTGAGCAAGCAGACACCACACAATACAAGAGTATTCAGCACTACAACGACAACGTGCTAAATCCAGGTTTACCGGGTACTTACCAATTCCTAGATGCTGTGATTGAAGAAGTTGCAGAGCTTTTCCCTAGCGAATTGATCCACATGGGCGCAGACGAAGTACCACCCGGTGTGTGGACCAATAGCCCTGCCGCTCAAGCACTGATGAAAGAGCACCAGTACCAAGACAGCAAAGATCTACAAGGTCACCTATTCCGCTATGCCGAAAACAAACTCAAGCAACTCGGCAAGCGCATGGTGGGCTGGGAAGAAGCACAGCACGGCGACAAGGTGAGCAAAGAGACCATCATCTATTCATGGCTCAGTGAAGAAGCCGCTATCAATTGTGCTCGCCAAGGCTTTGATGTGGTGCTGCAACCAGCACAGTTTACCTATCTCGACATGACCCAAGATTATGCACCGGAAGAACCGGGCGTAGATTGGGCTGCCGTTATCCCCTTAGAACAAGCTTATACCTACGAAGCCCTCGCTGAGATATCCGACACCGATCCAATTCGTAAGCGGATCCGCGGAATTCAGTGTGCTCTATGGTGTGAGATCGTTACCAATCAAAAGCGCATGGATTACATGGTATTTCCAAGAATTAGCGCTTTAGCTGAAGGATGTTGGACACATAAAAACAACCGAAACTGGCTAGATTACCTATCTCGCCTAAAGGGCCACCTGCTATTACTCGACAGACTCAATGTTGATTATCGCAACCCTTGGAAAGCTGAATAAAACGAAACCAAAGCACACTCAAGTCGAGTGCTTGCTTCCCCTGATTAAGGTGCTCAGTCAGATTCGACTCAGCATCATTATTTAAAAATTAGCTGCATAGATGCAGTTTGTTAAAAAGGAAATGACAATGAAATACGGCTATTTCGATAACGATAATCGCGAATACGTCATCACTCGCCCTGATGTACCAGCACCTTGGACCAACTACCTAGGTACTGAAAAGTTTTGTACCGTGATTTCGCACAATGCTGGCGGCTACTCGTTCTACAATTCTCCGGAATACAACCGTGTTACTAAATTCCGTCCAAACGGCACCTTCGACCGTCCAGGACACTATGTTTACCTACGTGATGATGAGACGGGTGATTACTGGTCTATCTCTTGGCAACCAGTGGCAAAGAGCCTAGATGAAGCGAACTACGAAGTTCGTCACGGCCTGTCATACTCAAAGTTCAAATGTGAATACAGCGGTATTACAGCAACTAAAACGCTATTCGTTCCTAAAGGTGAAGATGCGGAAGTTTGGGACGTCGTGCTGAAGAACAACACTGACAAGCCAAGAACCATCAGCACTTTCTCATTTGTTGAGTTCTCGTTCAGCCACATCCAATCGGATAATCAGAACCATCAGATGTCTTTGTACTCTGCGGGGACGTCTTACCAAGAAGGTGTTCTTGAATACGACCTGTACTACAACACTAACGACTTTGAAGGTTTCTACTACCTAGCTTCAACTTTCTCACCAGACAGCTACGACGGCCAACGTGATAACTTCCTTGGCATGTACCGTGATGAAGCGAACCCAATTGCCGTTGAGAACGGTAAATGTTCTAACAGCGCTCAAACCTGTTACAACCACTGTGGTTCTCTGCACAAGCAATTTACTATTCAGCCGGGTGAAGAAGTTCGCTTTGCTTATGTACTCGGTATCGGTAAAGGAAACGGCGAGCGCCTACGTGAAAAGTACCAAGACACAGCCAACGTCGATGCCGCTTTCCAAGGTATCAAAGATCACTGGGACGAGCGTTGCAACAAATTCCAAGTTAAGTCTCCAAACGAAGGCTTAGACACAATGATCAACACATGGACGCTATACCAAGCGGAAACCTGTGTTGTTTGGTCTCGCTTTGCATCCTTCATTGAAGTGGGTGGTCGTACTGGCCTTGGTTACCGTGATACTGCGCAAGATGCGATTTCAGTACCTCATGCCAACCCACAAATGACTAAGAAACGTATTATCGACCTGCTTCGTGGCCAAGTGAAAGCCGGCTACGGTCTACACCTATTCGATCCAGACTGGTTCGATCCAGAGAAAGCAGACGTTGAGCCATCGAAATCACCAACGGTTGTTCCAACGCCTTCAGATGACGATAAGATCCACGGCATTGAAGACACCTGTTCTGATGATCACTTATGGATCGTTCCGACCATCATCAAATATGTAATGGAAACAGGTGAACACGACTTCTTTGATGAAGTAATTCCATACGCAGACGGTGGCGAAGCGACCGTTTACGAACACATGAAAGCGGCACTGAACTTTTCTGCAGAATACGTGGGGCAAACAGGTATCTGTAAGGGCCTTCGTGCAGACTGGAATGACTGTTTGAACCTTGGTGGCGGTGAATCTTCAATGGTTTCATTCCTGCACTTCTGGGCTCTACAAGAATTCCTAGACCTAGCTAAGTTCCGCAATAACGATGCTGACGTTGCTAAATACACAGAAATGGCCGCGAACGTACGTGAAGCCTGTGAAACACACCTATGGGATGACGAAGGTGGCTGGTACATCCGTGGTCTAACAAAAAATGGCGACAAGATCGGTACCGCTCAACAAGCTGAAGGTCGTGTACACCTTGAGTCAAACACGCTAGCGGTTCTATCTGGCGCGGTTTCTCAAGAGCGTGGCGAGAAAGCGATGGACGCTGTTGATGAGAACCTATTCTCTGAATACGGCTTGCACCTAAATTCTCCTTCATTCGCAACACCAAACGATGATATCGGCTTTGTGACTCGCGTTTATCAAGGCGTAAAAGAGAATGGCGCAATCTTCTCTCACCCGAACCCATGGGCTTGGGTAGCAGAAGCGAAGCTAGGTCGTGGTGACCGTGCGATGAAATTCTACGACGCACTGAACCCGTACAACCAAAATGACATGATTGAAACACGCTACGCAGAACCATACTCGTACGTGCAGTTCATCATGGGTAAAGACCACCAAGACCACGGTCGTGCAAACCACCCTTGGTTAACAGGTACGTCGGGTTGGGCTTACTTTGCGGTAACCAACTTCATTCTTGGTGTTCGCACAGGCTTTGAAGGCTTAACGATTGATCCTTGTATCCCGACTGATTGGCCGGAATTCGAGGTTACTCGTCAATGGCGTGGCGCGACTTACAACATCACAGTGCAAAACCCGAATGCAGTAAGCAAAGGGGTTACCTCTATCACTATCAACGGTGAGTCAGTTGAAGGTGCAATCCCAGTACAAGCAGAAGGCAGCGTGAACGATGTTGTCGTTGTTCTAGGCTAGTCACTTAATTTAACGAACAGCTCTTGCCTCAAGTCTTTATCGACTTGAGGCAATGAGACTAAAAGGATTTTCTAATGATTAAATTTGGTACAGGTGGCTGGCGCGCTTTCATTGGTGAAGAATTCACCAGAGACAATGTTCGCCTTGTAGCGCAAGCGCTCGCTAACATCATTAATAATGAAGATGCAGCCAAGAATGGCTTCGTTATTGGCTATGACCGTCGCTTCCTTTCAGATAAAGCGGCATGCTGGTTTGCAGAAGTACTTGCGGCGAACAACATCAAAGTAAGCTTCATTGATAAGTTCGTTCCAACACCTATCGTGATGTTCCAAGCAAAAGAGATGGGATGTATTTACTCTGCGTGTATTACCGCTTCTCACAACCCAGCGGACTATAACGGCATAAAGATCTTCATTGAAGGTGGACGCGATGCTGACGAGATCATCACAGAGAAGATCGAACAGCAAATCGCAACACTGACCAACGAAGATGTTATACGAGTCGATTTCGAACAAGCGTTAAACGACAAAGAAATCGAGATCATCAACCCGATGAACGACTTTGTTGATTCAATCATCAATTTCATTGATATCGACTCGATAAAGAAAGCCAACCTGCGCGTACTGATTGACCCAATGTTTGGTGTTGCGAAAAATGCTCTGCAAACCGTACTGATCAACGGTCGCTGTGATGTCGACGTAATCAACGATGGTAAGAACCCAGATTTCGGCGGTCTTATGCCGTCCCCAAATGCAGCAACGCTATACCGCCTAAAACATTTAGTGGCAGCTGAAGGCTATGACATTGGTATTGGTACTGATGGCGATGCCGACCGTTTAGGCATCATTGATGAGAAAGGTCACTTTATTCATCCTAACGAAGTGCTACTCCTACTTTACTACTACTTACTGGAATACAAAGGCTGGAAGGGCTCTGTCGTTCGTAACATCGCCACCACGCATCTACTCGACAAAGTAGCGGCAGATCATGGTGAGAAGAGCTTTGAGGTTCCTGTAGGCTTTAAGCATATCAGCTCTCAAATGGAAGCAGATGATTCACTGATTGGTGGTGAAAGCTCGGGAGGTTTAACCATTCGAGGTCATATCAAAGGTAAGGATGGCGTATTTGCTTCAAGCTTACTGGTTGAGATGATCAGTGTAACAGGTAAAAAGTTATCTGAGTTACTTGATGAAATCTACTCTAAGTATGGCTATGCCTACACGGCAGAAGGAGATTGCCAGTTTAAGCCTTCAGAGAAAGAAGCGCTCTACACCAAGATTTACGTAGAGAAGCAACTGCCTGAATTTGAATACGAAATTGAAAAAGTTAGCTATGAAGATGGTGCCAAAGTGTACTTCAAGAATGGCGGGTGGGTCATTGCTCGCTTCTCCGGAACAGAGCCGTTACTGCGAATCTTCGCAGAAATGGAAGATAAAGACACTGCAGAACGTGTTCTTCAAAAAGTGAAAGACTTCCTCTCTCTATAGATTTATAGAGTGCAGCAGTTTTGAATGGGACTTAACAAACCACTGCCTTGTTAAAGCCTATAGGTGAAGAACTCTTGCCCAGTACTCTGTATCAAAGTGCTGGGCTTTTTTACGAATGCATTTTACTTTTCGGCAGAACGATACTTACTGCGTATCATTAAAACGCCAACACACCTTTGGTATCTACTTTGACGGTGACTGGCATACCAACACCTAGAGCCTCAGAAGACGTTGCTAACAGTTTCTGACCGTTAGCTTCAATCACATAGCGACAGTGGTCGCCCATAAATTGTTGTTCCAACACAGACAGGTTACTGTCGACATCATGACTCGCCACGATATGCTGTGGTCTTAGCAACAACGCACATTCCGCTCCCACTTCGATCTGAGTTTGTGCTTTCGCTTCTATCAGGCCCAAACTCGTTTCAAATTCATTATCTGAAATACGCTGTGCATTCAAGTAGCTACCACCACCTAAGAAATCAGCAACAAACTTACTCGATGGGTGGAAGTACAACTCAGATGCTGAACCATATTGCTCAATCACACCATGGTTCATTACCGCCATTTTATCTGAAAAAGCGAATGCTTCTTCACGGCTGTGCGTTACAAAAATAGCAGTAACACCCTGCTTTTTAAATATTTTACGAATCTGAGAGATCAACTCATGGCGAACTTGAGTATCAATATTTGAGAAGGGTTCATCCAATAACAATAAGTCTGGCTTGTACGCTAAAGAACGAGCAATCGCTACGCGCTGCTGTTGACCACCAGAAAGTTGATGTGGGTATCGGTCACCGAATTCATCTAAGTGAACTAGCTCCAACATCTCTTGAACTTTCTCTTTCTTTTGCTGCTCAGAGAGGCCTTTGAGGCCAAAGCAGATATTCTGGTTTACCGTCAAGTGCGGAAACAGGGCGTAATCTTGAAAGATCATTCCGATGTTTCTCTGCTCAGGTGGTAACCAGTTGTCTCCATCGTCGATGGTTTGACAGTTCAAGCTCATGACGCCACTACTCAATGGAAGCAAGCCGGCAATCGCTTTAAGCAGCGTAGTCTTACCACAACCACTGGCACCAAGCAGACAAACAATTTCACCATGCTCAACTTCTAAAGAAAGAGATTCCAAAATAGTTTGGGACTCGTACTTACAAGTCAGATCTTTAATTGATAATGCACAACTCATTAGTGTTTCTGCTCCAAGGAACGGTTTACGATAATCAGAGGAATTAAACCCACTAACACCAATAATACAGCAGGCATCGCCGCCAACTCTAGGTGCTCATCTGAGGCATAGTTATAAACATAAGTCGCCAATGTTTCGAAATTGAAAGGGCGTAGCAGTAATGCCGCATTTAACTCTTTCATTGATTCGATAAACACCAATAACCCGGCGATCAATGCGCCTCGTTTAATCAAAGGTAAATGAACACGACGTAACATCTGGTTGGTATTGCAGCCGATTGTTTTAGATGCCATATCCAATGAAGGAGAAACTTTACTCAAGCTACTTTCAATGCTGCCAATTGCAACCGCTGAAAAACGCACGACCATGGCAAAGATAAGTGCAAACATAGAACCAGAGAAGATCAAACCTGGTCCTGTCCATTCCATCACTTTTGCAATGTCGTTGACTAAGTGATCCATAAACAAAACTGGGACCATCACACCAATGGCTAACACGGTGCCTGGAACGGCATAGCCCATGGAAGCAATACGCATATAAGCCTGATTTTTCTTACTTGGGCTAACACGTTGATTGAAGTTCACAATCAAAGCAATAACGACACCAATAATTGCAGCAACTACCGAAACATAAAGGCTATTAACGGCATACTCTCTAAATTCCGGGGTCCAGCTTTGAGCAAAATATTTGTAGGCATAAATCATTAACTGGGCAAGAGGGAACAAGAATGCGACACACACCAATCCCCAGCACCAAAACAATGCTAACCACTTCTTCCAACCGGAAAGGTCGTAACGAAAATCTTCACGACTACTGAATTGATTCTGGAATAATTTCTGTTTGCGACGGCTGTATCGCTCTGAACTCAATAGTAGGATCACAATAACCAGCATGATCGCCGATATTTTCGCAGCAGCCGTTAAGCTTGAGTAACCTAACCAAGTATCGTAAACCGCAGTCGTTAAGGTATTGACTGCAAAGTAACTTACGGTACCAAAATCACCAATGGTTTCCATTGCAACCAGTGATAGACCGACCGCCATTGATGGACGAACAAGCGGCAAGGAAATACGACGAAAGCTTTCCCAAGGTGAACACTTTAACAACCGAGCGGATTGTAATAAGGAGACGTTTTGCTCCATAAAAGCCGCGCGGCATAGCAAATAAACATAGGGGTAGAGAACAAGTGACAGAACAAAAATAGCTCCGAACAAGGTTCTAATGTCTGGGAACCAGTACTCTCCGGGCCCCCAACCTGTTAAATCTCGTAGCAGAATTTGAACAGGACCTGCAAAGTCGAACCAATCGGTAAAGATATACCCGACAATATAGCCTGGCATTGCTAATGGCAGCACTAACGCCCACTGTAAAACGCGCTCTCCTGGAACACGGCACATTGCCATAATCCAAGCTGACGGAATACCAAAAGCCAAAGACAGGAATAAGGTTCCTATGACTAAAACCACCGTATTATAAGTATAGGTGGGCATTACTGTGGACATAAGATGAGAAAATAGCTCATCAGTTTCTCCAACAGCAGTCGTAAAAATCGCTAAAATCGGTAAAACCAGCAATACAGCAATGATGCAGCTACTGGTGTTCCATAAATAATTCTTTTCTTTCATCGCCTAACTACAACGAGGCTTAATGAAACACAAATGCATTTGCAAATACATCTCATATCCTTTTAATGGGGGGTTATTTATACCCATATACTGTAATGACTTCAAGGTGAGATGCTCATAACTCTGGGGATTAACGGGGAGCTTTGTATCAAAAAGTGATTTTCCAAAACAAAACAACCCCAAGTTACCGGAATGGCGACTTGAGGCTGTCATTTTACTTGGGCCGAAGCCTACAGTAAAAAATTATAGATCGAACTTGACTTCGTCTAGTAGCTTGATTGCAGCTGCGTGGTGGTCAGCAATCTGGTCTAGAGAAATTGTATCAGCTTTGAATTCCCCCCAAGAAGCAACAAGCTCTGAAGGTTTAACATCAGCTTTAACTGGGTATTCGTAGTTCACTTCTGCGTACATGCCTTGCGCCACGTCACCAGATAGGAATTCCATTAGCTTAACTGCGTTCTCTTTATTTGGAGAGAATTTAGCCATTGCCATACCAGAGATATTTACGTGAGTACCTGTTGTCTCTTGGTTAGGGAAGTTAAGGTAAACAGCGTCAGCCCAAGCTTTTTGCTCTTTATCGTTAACCATCTTACCTAGGTAGTAGCTGTTACCAAGAGAAACGTCACATAGACCTTCTTTGATCGCTTTAACTTGTGCACGGTCATTACCTTGAGGCTTACGTGCTAGGTTTGCTTTTACGCCTTCTAGCCATTCTTTCGTTTCAGCTTCACCTTTGTGAGCAATCATCGAAGATACTAGAGAAACGTTGTATGGGTGCTTACCACTACGTGTACAGATTTTACCTTTGAATTCTGGCTTAGCTAGATCAGCGTAAGTGAAATCTTCACCTAGACGACCAACACGGTCACGAGAAGAGTAAACGCTACGTGTACGAGTTGTTAGAGCGAACCACTCGTTAGCTGTGTCTTGGTACTGAGCTGGGATATTCTTTTCTAGAACATCACTTTCTACAGCTTGAACTAAACCTTTTTCAGTTAGCTCAGATAGACGGCTGATATCAACAGTTAATACCACATCTGCTGGGCTGTATTCGCCCTCTTGAGCTAGCTTCTCTGCTAAACCTTTCTTAGCAAACTTAACATTCACCTCGATGCCTGTCTCTTTTGTGAACTCATCAAACATAGGTTCAACAAGGAAAGGTTGACGGTAAGAGTATACGTTTACTTCTTCAGCAGCGATTGCAGCCGTTGGTGCGATTGCGCTACATGCTAGAGCTGAAAGAGTTAGCAATTTTTTCATTGGTAAAGTCCTTTATATCGAAATGATAATCTATATCAGTTGCGTTATTATATTTATTAAAATATTAATTTCAATGATAGAGCACAAAAAAACCTGCTCATGAGAGCAGGTTTCAAGTGGGTAATATGTAAATATTTGTAAATTATGGATTAATACATAATGTTCTATTTTACAGACACAAACTCTGGATAGGCGCCGACACCACAATCGTGCATGTCCATACCTTCAAGTTCTTCATCTTCAGTTACTCGGATACCGATTGTTGCTTTAAGCACTGCCCATACCGCTAGGCTAGCACCGAATACCCATGCAAAGATTACTGCTGCACCCAATAGTTGAGCACCAAACGTTGCATCAGCATTGCTTAGTGGCACAGCCATTAGACCGAAGAAACCACACACACCGTGTACCGATATAGCACCTACTGGATCATCAATCTTAGCTTTGTCTAGAGCGATGATGCTGAATACAACCAATGCACCAGATACCGAACCAATCGCTACAGCAAATAAAGGTGATGGTGATAAAGGATCGGCAGTGATTGCTACTAGGCCAGCTAACGCGCCGTTAAGAATCATTGTTAGGTCAGCTTTACCCCAAGTCGTTTTACATACTAGTAGTGCTGCGATAGCACCTGCTGCTGCTGCTGCGTTGGTGTTAAGGAAGATTTGGCCAACCGCTGTCGCGTTCTCAAAGTCAGAAACCATAAGTTGAGAACCACCGTTGAAACCGAACCAACCAAACCAAAGGATAAATGTACCTAGCGTTGCCAGTGGCATGTTTGAACCTGGAATCGGGTAGATCTCACCGTTCTTACCATATTTACCTTTACGAGCACCCAGCAGAAGAACACCCGCTAACGCTGCTGAAGCACCAGCCATATGTACGATACCTGAACCAGCAAAGTCACTGAAGCCGGCTTCTGATAGGAAACCACCGCCCCAAGTCCAGTAACCTTCCATTGGGTAGATGAATGCTGTTAGCACGACAGAGAAGATAAGGAATGACCAAAGTTTCATTCGCTCAGCAACCGCGCCAGATACCACAGACATTGCTGTTGCAACGAAAACGACTTGGAAGAAGAAGTCTGATTCTAATGAGTGGTCTGCACCTTCACCTTGAGTACCAATCAGAGTACAAAATGACGGTAACCAGCCACCTTCGCCGTTATCGACATACATAATGTTGTAACCAACGACTAAGAAAGTCGTACAAGCAATCGCGTACAAACAAATGTTCTTAGTTAAAATTTCTGTGGTGTTCTTTGAACGAACTAGACCAGCTTCAAGCATTGCGAAGCCTGCAGCCATCCACATGACCAACGCACCTGAGATGAGGAAGAAAAAAGTGTCTAATGCGTAACGTAGTTCCGTTACTGTTGTTGTAAGTTCCATATTAAAGTCTCCAGTCCTTGTAATTCTTTAAAGTGCTTCAGCATCCATTTCACCAGTACGAATTCGTACGGCTTGGCTTAGGTCATACACAAAAATTTTGCCATCGCCGATTTTTCCGGTGTGCGCCGCTTGGCTAATCGCTTCAACAACTCGGTCAACATTTTCAGCTTGGGTTGCAATCTCTAGCTTTACCTTGGGTAGGAAGTCCACCTGGTACTCTGCACCACGATACAATTCAGTGTGCCCCTTCTGACGACCAAAGCCTTTCACTTCAGAAACCGTCATACCTTCAATACCCACATCAGAGAGCGCTTCGCGTACATCGTCTAATTTGAACGGCTTTACAATGGCATTTATTAATTTCATATTCTTTCCTTAAATTCTTCACTTAATCCGTTAATACTCTTATTACAATCCAAGTAGCGTGCCAGAAATTTAAGTTGTTGATTTTAAATAAAATAGAAACAATACCGTTTTGGAAACGAAAAAGGCCGCACCAATGTGGTGCGGCCTTTTCACTATCTTAATGCGTTGCACTGTCGTTGCTCTAGTTTTGGGCAACGAAACTTTCACGATGCAAAATCATTAGCAACTAGTAACCTAAAAAATCAATCCAACGTTCGATGAGCAACTCGAAATCGTCAATTCCGCAGCTTGCTTCGCTTTCACAATTATAGAAATCGAACTCACTGCCCTCTTCCATCTCTTGTTCGTGCCCTAGCACATTTTCTTGAATCGTTACGTCGTCTTCATTGATCGCTAGGCTGATCTCTTTGCCTAGTAGCGTCACTTCATTGCTCAGATCTTGTCGAGATTGCTCAATCAACGCCATCACATGATCCAGTTTCTGCTTATCTTTCCCGATCTCTTCTTGAAGCCAGCGGCCAACAATTTCATGACCCATGCTGCACTTTACATAGTACTCGCCCATTAAAGTGTTTCGTGTAAATTCAAATTCCATAAAGGCTCCGCGCACTAATGACAGATAGGGTAAAAAATGAGGCGAGAGTATATAGCGAAGTCATCAAGAGATCGAGTCGCTCGTAAACTAACATTCAGACATAAAAAAACGCCTACCGAAGTAGACGCTCTATCATTTGGGTTCCTCTAAATAGTTGGAGTTGCAGCTAGGCGACAAGTACGTTCATCCCTATGAGCATAGAAGCTCTATGTGATTAGGGTGAACGTACGCAGTCAACAACGCTGCAGCTACAAATATAACGAGGAACTAAGCTGGTTCTTGGAAGATAACCGTGTCTGCTTTTTCCGTGTACTGACCCATTTTATGGAAGTTCAGGTAACGGTATGTATCAGCAGCCGTTGCATTAATCTTCTCAGCGTACGCTAAGTACTCTTCTTTCGTTGGGATACGACCTAGAATCGCGCCAACAGCAGAAAGCTCAGCAGAAGCCAGATAAACGTTCGCGCCATTACCTAAACGGTTCGGGAAGTTACGAGTAGACGTAGACATAACCGTCGAAGCATCAGCAACACGAGCTTGGTTACCCATACATAATGAACAACCCGGAGTTTCAATACGAACCCCAGCACGACCGAAGATGCCGTAGTAGCCTTCTTCTGTCAGTTGGTCTTTATCCATCTTAGTTGGCGGAGCAACCCATAGGCGAGTATTTAAAGAGCCATTAAACTCTTCTAGCATCTTACCTGCAGCACGGAAGTGACCGATGTTGGTCATACAAGAACCGATGAACACTTCTTGAATCTCAGTGCCTTGAACGTCAGAAAGAAGACGAGCATCATCTGGATCGTTTGGTGCACATAGGATTGGTTGATCGATGTCAGCAAGATCAATCTCGATAACGTGTGCGTATTCCGCATCTGAATCAGCAGATAGCAACTCAGGGTTCACTAACCACTCTTCCATTGCGGTAATACGACGCTCAATCGTACGAACATCACCGTAACCTTCAGCGATCATCCACTTAAGCATGACGATATTCGAGTTCAGGTACTCATCGATAGACTCTTGAGATAGCTTAACCGTACAACCTGCCGCAGAACGCTCAGCTGATGCATCTGAAAGTTCAAATGCTTGCTCAACAGATAGGTGCTCAACACCTTCAATTTCTAGTACACGACCAGAGAACTCATTGATCTTTCCTGCTTTCTCTACCGTTAGTAAACCTTGCTTGATACCGTAAAGCGGAATTGCATGTACTAGGTCACGTAGTGTGATACCCGGTTGCATTTCGCCTTTAAAGCGAACCAAGATAGATTCAGGCATATCAAGAGGCATAACGCCTGTTGCCGCAGCAAATGCTACCAAACCAGAACCAGCAGGGAATGAAATACCTAGAGGGAAACGAGTATGCGAGTCACCACCTGTACCTACAGTATCAGGAAGAAGCATACGGTTTAACCATGAGTGGATAACACCATCACCCGGACGAAGTGAAACACCTGCACGGTTCATGATGAAATCAGGCAGTGTATGGTGAGTGTTTACATCAACTGGTTTCGGGTATGCTGATGTGTGACAGAAAGACTGCATCACAAGATCCGCAGAGAAGCCAAGACAAGCCAGATCTTTCAGCTCATCACGCGTCATAGGACCGGTAGTATCTTGAGAACCTACCGTTGTCATTTTAGGTTCGCAGTACTGACCCGCACGCACACCTTCAACGCCACACGCTTTACCTACCATCTTCTGAGCTAATGTGTAGCCTTTATCAGAAGCAGAAGGATCGATTGGTTTAGCAAACAGATCGGTTTCAGCTAGGCCTAGAGCATCACGAGCACGACCCGTTAGGCCACGACCAATGATCAGTGGAATACGGCCACCAGCACGCACTTCATCAAGAAGTACTTTGCTTAGCTCAAAGTTTGAAATCACAGAACCGTTCTTGTGAACAACACCTTCGTACGGGTAGATATCAATGACATCGCCCATGTTCATGTCTTGTACGTTCAGTTCAATGGGTAGTGCGCCTGAATCTTCCATTGTGTTGTAGAAGATTGGTGCAATTTTACCACCCAGACAAACACCGCCAGTACGCTTGTTTGGTACGAATGGGATATCTTCACCCATGAACCAAAGTACTGAGTTTGTTGCCGATTTACGTGAAGAACCTGTACCAACAACATCACCAACGTAAGCCAGTGGAATGCCGTCTTTTTGCATTTCTTCAATTTGATTGATTGGACCAACGCTACCCTGTTCATCAGGAGTAATGCCATCACGTTCCATCTTCAGCATCGCTTTCGCGTGCACTGGGATATCAGGACGTGACCATGCATCAGGCGCTGGTGATAAGTCATCAGTGTTAGTTTCACCGGTAACTTTAAATACTTTAACGGTGATCTTTTCCGCTACTTTGTTTTTCGCTGTAAACCATTCAGCATCAGCCCAAGATTGAAGTACTTGTTGTGCTGAAGCATTACCTGCTTTCGCTTTATCTTCTACATCGTAAAACGCATCGAACATCAGTAGAGTATGAGACAGGGCTTTAACTGCGATTGGAGCAAGCTCAGCATCGTCTAACAGAGACACTAGAGACTCGATGTTGTAACCACCTTGCATAGTACCAAGCAGTTGTGCAGCTTTTGCTTTGCTTACTAGTGGAGAAGCTACTTCACCTTTAGTGATAGCCGTAAGGAAGCCAGCTTTTACATAAGCAGCTTCATCTACACCCGGTGGAATGCGATTTTCTAGTAGGTCAAGAATGATTTCTTCTTCACCTTGAGGTGGATTCTTTAGAAGTTCAACTAGGCCAGCGACTTGCTCAGCATCTAGTGGTCTTGGGACAACTCCCTCGGCAGCACGTTCTTCGACGTGTTTACGGTAGGCTTCAAGCACGACTTTTTTCCTCTCATTGCGGTTCACTTCTTACCTTCATAATTATTAGTAAAATAAAGAAGCGAACATCCTTGGAAACTTGGCTCTCCATTGCCATTTTTGTCATTCAATTTGTATTGATGAGCGGCATCATAGAGGCCAAACTGTGGGCGGTAGAATAGCAAATTTAACGTTAAATTAAAATCTTATCATTTTGACCAACATAGCAAGTTAAGACGAAAGTCCCACTATTTTTGCCTATTTACGCAGTTAAACGGTGACTCTACGCATGATTATTTGTAGGAAGTACCGACAATCAGGTACACCGAATCAAAGTTATCTTCGGTTCGACCATAAGCTAATATGATCGGCCCGATGGGTGAGTCGACACCCGCAAAAACAGAGCCTGCAGTATACATTGGAGCTTCATCCAGTTTTAAGTCATTGTTCGACCAAACACCACCATGTTCAATAGAGGCGCCCACGTAGAACGGTGATTCAAAGAGGCCGAAGTCATTTTCAAACCACTTATAACGGTAGATCAAACTGGTGTAAGCTAAGTTCTGACCGATCAAACTATTTCTTGGAATACCGGATAGATTAAGGAACCCTCCTAGCTCTTTCGGATCAATCGGAAAGACTGAGTTTTTACTTTCTACGATGCCGTAATCAACCTTTGCGACTAAAGTGTGCTTTTCAATGCTTTGTGCTGCCATAAAATTGGCCGAAAGTTCAAAGACTGTATCACTCTCAGAAGAGAAATCTGAACCACCATTAGAGCTCTCATTCTCAAAATCGTCATGAGAGATAAGGTACTCTAAATCGACAAAATAACCTTCGGTAGGAAGACTGAAGTTATCCAAAGTATCCAATCTATAACTGGCAAAGGCACCAATACGTTTATAGCCACCACTTCCTAGTGAAGGTAATGATGCCACCTCAATACTGCCATCGGTATAACGTGCACCAAATTTCAGCTCTTGCCACAATGTCGGTTGATAGCCCAATGCAAATTCACTCAGATACTCTTGATAAGACATTGGTAAGTAGTCTTTGGTTGCATCCAGTGTAGGTTCTCCAATCTCGCCGATTCCTGCTGGCAGGTTTCGATTCTGGTTGCTGTAAGCAATAGACACAGATGTGAACAACTTTTGACTCGAAAAGAATGGTGAGAAGAGTTCCGCCTCAATGCGTTTGTCCGTTCCCATCTCGATATTAGTTCTTAGCTCTGCACCATGCTTATTAATATCGGTAAAGTTGGCAGAGACACCGAGCGAGTACTGGCTGGTTGTAGAGAAATCATCTTCAAGAAAGAATCGAAAATTGAGGTAGTTTGGACCCCAAAATTTTTCGTTCACATCGACCAGCAGTTGATCCTCACCATCAACATTTTCAAATTCATAAGTAACCAACTCGAACCGATCTAAGGCATAAAGATCTTTCACTTTAGATTCGATTTCACTGGTTTTAATAACCTGACCAGAATCGAGGTTTAAACGATTTTCGATCAACTTATCTGAATAGTGGGTGTTGTTGTTAATAACAACTCTATCAACGACAGTCTGGTCACCATGTTTTAGCTGCTTTCGAGCTTGCTGTTTCTGATCGATATACTTTTGATAGTCTGCGTTAGAGAGCGCCAACTTAGAAAGCTGATCCGTATACTGCCTTGTTGCTTCGTATCCAGCATGATAAGCCGTCGGCATTTTATCGAACTCGGTGGTCTCCATTTGCCCAACATCAGGACGTAGGAAAAAATCATCGTCTGTTAACGTCGCGGCTTGCTCTTGAGTGCTGCGTTGAACAAGGTAATTAGAGAGTTGGTCTGCTGCGGCTAAAAAGTTAGTGAAGTCTTCTTTGCTTTTGTAGTTAGTACTGATATCAATCGCAATAACTATGTCAGCCCCCATCGCTCTAGCAACATCAACAGGCATGTTATTGGTGACACCACCATCGACCAACATTCGCCCATCAACTTCATAAGGAGGAAGTGCTCCAGGTACTGACATACTCGCCATCATCGCATCAACAAGGTGACCATGATCGATGACGACTTCTTCAAGGTCGATAATATCGGTTGCGACAGAGCGATATGGAATAGCGAGGCTGTCGAAAGAATCGAGGGGAGATAAATTACCAGTGGTCTCGCGCAGAATACGCAACATATTCTGACCTTGAACCACACCTTTTCTGGCTTTGATTTCGCCCCAACCTAAACCGAGATCGGTATTCAGTTGATAACGGTCTTCATATTCTTTGTCTCGCACACGGCGATCACTACGGTTAACGCGATCGCGATAACCACGATTCCAATCAACCGTATAAATAAAGCTCTCGATCTCATCAGCGCTCATCCCTGTCGCATAAAGACCACCAACGTATGCGCCCATGCTGGTACCGGTAATGTAATCAACCGGAATTTGCATCTCTTCTAGGGCTTTAAGCACACCGATGTGAGCCGCACCTTTTGCCCCACCACCAGCAAGAACGACAGCAACGGTTGGCCTTTTATGAGCTTGTTTAAGTTCAACATGTTCTGATGAATCAACCTGTGCTGCAGTAGCGGCAAACAGTTGAAAACTGATCACAGTACCGACAATACCCAAGCTACTCACTAACCAACGATAAATCATTATCTAAACTATCCTTGTCATTCTTTTCTGTTATGACTTTACCACTGAAAAAGCTTCTTTAGCCACTGTTTTGGTTGACTTTCACAGCCCTTTTTAATGCTGCCACTTTCATCCCAGACCGGCAATTTGACTGTACCACCACAGTCAAACTCTAACGCCCCTTCAGAAGTTCGAGTAAAGCTCGCGGTCGCAATTCCTGTTGGCCAAGGCAGTAATAGTTGTTCAGGCATTCTTTGCTTCAGATAATCAGCATAGACACGCAACGCACCGCTAGAACCGGTTAGTTTAGTCGGTTTATTATCATCTCGGCCTAACCAAATCGTCGTGACTTCACGACCATCAACACCCACGAACCAACTGTCACGGCTGTCATTACTGGTACCCGTTTTACCGGCTAATCCCGCCCATGCAAACTGACCTTGTAGGAAACGCCCCGTACCTTCCGATACGCCACGTTTCATTGCATAGGTTGTTAGCCAAGCGGCTTGCTGGTCAACGCTTTGTGATGCACGAGGGATCGACTGATACAGAACCTCGCCATCGTTATCAACCACAGAGCGAAGTGCAGACAAAGGTGCGATACGGCCAGAGTTGGTGATAGTTTGATACATCTGCGCGACTTGGAATGGAGTCAGTGAGAACGACCCCAAAAACATCGACGGTACTGGGCGAATTTCATTTTTATCAACCCCCAGTTTTCCAATCGTATCCGAGACACTATCAATGCCTAATTGCATGCCTAAACGAACAGTAGGTACGTTGTAAGACTTAGAAAGCGCCACATACAAAGGCACATCGCCACGGAACTTACGATCGAAGTTTCTCGGGCTCCACACGCTACCTTTACTGCCTTTCAAGCTCAGTGGCGTGTCTTTCAATGTTGTCGCCAACGTGTACTTCTGAGGCTGCTCTAGTGCGGTTAAGTAAATTGCAGGCTTGACCAAAGAACCAATTGGGCGACTCGCGTTCAAGGCACGGTTAAAGCCATCGTAGCCAGTACGCTTACCACCGACCATCGCCCGGATTTCACCGGTATTTCTATCCACGGCAATAGCTGCTGCTTCCAGCTTGTTACCTGCGGTTTTCGATAAATCAGGCACCTTACGAGCAATCGACTTCTCTAACTTGTCTTGAGATACCGGATCCAGAGAGGTAAAGACTCGAATCCTTTTTTCGCCTCAAATCGATCGCCGACATACTTCTTAAGCTCAATGTTTACTTGTTGGAAATAAGCGGGCTGACGGCTAGCAATGCGTGGGTTGTCTTGAATATCCAAATCACGACTCGCCGCCTCTTCGTATTGTCGCGGAGTTAAGATGTCTTGTTGCATCAATAAGCGAAGAACCAAATCGCGTCGAGTCTTAGCACGCTCAGGATAACGAACCGGATTGTAATACGACGGTCCTTTCACCATACCCACCAGCAGTGCTAGCTGATCGATACGGAGCTCTTGAATTGGCTGACCGAAGTACAAGCGAGACGCTAAGCCGAAGCCATGAATCGCTTGTCCACCATTTTGCCCAAGGTAAACCTCGTTTAAGTAAGCCTCTAGGATTCGGTCTTTGCTGTAACGATGGTCCAAAATAAGTGCAATGTAGGCTTCACGAACCTTACGCCACAATGTACGTTCACTGGACAAGAACAGGTTTTTTGCCAACTGTTGTGTCAGCGTACTACCACCTTGTACCGTTCGCCCAGCTTTGACGTTAACGACCATTGCACGAGCGATGGCCAGTGGCGACACTCCATCGTGTTGATAGAAATTTCGGTCTTCGGTTGCTAATAAGGCATCAACCATCACTTCTGGGAATTGATTACGTTTTAAGAACAGGCGCTGCTCATCGTTACTTTTCTCAAGCATGCCAAGCATTTTCGGTTCAACACGCAGATAACCCATGTCGCCTTTCTTCTCTAGCGACTGAATACGAGTTAACTCGTTACCGTTGAAATGCAGCATCACATGACGATCCGCTTCCGGTCCATCGACAAACTCGAACGGACGACGAATCATTTCAATCTTGGTTGAAGAAGAGGAGTATTCGCCCGGGTGACGAGGCGCGTTCACCTTACGATAATTAAGTACATCGAGCTCATTCTTAACCTGAACTAAACTCACCGGAGTTCCCGGAGACAGGTCTAGCACTCGCGCATAAACCACGGTTGGCAAATCAAACAGCTGACCTTCAAAGCGTTGCTTAACCACAGAATCGAGATAAATACCGACGAACAACAGTAATGCCGCAAGCGCTAAGCCTGCTTTCCAAGAAATGCCCCATAAGATCTTCAACCAACCTCTTTTGCCAGATTTCTTAGCCTTAGATTTGGTCTTTTTCGCAGCCGCTCTAGGTTTTCTTGGCTTGGCTTTGGTCGCTGGTGACTTCTTTGCTGGCGCTTTTTTAGGTGGTGCCTTTTTGGGCGTTAACATTTTGGTCATCATCGATTCAACTGTCGTTTGGTTTTAGTGGTTGCTACATGGTTAGCAGGGTCATCCGGCCAAGGATGTTTTGGGTAACGGCCTTTCATCTCTTTTTGTACTTCTTTGTACGCGCCAGCCCAAAAGCCGGCTAAATCTTGAGTAATTTGTAGTGGTCGCTGTGCTGGAGAAAGGAGCTCAAGCACTACTTTTTTACGCCCTTGCGCGATCAATGGCGAGTCTTGTTCGCCAAAGACTTCCTGCATTCGCACTGAGATCACGGGTTCAGATTGATATTGATAACGAATGGCCTTCTTGCTGCCTGTTGGCATCAGATAGTGTGTTGGCAGCCATTGGTCGATTTCTTGATTCAAAGGCCAGCCAAGATAAGTCGACAATGCTTGCTCAATCGAAACACTAGCCAGCCCTTTTGCCGACTTAATGCCATTCAAATACGGAGATAGCCACTCATCAAGGTGTTCAATCAAACTCACATCGTCCATTGCTGGCCAATCATGCTCAGGCATCCAAAGCTGTGCACAGCGTACACGCTCAACCAACTGCTTAGCCGAAGCTGTCCAATTTAAGCGATCCAACCCGCACCGAGCGACATAATTGAACAGCGCTTGGCTCGCCTGATTCGCATCGGGATCAGCTAAAGCTTTGGTGCTGATAATCAACTTGCCCAGAGACACTCGCTGCTCTGCAACTAAACGGCCACGTTTCTCATCCCAATCGGCGTAATCGGAACGCACAAACAGTTTTGGAAATTCAGCTTCTAGCTGCGCGATATCAACCGCAGTGGCTAAGAAAATTTGACTGGCTCGCCCTGTGCTGCGCATCAAATCAATCACTACGATATAGTCATTGTTCGCCAATGGGTCATCGTCACGAACCTCAGCGCCGTGGCCATTCGCCAGAAGGAAAGCACTGCTGGTTGCACTTCTCGCTTGTGCAATTCGGTCTGGGAATGCAAAACAAAGCACTAATGGTAGCAATGATTCGTCAACTTGTGACAAATCTAAGTGATGATTGAGTTTGCTGGCGAGACTTTTCGCTCGCTGCATCACAACACTGTTTTTCGAGTGCTTTCTTTGCTTAAGTCGATGTAGCGAGTGTTGGATATCCGTCACATTGCGTTCCGGATCTTCGAGTAAAGCGGCAGCGACAATCGCGACATTCAACAAGGCTGGACTGTTTTGCTGAGCTTTGATCAGCATACTAGCGATACGCGGCTCAATGCCTAGGCGCTGGGCTTGCTTACCGATCGAAGTGAACTGCCCATTAGCGTCTAACAGTTCCAGATTTTGTAAGAGTTGCTTACCTTGTTCTGTTGAAGCTTTTGGTGGAACGTCTAACCATTGCAGTTCCTCAGCACTCGCAGCGCCCCATTGCGTCAATTCAGACACCAACGAAGACAAATCAGAATGAAGAATTTCAGGTTCTGGTACAGCAGGTTGCTGCATAAGCTGTGTTTCGCTGTACAAGCGAACACACAAGCCCTCTTCGATTCGCCCTGCTCGACCCGCTCTTTGCTCAGCAGAAGACTGCGAAATTTTCACTTGTTCAAGCTTGGTAATACCGGTTTTCAAATCAAACTTTGCAACTCGTTCTAACCCCGAATCAACCACTAAACGAATCCCCTCAATCGTCAAAGAGGTTTCCGCAATGTTAGTGGCCAATACCACTTTTCGACGCCCTTTCACCGATGGCGCGATCGCTCTCTGCTGCTGTTCAAAACTCAATTGGCCATACAACGGACACACGTCAATATCACTGACAAGTTGCCCAAGTTGTGATTCCACTTGTTTTATCGCCGAGACACCCGGTAAGAAAGCCAAAAGTGAACCCGATTCTTTCTCCATCAGAGAACGAATCACGTTGGCCATCTTAGGTGCTAAATATTCATTCGAGCCTAATGGCTGATAGCGGAAGTCGACAGGGAAAGTTCGGCCTTGCGATTCAACATACTTGGCATCAGGTAACAAAGATTGCAGAGCGTGTTGATCTAAGGTTGCCGACATCACCACCACTTTTAGATCGTCACGCAGCGCATCTTGGATCTCCAAGCTAAACGCCAATGCAGTATCTGCGTGAATGCTGCGTTCATGAAATTCATCAAAGATCACCATATCAACCCCAGTCAATTCAGGGTCGGTTTGGATCATTCTCGTCATGATCCCTTCAGTCACGATTTCCAAGCGAGTCGCACTACTGGTTTTAGATTCACCACGAACCCTAAAACCTATGCTCTCTCCCACTTTCTCTCCTAGTTGGCTCGCTAAGTAAGTAGCAATATTCCTTGCAGCCAAACGCCTTGGTTCAAGCATAATGATTTTGCCTTGAACGGCATTAGTTTTAACCAACTGTAAAGGGAAGAATGTTGACTTACCGGCACCGGGAGCGGCCTTTAGAATAAGTTGAGTGTGTGTTTGTACGCCAGCGAGCAGATCTGGCATCACAGCTTCTATGGGCAGTTGTGGCAATGGGTGAACCTTGTGGTGTAATGTTGGCAACATTGTACATAAAAACCTACCTCTCTAAATAAGTAATATGCACTTCAATCCTCCATTAGAGCCAGCGACTCTTATTAAACGCTATAAACGCTTTCTCACTGACATCCAACTTCCAGACGGCAGCGAGCGTACTATCCACTGCGCTAACACCGGAGCGATGACAGGATGTGCGACTCCTGGCAATACGGTGTGGTACTCAACGTCAGACAATGCAAAAAGAAAGTACCCAAACAGCTGGGAGATCTCAGAAACAGACAAAGGTCACCGTATTTGTGTAAATACTGCGCGGGCAAACCAGCTAGCGGTGGAAGCAATTGAAAATGGGACTATAGTTGAACTCTTAGGTTATAACGCGTTACGAACCGAAGTGAAATATGGCAGTGAGAATAGTCGCATTGATATTCTGCTTGAAGATAACGAAAAGCCGCCTTGCTATATCGAAGTAAAAAGCGTCACTTTGCTCGACGAACAAGTGTCAACTAAGCGACAAATATCAACTAAACAACAAGCGTCGACCGAAGGACAAGGTTTTTTCCCTGATGCAGTGACAACTAGAGGCCAAAAACATCTGCGAGAACTCACAGAAATGGTCGAATCTGGAAGTAGAGCCGTACTTTTATTCACTGTTTTACATTCAGGCATTGAAAAAGTGTCTGCGGCACACCATATAGACGCCAAATATTCGTTATTACTAAAACAAGCACAAGACGCTGGAGTTGAAGTGCTTTGCTATAAAGCAGAGCTCAGCAGTACTCAAATACAACTAAAACAAGCCGTTGAATTTATCAATAGCTAAGCAAAAATGCTGAACTATTCACATTGATTGCAAGTTTTAACAAGAGTATTTGCCACCATTCGTTCTTTCTGCTATAGATACCCGCCTTAAAATTAGCTGCTTTGCAGTTGACTAGGTGTAAATAGGAGATGCTGTATGCCAGAATCTAAGAAAAAAGCGCTAGGCATCCTAGCCATCGCAGGTGTTGAACCGTACCAAGCAAAGACAGGTGAAGAGTACATGTCACCTGAGCAAACGGAACATTTTACAAAAATTTTATCAGCTTGGCGCAACCAGCTCAGGGAAGAAGTTGATCGTACTGTGCACCACATGCAGGACGAAGCAGCGAATTTTCCAGATCCTGTTGACCGAGCTTCTCAAGAAGAAGAATTCAGCCTAGAGTTACGTAACCGTGACCGTGAGCGCCGTCTTATCAAGAAAATTGAGAAGACACTAGATAAGATCGAAGAAGACGATTTCGGCTTCTGCGACTCTTGCGGTGTCGAGATTGGTATTCGTCGTCTTGAAGCTCGTCCAACTGCTGACCTTTGTATTGACTGTAAAACACTTGCAGAGATCAAAGAGAAACAGATGCAAGGTTAATTCTTGCGGATGTAAAGAAAGGGAGCTTTGGCTCCCTTTTTTGTTTGTTTTAAAAAGTGGTTTATATCGTTGTTGATAGCGATAAACTAATCACCAAACGTCTTAAGAATCGGCTACTGCGGTACCATCAAGATTAGGTTTCTCACTCATGAATTATATCGGACGCTTTGCACCATCACCGTCAGGTCCTCTTCATTTTGGCTCACTGGTTGCTGCTCTTGGTAGCTACTTTCAAGCGAAATCTAACCAAGGACAATGGTTAGTTCGTATGGAAGACCTCGATCCGCCAAGAGAAATGGCTGGCGCTGCAGACCTCATTCTTAAGACGCTTGAGGCTTACCACCTGTATTGGGACGGTGAAGTCGTTTATCAAAGCCAGCGTCATGACCTATATCAAGCTCAAATTGATCAATGGGTCACTGACAATCAGGCCTACTACTGTCAATGTACCCGTAAGCAAATAAAGTCCTTGGGTGGGTTTTATAGTGGCCACTGCCGAGACAAAGGTTTGGTTGATTCAGGCGAACAGGCGGTGCGCTTGTGTATGGACTTTCCCATCGAGTCCTTTGACGATGTTCGTCACGGCACGATTCAAATTCCCAAAGCATTGGCTGAAGAAGATTTTATTATCAAGCGCAGAGATGGGTTGTTTGCCTATAACTTGGCAGTTGTCCTTGATGACATCGAACAAGGGGTAACAGAAGTCGTTAGAGGTGCAGATCTGATAGAACCAACAGGTCGACAAATCAGTTTGTATAAGACGCTCAAGCAAAAAAACGTGAGCTACTTGCACTTACCATTGGCAACCGATGGCTTGGGGAATAAACTGTCAAAACAAAATCATGCCACCGCGATAGATCTCGACAACCCAAAACCGACGTTAATCAATGCGATGCGATTCTTAGGTTTTAATATCCCGAATGCTCTTTTCGAGGCGTCAATAGATGAAATTTTATTGTGGGGCTGCCAGCAATGGAACGTCTATCAGTTACCTGATAGTTTACAAAAAGAGCACAGCAATGAGTTCGAAACTAACGGCAAATCGCAATAACGATACATAAAAATACCGTAACAAATACCTGTGACTAAGCAGACGATGTTCTCAAATGGCTCGCGCTAAGCTATTATTAGCCGCAATTAAACTCTGCACTACCACTTTGGACTAAGAGAAAAACAAAGCTGGCGATACCTACTTTGTTATAAACTAATGAATACAAACGACAATACCCCAAGCGAACAACGCGGATTCCACGAATTAGCTCTGAATATTTATACTCGTCAAGAGCACAATATTTCACGCAAGCAGATCAGCGACAATGCACTTAAAGTGTTATATCGCCTGAATGGTGCGGGTTTTGACGCATTTCTAGTCGGTGGTGGTGTACGCGACATCTTATTGGGCTCTCAGCCAAAAGATTTTGATATCGCGACCAACGCAACGCCAGAGCAAATCAAGCACCTATTCAGAAACTGTCGCCTTATCGGTCGACGTTTTCGCTTGGCACATATCATGTTTGGTCGTGACATCATTGAAGTAGCAACTTTCCGTGGCCACCACCAAGAGCCATCGAAAAACGTTTCTGCGCAATCTGAAGAAGGTATGTTGCTACGCGATAACGTGTACGGCAATGTTGATGAAGATGCAGAACGTCGTGACTTCACAATCAATGCGATGTACTACAACATTGCAGACTATAGCATCCACGATTACGCGGGTGGTGTAGAAGATTTAGAAGATAAGCTGATCCGCCTGATTGGCGATCCAGAAACGCGTTACCGCGAAGACCCAGTACGCATGCTACGTGCAATGCGCTTCGCCGCTAAACTGGATTTTGATATTGAGGAAGATACAGCCGACCCAATTGAAGAGTTAGCACACCTTCTAAAAGATATCCCAGCAGCGCGCCTTTACGAAGAGTCTCTAAAATTACTGCAATCAGGTCACGGTTTAGAAACCTACCACTTGATGCGTGAGTACAACCTGTTCCAGCAGATGTTCCCTTCAGTAGCGGAACACTTCACAGAAGGCTACGACTCACATACCGAGCAGATGCTTGATTTGGTACTCGACTCGACTGACCTTCGCATCGAAGATGGCAAGCGAGTAAACCCCGCGTTTATGTTTGCTGCAATGCTTTGGTACCCAATGAACAAGTTGGCAGACAAGCTTGTCGCTGAACAGGGTATGGCGCACTACGATGCGATCATGGAAGCAAGTAACATCATTCTTGATCGACAAGTAAAATCAATTGCGATTCCTCGTCGCCATACCGCAACCATTCGCGAAGTTTGGCAACTGCAACTACGACTGCCTCGCCGCAACGGTAAACGTGCCGTTCGCCTGATGGAACTCAATAAGTTCCGTGCTGGCTACGATTTCCTAGAAATGCGTGGCGAAATTGAAGGTGGCGAAACCAAAGAACTAGCAAAATGGTGGGAGCGTTATCAGACAGCAGGACGCAATATGCGTCAAGCGATGGCTAATGACGTAGCAGCACCATCAAAGTCGGGTCATCGCCGCCGTAAGACTTACAGGAACAAAAAGAGTAAGCAATCAGAATGATAACGGCTTACATTGCGGTCGGCAGTAATCTTGCCGACCCTGTTAGCCAAGCAAACTTGGCTATCGAAACGCTAAAGAATCTTCCGCGAACAACGTTTGTTGCGACCTCACAGCTATATAGTAGCACTCCAATGGGGCCGCAAAACCAACCCGACTACATCAACGCGGTAGTAGCAATTAAAACAGAATTAACGCCAATTGAACTGCTTGATTGCACTCAAAAGATCGAGCAAGAGCAAGGGCGCGTCCGTAAAGACGAGCGTTGGGGTCCAAGAACCTTGGATCTCGATATCGTGTTATACGGCAATGAGGTGATCGATTCAGAGCGCTTAACCGTTCCTCATTACGGAATGAAAGAAAGAGAGTTTGTGCTCTACCCGCTTGCTGAAATCGCACCAAGTTTACAACTCCCTGATGGGACTGAGCTGACAGAACTACTAAAAATAGTAGATAAGAACGGGCTCAATGTTTGGCAGCAATAGCCAAGCGCATTAAGGAAAATCAATGAAAAAAGTAACCATTAACGACCTAATCAAGTGCAAACAAGAAGGCCGTAAATTCGCGACGTCGACAGCTTATGATGCGAGTTTTGCTCAATTATTCGAAAGCCAAGATATGCCAGTTCTACTTGTCGGTGACTCACTTGGCATGGTTCTACAAGGTCGTAACGATACATTACCAGTAACCGTTGAAGATATTGCTTACCATACTCGCTCAGTGCGTGCCGGTAGCCCAAACTGTCTTCTTATGGCTGACATGCCATTCATGAGTTACGCCACACCAGAGCAAGCCTGTGAGAACGCAGCAACCTTAATGCGCGCTGGTGCGAATATGGTGAAAATCGAAGGCGGAAGCTGGTTGATTGAAACTGTGAAGATGCTAACAGAACGTGCTGTACCAGTATGTGCACACTTAGGCTTAACGCCTCAATCGGTAAACATTTTTGGTGGTTACAAAGTTCAAGGTCGTGACAACGAGCAAGCCGATAAAATGGTTGCTGATGCGCTAGCACTACAAAATGCAGGTGCTCAAATCGTTCTTCTTGAATGTGTACCAGCTTCATTAGCAAAAAGAATTACAGAAGCTTGTGACGTACCGGTTATCGGCATCGGCGCAGGTAATGTTACCGATGGTCAGATCTTGGTTATGCATGACATGTTCGGTATTTCTGCGAACTACATGCCGAAATTCTCTAAGAATTTCCTAGCTGAAACAGGTGATATGCGTAAAGCCGTCGCTCTATACAAAGAAGAAGTAGAGAGCGCACGTTTCCCTGATGATGCTCATACAATCGCTTAGGAGTAACTATGCAAACTTTTGCTGAAATAGCGGCTCTTCGTGAGCAGATTAAACAGTTTAAGCGTGATGGACGTACGGTTGCTTTTGTCCCAACAATGGGAAACCTACATGAAGGTCACCTAACTCTGGTCAAGAAAGCTCGTGAACTGGCTGACATTGTTGTTGTAAGCATTTTTGTTAACCCAATGCAGTTTGATCGCGCCGACGACCTAAATAACTACCCTCGTACGTTAGAAGCCGATTTAAACAAACTAACAGGCGAAGGTGTTGAGTTAGTCTTTACGCCAACACCAGAGGTTATGTACCCAGATGGATTGGACAAACAGACGTTTGTTGAAGTCCCTGGTATATCTCATATGCTTGAAGGTGCCTCTCGCCCAGGTCATTTCCGCGGTGTATCAACAATTGTCACGAAACTGTTTAATATCGTTCAGCCAGACTTTGCATGCTTCGGTGAGAAAGATTTCCAACAACTTGCTGTGATTCGCCAGATGACAACTGACTTAGCGCTAGACATTGAAGTTGTGGGCGTAGCGACTGTTCGTGAAATGGATGGTTTAGCCATGAGCTCTCGCAATAGCAACCTAACGATTGATGAACGTCAGCGAGCTCCAGTTCTAGCGCGCACTATGCGTTGGATCAGCAGTGCTATTCGTGGTGGTCGTGATGATTACGCGTCTGTCATTGAAGATGCAACAGACCAACTACGCGCAGCAGACCTACAACCGGATGAAATATTCATTTGTGATGTAAAAACGTTACAAGCGATCACTTCAGAATCGACTCAAGCAGTGATTCTAATGTCGGCTTTCCTAGGTAAGACTCGTCTTATCGACAACCAAGTTTTAGATTTGGTCACGGAAACGAAAGAAGAAGTGAAAGAAGAAACTGCTGAGTAATCGCTTTCTTCTCTTTACGTAAACCAGGTTATACCGCAAAGCACAAATGAAAAACATAAAAAAGGTCGATGTAATATCGACCTTTTTCTTTGCCTGCGATTCAGGATAATTAATAGCTCCTAGATAACTAATAGATCCTGGATAAC